>NZ_JBNDMO010000044.1:0-33255 GCF_050436625.1 Paraburkholderia sp. GAS334 | reverse complement strand
CTGCCAGGCGTGCATCGCGTAGCGTCGTTGCTGAAGCGCTGGCTCCTCGGGACACATCAGGGCGCGGTCAAGCCGATCCAGCTCGACTACTATCTTGATGAGTTCGTTTTCCGTTTCAATCGCCGCACGGCGCGATCCCGCGGTCTGCTTTTCTATCGCCTGCTCGAACAGGCTGTCATGACTGAACCGGTCACCTACAAGGCGGTGACCCGAAAACCCACTCCCACCAAGCGCCCATACGCCCGCAATCCGAAATTGTGGTGCTAACAGGATAGCCGTTAAATATATACAGCGATTGGGCAGATTTCAAGAAAATCACGTGGGTCGAAGCGGTTGACGGCACATTCGAGGGCTACTGGTCAACGAGTCGGCAAAACGCCTATAATGTATGGGCATATTGCCGAAGGAGGCTCCATGACAATCGTTTCGTTTAAACCGACTGGCGCAGCCGATCCTCGACGGGCGGAGTTCAACGTGCTGGAGCAACTGCTCGACGCCCGGATTCAGTCCGGCGCAGATCTCGCGGAGATAGCGAACGCCCGTGTGGACGTTACAGTGATCGACCGGCTGTCAGAGCGTGGCCTAAAGGTGGACGAGCTCTCCTTCATCATCCCGCGACGCACGCTGACACATCGGCGCCAGCATCACGAGCGACTATCAATCGACGAGTCCGACAAGGCGATTCGGCTCGCGAAGATTCTCGCTCAAGCCACGTCGACCTTCGGTGACCTGGACAAAGCAATGACCTGGCTCAGGAACGATCAGGCGCGCTTTGGCGGAAAGTCGGCACTCGATATGGCTAGCACCGAGCACGGGGCACGTCTCGTAGAGGAAGCCCTTGTCCAGATCGACGAAGGTTACTTCGCCTGATGATCCTTTGGAGAATAAGCAACTACGCGGATCTGAGAGGTATAGGTGGGCTTCGCGCTCCGGGGCGATGGCATTTTGCGGGACAGCCCATCGTCTACCTGGCCGAACACCCGGCGCTGGCCCTCCTCGAGATTCTCGTCCATATGGAGATCGCTAGCGTCGGCCAGTTGCCTGACGGCTATCAACTGTTGCGCGTCGATGTGGACGATGACGTTCCAGTCGCTGAGATCGCGGACGCCGATGTCCGGGACGACTGGCGGCAAAATCTGGACTGGTCACGCGGCGCCGGCACGGAGTGGTTGCAGACGGAAACGAGCGCCGTGTTAAAGGTGCCGAGCGTGGTCGTTCCCTTCGCCCACAACTTCCTGTTCAACCCAACCCATCCCGCCGCCGACGCCGTGCGCATTGTCGACGCACTCCATGTAAAGCACGACGATCGGATCCTTAAGCTGCTGACTCGGGGCTGAATGTTCGTTCTGTCCACTTGGCCTGGCCGTCGCTAAATGCTTGTCGTGCGACCACGAAGCAGGCTATTTCCGCCCATCCCCCGCCACGTGAAAATCAGGTTTTCGAACGCGCGAAGGCCGACGGTGCTATTACGTCATAACCGTAACGATTCAGACCGGAAATTTGCGATTATTCGCATAATCGCCAGTAATTCTGCGGTACGTCGGAAGCGCGCCATTTCTAAGCGCGTCCCACCCTGAAATCCGTCTGTAACCCTTGCTGGAGGCCCGTGTGGCTGACATAGCAGGACACCCATGGGCGGCTGATTTTCACGTGGCGGAGGGATGGGCGGAAATATCCAAATTCTAATATCGGAAGGGGCGTAAAGCGCCCTGCCCTTATTTTAACGCATTAAACGTAATGGTGATCATACGACTTATCACCATTACAGTAGCCCAAAAAAATGGCCCGCACCTTCGCGGACCCGGTTCTGGCGGAGCAAGGACGGGCGGCCAGTCTCCCGCCAGCCCCGCCTTGCCCCGTTTTGCGGTCGCGTGTCGCTAGCACGGACCACATCTACATGATAGTCACTGCGTCGGCACGCGGCGGGGCTTTTCAGCCGCGCCGCGCCACGCCACGGGCGGGCACCGACCCCACCCGTTCCTTAGGACGAGGACTTGCGGAGCATAAGAAAAAAACGCAAAAAATGGTGTAAATGAAGGCCCGCAAAGTCAGAGCTATCCGGGCCTTCGTTTCTGGACAGGCGTGGAAGAGGGCGCCAACGGCCGGTGCCGGCCGCAGGCCGCGGCCGCCGGCGCGCGGGCAACGTCGTGCGCCGGGCCCGTGCGGATTGCGCTGCGGTGCGCGTGAGCGCGCGCCCGGCCCAGCGGGCGAGCGCGTCAGGCCGGCGTTGGATGCGGCCGCCGTCGCACCGGCCGTCGCGCTCGAATGCGGAAACGTCCCTTCTGAATCCGCCCATTGCAGGCGTGCCGTGCGCGCGGGTTCGCCGCACCGTCGTGCCGCTCCCACAGACAGGCCAGCCAAATCGCCATTTCGTGATTACTCCAGTTATCAGATGTGGCGATTCTGCTGCGCGGCGCTTTCCGGTCGTCGCCGGCAACCCGGGACCTTGCGGGCAAGGACAGGGCGCCGGCGCCGCGCTGACGTCGGCCAGCGTCAGGTTTGCCTTGGGTTTGCCTGTGAGCCGCGCGATGCGGTAGGGTGCAGGTTGGGGTGCCGTCAGAATTCGGAATTTCGCGTACGCCAGAGGTCCGCAGAGCACGGTCCCATAAGGCTGGGCGCAAGCTCTGCTTTCAGAAATTCGGTCGAGAGTCGTCGCCCACATCAAAGTCATTGATTCGATTGATTGTGCGGCGCAGCTAACGTACGTTCTCGTCCGAATACTGTGTCCACCCCTGACCGCACGCATCGCGCTCGATTTTGATGAGCTGCTCGAACGTGGATCGCCAGGCGCCGGTGAGGCGTGATGTGTCACGATTGACCTCCCCGTTTTGTGAATAGTGACACCCAATGTAATTCAAATGAATTACAATGTGGAATCTGGAGCTACACATAGGAGTAATCGTCATGGCTGCGACTGCATTAGTGCAAACACGCATCGACCCCGCGCTGAAAGAGCGCGCGGCTGCGGTGCTCGACAACATGGGACTGACTGTCTCGGATGCCGTGCGAATCCTCCTGACGCGCGTTGCCAATGAAGGTGCGTTGCCGTTCGCCTTTGCGACCGACCCGGCCGTACATGACGCCTGGTTCCGCGCGAAGGTGCAGGAAGCATTGGACGACCCGCGCCCCGCTACCTCGGACGATGAAGTCGAAGCTCATTTCGCCAAGCGCCGCGCCGCGGCCCTTCGCAAAGCCGGCGAAGGTGACGCGTGAGGCTTGAATGGTCCGCTTTCGCAATAGAGGATCGCGACGCGATTTTTGACTACATCGAAGAGGACAGTCCATATGCGGCCGTCGTCGTGGATGATCGGATCCGTGTGCAAGTCAGGCAGCTACTGCAGTTTCCCGAGACTGGCCGTCCGGGGCGCATCGAAGGTACTCGCGAACTGGTCATAAGCCGAACACCGTATATCGCGGCCTATCGGATCACGGGGGAAACAGTGCGCATCCTGCGGGTGTTGCACGGGGCGCAGCTATGGCCCGATGAAATGTTGGATTAACCATGTTCGCTGGGTAATCATTCATGGCCGACGGCGAGCTGCTACAGCAGCTCGTACATTGGTCCTTTTTGGGGCGAAGGAATTTTTCGATGCCAGACGCAGCCGGTGCCGTGGGTCCCATTCTGACCGCTTTGCGGGCGCTTCCGGTTTGGGTGCTTGGAGGCTTGGCTGTCGCCGGCTATGCCGTGCTGTTTCTTCCAGCCTTCGGCGCGATCACACCGGTAGCTTTGGATGCTTTCAGGGCGAATTGGGGCGTATGTATCTGGTCACGCCATCGGACGCCCGATCATTTAGGAGCCAGATCCAAGCAGATCAAACTCGATCAGGCCAACGGCCGCATCTTCCTGCCTACTACCGCAACAGCCGGCCGGTGCTCGGCGAAGTGGGCATCGTCATGCCGGCAAGTGCGATCTCACCCACTAACGAGCGCGGGCCCTCTTGGTGACGCATGACCGCTTTCGAAATCGTTCCGTTCCACGGGGACCAGCTACAGGGCCACGCAGGCGACGCGATAAGGCCTCAGCTCACACCAAACGAACCGGGGTTGCCGCCGCACACCGACCAGTGAATCGTTTTACCAGTGTCGCCGGTCATACGAACCTGCACCATGCCTCCAAGCGCCGCGCTTCCGTTGACCGGATTTAGGTTTGCTGACCAAGCGGTTCCGTTCGCATTGGCCTGCTTAAATAGCCCCGCCCCTGTGTTTCCGTCGGCAAGAACCGTGGTCAGGTTACCGGAGGCGTCACATCGAACAGCGATACGTCTACGCTCAATGTAGGAGTCGGGAGAGCCCGTTCCGGAGGTCTGATTGCCTGCGATCGTAACTTCCACAATCTGAGTAGTGCTGACTGGGATATTGTAGATGGCGGTTACGACGTTCGACGTGTTGTCAGTCGTCGTCCCATTCTGACGAGCGTTTGCGGGATCGTCGAGGATGACCGCGCCGTATGTTGGCGATCTGCCGAGGCAGGTCCACACGACGGTACCGTCATTACGCGTCGTGCTGCCGATCGTGGTATTCCAAGTAGGTTCTTGCGATCCGGTCGTGCCTGATGTGGTGCATAGGAAGCGAAAGCCCTGCGCCGCGGGTTGCGCTGTTGTCGGCTTGATCACGTTGCCGAAGCCTACGAGCGAGTTCGTCATCCCGGTGTGGGCCGTCCACGTCAGGCCTTCCCATCCGGCCGCGATAACGACTTGTTCCAAGGGCGTTGTCAGGTTGTTGGGCCGGTCGCGTAAGATGGCGTGATGAAAAAAGCAAAATCGCTTTACCACGGTCATCGGTTCCCGGCAGCGGTCATCAGCCACGCAGTTCGCTGGTATTTCCGCTTTCAATTGAGCTTGCGCGACATCGAGGAGCTGCTCTTCGAACGCGGTGTGACCGTGACATACGAGACGATCCGATGCTGGTGCGACAAGTTTGGTAAGGGCTTTGCTCACCGGGTAAAAGCGGCGCGACGCAAGCCGGGTAGCACGTGGCACCTCGACGAGATGTTCGTCGCGCTGCGTGGCGAACCGTACCTCCTGTGGCGTGCGGTCGACGAGCATGGCGCCGAACTCGACATCCTGCTTCAAAAGCGGCGCGACAAAGCCGCGGCCAAACGTTTCTTCAAGCGTGTGCTGCGCTCCAGCCCCGTGCCGCGCAAGATCGTCACCGATCAACTGCGCAGTTATCCGGCCGCAAAGGCCGAAATTCCGGAGTTGGTGAGCGTGAAGCACGTGTTCGTAAAAGCGGCCGCCCGGCTGAACAACCGGGCGGAGAACAGCCACCAGCCGACGCGCGAACGCGAGCGTCGCATGCGCGGCTTTCGCGACCCCAAACGCACTCAAAAATTTCTCGCGTGCTTCGGGCCGATCCGGCAACACTTCGCACTGAAGCGGCACGTGATACGCGCCTCACTCTATCGCAAACAACTCGAAGCCCGGTTCGTTGCATGGCGCGAATTCGCCGAACTCGCCCAAAATCCGTCGACTACCTTCTGACCAGTCGTCGCAGCTGCCGTCGTGCCGTCCCACCTTCGGCAAGTTGACAACGCCAATCAGATGAAGGAATGCAACTCCGCCCTAAGCTGCCTTTTCGGGCGGCCGTACACCATCGTTGAAGTATTGCCGGATCGCCTCAAGGACGTCCAACTCCAGCTCCTTCGTGTCATCAACCCCGAAATGGCCGAGCCACTATTCCGTTAGCCTGGAGCGCTCAGCATCAGATCTGCCGCTTCCAGCAAGTTCTGGATCAGCCGAGCTCAGGCCGGCAGCAAGTTCCATCGCGGCCAGCCGGAGCACGGTCGGCGCACCATCCATAAGCGCGCCCATCTGGCGGCCGATCCGGCGATAGTGATCGGATTTGACGTGCGCCTGAGCTGCCGCCTCGTCGACATAGCGCTCGACAAACACGTATTCACGCGCCTCCTCCGAACGCCACAGGTCGTACGAAAGGCACCCTGCTTCCGCGCAGGACTCCACGACCAGGCTGGCCGCCAGCGCTTCGAACTCGGCCTCCCGGCCCTCCTTCACCTTGATCCTCGCCACGATTCCACGCATTTCCTTGTCTCCCTGAGAGTTCCCAAATGTTTAACCACGCGACAACATTCCCTGAAGTCGTGTCCCAACAATCTCCTCCGCCTGGTGCATGATCCTGTCGATCAGGTCTCCGACCAGGGGAATATCGTGGATGAGCCCGGCGACCATGCCACAGGACCAAGCGCCCGCGTCGAGGTCGCCGTCCCGCATCACGCGCGGATAAACACCGCCGACCTCCTCGACGATGTCTGAGAAGGTGATGTCCGCCCCCAGGCTCCTTTCCTTCTCCAGCAGGCGCTCGACCCCCGCATTGTTCAGCACACGTTCGGTATTGCGCAGCGGGCGCATGACGAGCCGCGTATCGAGTTCCGTTGCCGCAACGATGGCTTGCTTGACCTTTCGATGCACCGGCGCCTCTGCCGTCGCGACGAAGCGGGTTCCCATGTTGATGCCGGCCGCGCCCATCGCTAGCGCAGCAACCAGCGAGCGGCCGTCTGCCATCCCGCCCGAAGCGACAAAGGGCACCCTGAGTTCATCCGCGGCGCGGGGGAGCAGAATGAAGTTGGGGACGTCGTCCTCGCCCGGATGTCCGCCACATTCGAAGCCGTCGACGCTGACCGCATCGCAGCCGATACTCTCGGCCTTCAGTGCATGGCGCACCGACGTGCATTTGTGGATGACCCGGATGCCCGCTTCGTGCAGCGTCGGCAGCCATTGCTGGGGATTGTTGCCGGCCGTCTCGACAATGCGAACCCCGCCATCGACAATCGCCCGCACATAGCCCGGGTAGTCCGGCGGATTGCGCGACGGCAGAAAGGTCAGATTGACAGCGAACGGCTTGTCGGTCATTTCACGGCATCGCCTGATCTCACGGGCCAAGGCGGCGGGACTCGGCTGCGTCAGTGCCGTGATGATGCCCAGGCCGCCCGCATTCGACACCGCGGCGGCCAGTTCCGCGAACCCTACGTAGTGCATGCCACCCTGGATGATGGGGTGCTCGATGCCGAACAACTCGGTGATCTGCGTCTTCATCGACGAAGCTCCTCGTGGAAAGATATTGACTGGTCAGAACTGGTCGGCCGGCAGCGCCATCAGGCAGGCTGCGCCCGTCTCCACACGCTGCCGCAAGGCCGGAACCAGCGGCAGCTCACGCTCGAACCAGTAGCGGGCGAGTTCCAGCTTGCGACGCAGGAAAGGCCCGTTCTCCGCGTCGGGCAGCAGCCCAAGCGCGACGTCCGATACCCGCAGCCACATCCAGGCGCAGGCGACGATACCCATCATGGCCAGGAAGTCGCTGGAAGCGGCGCCGGCGTCGTACGGGTCGCGAGACGGGTCAGCAAGCCACTTCGCGCAGGCACGGATATCCTGCGCGGCTTGCCGTAGCACATCAGCGTGCGCGCGCAACGGGTCGCGCTGTGCTGCCTCCCATGCGGTGGCATCGACCATGTCGAGAAAACCGGCCAGCGCCCGGCCGCCGCCCGCTGGCAGCTTGCGCAGCACGAGATCCAGCGCCTGCACGCCGTTGGCCCCCTCATAGAGCTGGAAGATGCGACAGTCGCGCACGAGTTGCTCGACGCCGTTGTTGCGGATATAGCCGTGCCCGCCCATCAATTGCATGGCGTCGTTGGCCGACTCGAAGGCGCGGTCGCTGAAGAATGCCTTGACGACCGGCGTCAGCAGGCTGCCGATCGCGCTCCGGCTGGCGCGCAGCGCTTCGTCGGGTTCGTCGAGCAGCGCCGTCACGTGAAGCGCGAGGGCACGGGCGGCTTCGAGGAAGGACGCCTGCTTCAGCAGCAGCCGGCGCACGTCTGGGTGAATCACGATCGGGTCCGCCGTGCCGCCTGTACGATCCTCCGCCTTGGCGGCCCGGCCGGCGAGCCGCTCGCGGGCGTAGTTGGCCGCATGACCGTAGGCGCGGCTTGCCGACGACAACGCCTGCAACCCGGTGACGAGGCGCGCCGAATTCATCATGTCGAACATGCCGCTCATGCCAGCCGACGACTTGCGTTGCACGCCGCCCGGCTGGCTCGACTCCCGCAGCGGATAGGCCAGCGCATGCTCGAATGACAAGGTGCAGGTCGCGCTCCCCCTCAGACCCATCTTGTGCTCGATCCCGGCCACGACGACGCCGTTCGATCCGCCCAGCGTGCCGCTATCGGGGTCCACCTCACGCTTGGGTACCAGGAAAAGCCGGACCGTCGACAGGTCGTCGCGGATACGTCCATCCTCGCCCGGGACCTTCGCCAGCACGAGGTGGATGACGTTCTCGGTCAGATCCTGGTCGCCACCTGAGATGAAGATCTTGGTGCCGCTGAGGCGCCAGCTACCGTCAGGCTGCGACACCGCACGCGTCTTCATCAGCCGCAGGTCGGTCCCGCAATGCGGTTCGGTCAGGCACATCGTGCCGGCCCAGCGACCCTCCACCATCGCCGGGACGACGTGCTCCAGCATCCACGGCTCGCCGGTGCGGCGGACCGTCGCATGCGCGCCGGCGGTCAGTATCGCGTAGAGGCCGAGCGAATTGCAGGCCGACGCGGAGAACTCACGCACGGCCTGGTCGATCCCCTCCGGCAGGCCAGCGCCGCCAGATGCCTCCGGGACCGAGACCCGGTTCCAGCCCGCCTCGCACAGCGCAGCGTATCCGGCCGGGTAGCCGGACGGCGTCCTGACCGCGCCGTTGTCGAAGTGACAGCCTTCTCCGTCCCCGGGGCCGTCCAGGGGCGCCCAGACCTTCTCGAAGAAGTGTGCGGCCTGTTCGAGCACCTGGCGCGTTTCATCGCGCGCCATGTCACCCAGCGCGTGTGGCACGGTGGGCGCGATCACGTCGTGCAACAGGAAGACATAGTCGTCGACGGGCGCCTTGTAGTTTGTAGACACGGCGATTCCTCTTTTTGATGAATACGATCGATGGCCGGACGTCGACCGGTCAGGCGTCATCGGCGATCGCCGATGACGCGGGCGAACCTTGCCCAGTCGGTGCTGGCGAACAGCCACCTGCCGGCTGTTCTTCGGCCGATGGGCCGGCTCATCGTCAGACTCCTTCGATATGTCGGACCGCATAGGGAATGGTGAAGCAGCGCAGCGCGCCGGCCAGGGCCGCATCGTCGGCGTCATGCGTCGGCACGCGGATCTCCACGAAGAAGCCGCGGCTACCCCGGTCCGTCGCCTGCACCTCTGCGACTCGGCCGATGCCGTCGAGCGCGGCGCGGAACATCCGCTCGATGGCATCGACGCGCAGCAGGTTCTTCTGGATCTTGCCGACCGCCGTCTTCGGCATGGCTGGCAGCACGAAGCAGTGCTTTGGAATTGCCGCGCGTTCCGGCATGTGCTCGGCGGCGTAGCGTAGGACGCTATCCGCCGAGGCGTTCGCTCCCGGCTTCAGCACCACGTAGGCGACCGGTACCTCGCCGGCATGCGTATCGGGCGCGCCGACCACGGCGGCATCCTGGACCACCGGATGGCCGAACAGCACCTCCTCCACCATCTTCGGATCGATGTTGTGACCGCCGCGGATGATCAGGTCCTTGGCGCGGCCTGTGATCCACAGCCAGCCGTCCGCGTCGAAATAGCCCAGATCGCCGGTGTCCAGCCAGTCGCCGTCGAACCAGAGCGCAGCCTTCTCCTGGCCCAGGTAGCCGGGGAAGACCGAAGGCCCGCGCACGATAACGAGGCCCGGCTCGCCCGGCGCGCAGTCCCGGGCCACGCTGCCGGTGCCGTCCGGCAGCACCACGCGGACCCGCTGGTACGGCAGCCGCAAGCCCGAACTGCCAACCTTGACCTGCTCGACCTGGGGCGTGATGCAGGTGACCGCCGTGGTTTCGGTCATGCCCCAGCTTTCACGGATACGGACGCCGGTCATGCGATGGAAGGCTTCGGCGACGGTAGTCGACAGGGGCGCGGTCGACGAGGCGACGTAGGCCAGCGTCGAGATGTCAGCGCCATCCAGCGGAATCGACAGCACCTGGTTCACCAACGTCGGCACGAGAATCAGCATGTTGGCCCGAAAAGCCTCGACAATGCGCCAGAGGTTCGGCAGCACGGACGGATGGCGGAATCCGGCCGACGTCATCAACACGACTGTCGCCCCCTTCGCCAGCGGGCTGAAACAGCCGACCACCGCGCCGGCAACATGGAAAACCGGGACACCGAGCGCTTGCACCTCGGTCGAGTCGAGTCCCCACATGTACTTTGACGCCCACACCCAGAACACCTGGTTGCGGTGCAGGTTGCGTGCCAGTTTCGGGGCGCCGGTCGTGCCGCCGGTGTGGAAGAGCGAGGCGGTGTCGTCGGACGAGAAGATCCGCCCAGAGACCAGGCGGTCGGACGGATAGCGTTCGACGGCTTCGGCGAAATCGATGACGGGCACGCCAGCGACCTTCGCCGGACCCGCTCCGCCGACACGAACCACCGCCGCCAGCGATGGGAGGCCGCACGCTACGGCCTCGGCCTTGGCCCAGATCTCGGCGTGCTCGTCGTCACCAAATGCGACCAGTACCTTGGTGCCGGCCGTGCGGAACATCTGAATGAGGAGGTCTGCCTCCATCATCCAGTTGGCCGGATTGACGATTCCGGCCGCCTGAGCACCCCATAGGACGAACTGCGATTCGGGAACCGCTGGCATCAGCACCGAGACGACATCGTCCTTGCCGACGCCGAGGTCGTCCAACAGATTTGCCGTCTGGTGGACCTTGGCGCGCAACTCGGCAAAGGTCACCTGCCGCGCAGTCTCGAGGGGACGGGCGCCGTCGGTGAAGAAGCGGATAGCAACCTTCGACGGGTCGATGGCGCAGCCGTCCATCAGCATTTCGTAGGTGGAGGCCGGCAGTTTGCGGTCCGCAAGCGGGACCCGTTCGAAGCGCGCGACGTCGGCTTCGCACAACAGGAGGTCAGAGGTCCAGTAGTCTGGCATCGGGGCGTTCATGTTGTTGTCTCCAGTCCTTGTATTTTTTTTGGCGGGCTGCACCCCAAGGGCGCAGTACCCCCTCCGCGCAACGACGTTCGTCGCGCGGTGCCGGTTGCTGTCGATAATCGACGGGGAATGCGCCTAGAAGTACAGCTTGGCCAGCGACTCCGCGACGCAAACGGGCCTGGCCGATCCTTCCATCTCGAACGTGACTGTCCACGTCACCCTCACGCCGCCCTGCCCTTCGTCGACCACGTTCTCCAGGACGGCGCGCACGCGTACCTTCGCGCTGACAGGCACGGGGCCGGTAAAGCGGACCCGGTTCAACCCGTAGTTGACGAGCGCACGTTCGCCCTCGAAGCTGGTTACCTGCGCCATCAGCATCGGCAGCAGTGACAGCGTCAGGAATCCATGTGCGACGGGTCGGCCGAACGGCGACTCCCGCGTCGCCCGCTCGGGATCGACATGGATCCACTGGCGGTCGCCAGTCGCCTCCGCAAACAGATTCACCTCCTGCTGCGTAACCTGATGCCAGTCACTCGGACCGGCCTCCTTGCCCTGGAACGACTTCAATCCTTCGATTGACGTGAAGGTCTGCATCGTGGCTCCCATATCAGCGGTCATGCGAGGTCAGCCGCACCTCAGCGCCCCTGGAATCGCGCCTCGCGGCGCTCGACGAAGGACTGGATACCTTCCTTGAAGTCCTCCGTGGCGAAGACCTGCTCGCTCACGTGCGGGATGACGTCGATGGCCGCCTTCTCGCCATGCTCGATGTAGGTCAACGCCGCCGCTTTGGTCGCGCGCAGGCCGATGGGGGCGACCTTGCAGATCAGCCGGGCGATCTCCAGCGCGCGCTCGCGGTGCTTGCCAAAGGGATGAACCTCCTGGACGAAGCCGCAGCGATATGCTTCCTCTGCCGAGAACTCGTCGCATAGGAACAGGTGGTACATCGCGTTGCCCCAACCGGTGCGCGTCAGGTAGCGGAAGTGAGCGCCGCCGAGCGGGGCGATGCCGCGCTTCGATTCGAGTTGGCAGAAGCGCGCGGTATCGGCCGCAACCACGATGTCGGAGGCCAGCATCTGCTCGATGCCGATGGTGTAGGTGATGCCGTGGACGACCGAGATCAGCGGCTTGCGGCAGCGCTTCTGGAGGCCGAACGGGTCGACCTGGTCGTCTGGAATCGGCTTGGCCGTGGCGGTCGGACCGAAGAACTTGGGCATGTCGAGGCCGGCCGTTGTGTGCTCGCCTGCCGGGTCCAGCACTGCCACCCACAGGTTGTCGTCGTTGTCGAACTCGGTCAGCCGCTGCGAGAGTTGCTGCATCAGTTCCGGCGTGATGGCGTTCTTCTTGGCGGTGTTGTCCAGCGAAATAATCGCGATATGGTCCTCGATCGTCATGCGGACTTCGGGCGTGCCTGCTGCGTTGGTCATGGTGTTTTCCTTTGAATCGGGATGGTTCGGATTCTTGATCGAACGTCTTCAGACCGCAGTCAGGCCACCGTCCACGGCAAGGATCTGGCCGGTGATGTGCTTGCCCGCGTCGCTCGCGAACAGCAGGGCCGCGCCCTTGAGGTCGTCGTCGTCACCAATGCGCTGCAGAGGTGCCTGTTCCGACAGCTTCTCGACGCCAACTTTCTCGATCGTCCCCCTCGTCATCTTTGACGGGAAAAAGCCCGGCGCGATGGCATTGACGGTCACACCATGCGGGCCCCATTCGCTGGCCAGCGCACGCGTAAAGTTGACGATGGCGCCTTTGCTGGTGTTATAGGCAAGGGTCGGCTGGCCCTTAGGACCGTTGCCCTTGAGGCCGGCAATCGAAGCGAGGTTGATCACGCGCCCGAACCGGTTGGGAATCATCGACAGCCTCCCGATCTTCTGCGTCAGCAGGAAGATTGAGCGCACGTTCAGGTTCATGACCTTGTCCCAAGCGGCCAGCGGGTGGTCGACAGTGGTCGCGCCCCACGTGGCGCCGGCGTTGTTGACGAGGATGTCGATCTTGCCCAGGCGTTCCATCGCTTCGTTGGCGAGACGTTCTACGTCGTCCTCTACGGCGTTGTCAGCGGCGATCCAGCTTGCGTCGACGCCCAGGGCGGCCAGATGCGCCTGCGCGGATTGAAGCGCGTCCGATTTGCGCGCCGAGATCACCACGCGGGCGCCCTGCGTGCCGAGCGCCTCGGCGATCTGCAGGCCCAGCCCGCTGGACCCCCCGGTGACGAGAGCCGTGCGGCCCTTCAGGTCGAAAAGATTTGCCACAGCAGTCATTGCGTCTCCTTGTTTATGAATGGAACTCGTCACAGCACTTCGAACAGCCCGGCGGCGCCTTGTCCGCCACCGATGCACATGGTCACCACAACGTACTTCGCGCCGCGCCTCCTGCCCTCGATCAGCGCGTGGCCGGTCAGTCGGGCACCGCTGACGCCATAGGGATGGCCGACCGCGATCGCGCCGCCGTTGACGTTGAGCAGATCGTCGGGAATGCCAAGTGTGTCGCGGCAATGCAGCACCTGGCAGGCGAACGCCTCGTTCAGCTCCCACAGGCCCACGTCTTCGAGACTGATCCCAGCGCGCGCCAGCAAGCGGGGCACGGCGAACACAGGACCGATGCCCATCTCGTGGGGCTCGCAGCCGGCGATCGCGAAGCCGCGGAACAGTCCCAGCGGTTCGATGCCGCGACGCTCCGCGAGCTTCGCATCCATGACTACGCAGGCGGACGATCCGTCCGAGAACTGGCTCGCGTTGCCCGCGGTGACGACCCCACCCGGCAGCGCGGGACGGATGCGCGACACCGCCTCCAGTGTCGTGTCGGCGCGGATGCCTTCGTCCTGAGAGATCGTAATTTCCCGAGTCGTGACCCGGCCGGCAGCGTCTATCGCGCCCATCGTGGTAGTCATCGGCACGATCTCGTCGTCGAACTTGCCGGCGGCCTGTGCCGCCGCCGCGCGTTGCTGGCTGCGCACGCCATAGGCGTCCTGCGCTTGCCTGCTGATGCCGTAGTGCCTGGAGACCTTCTCGGCGGTCTGCAGCATGCTCCAGTACAGCTCGGGCTTGTGCTCAACCAGCCACGGATCGCGCTGCATGTGCGTGTTCGCCTGGTTCTGCACGCACGAGATCGATTCGACGCCACCGGCGACGATGGCCGGCGCGCCCTCCAGGATCACGCGTTGCGCGGCCATCGCGATAGTCTGCAGGCCGGACGAACAGAAGCGGTTGACGCTGACGCCGCCCGTCGTCACTGGTAGGCCGGCGCGCAAGGCGATCGCGCGGGCGATGTTGCCGCCGGTGGTGCCTTCGCCGAAGGTACCGCCGATGATGCAGTCCTCGATTTCGGCCGGATCAAGGCCAGAGCGGGCCACCGCGTGCTGCACCGCGTGCGCGCCGAGCGTGGCACCGTGGGTCATGTTGAAGGCGCCCTTCCAGCTCTTGGCCAGGCCGGTGCGAGCGGTCGAAACAATGACGGCCTCGTTCATGGTGTTTTCCGTTGAGGTTGGTGGGATTCAGGCGTTGAAGGCGCCGCCTTCGTCAGCCAGTTGGTCGATCAGCGCGGCCGGCTTCCAGCTTGGGTCTTGCGCCGACAGGGCGCGTAATGTGCGACGGACATTCGTCAACCCGACCGTCTCGGCATAGAACATTGGGCCACCGCGCCAGGTCGGGAAGCCATAGCCGTGCAGGTAGACGGTGTCGATGTCGGAGGCGCGGGCGGCGATGCCTTCCTGGAGAATGGCGGCCCCTTCATTCACCAGCACGTAGATCAGCCGGTCGACGATCTCCTGGTTGCTGGGCAGCTTCGGGGTCACGCCGCGTTCCTGCCAGTACGTCTCCAGCATCGCCCGCGTACGCGCCGACGGCAGCGCCTTACGCTGGTCGGGCTCGTAGTCGTACCAGCCGGCACCGGCCTTCTGACCGAAGTTGCCGGCTTCGCAGAGCCGGTCGCCCAGCTCGAAGCGCGCAAGCGTGGGATCCTCGGCATATTGACGCTTGCGAATGGCCCAGCCGATGTCGTTGCCGGCCAGGTCCGCCATCCGGAAAGGTCCCATTGCCATACCGAATTCCTCGATGGCGCGGTCGACCTGTTCGGGCAGCGCACCCTGCTCCAGCAGTTCCCCGGCGCGGCGCAAGTACTTCGCCAGCATGCGGTTGCCGATGAAGCCATCGCAGACGCCCGACACCACCGGTACCTTGCCGATCCGGCGCGCGAGACGCATGGCTGTCCGCAGCACCTCGGGCGCCGTCTGCGCGCCACGCACGACTTCCAGCAGGCGCATCACGTTGGCGGGGCTGAAGAAGTGCAGGCCGATCACGTCCTGCGGGCGGCCCGTCTCCGCTGCGATGCGGTCGACGTCAAGCGTCGAGGTATTGGTGGCGAGAATCGCGCCGGGACGGGCGACTTCATCGAGCGCGCGGAAGGTGCGCAGCTTGACATCCATGTCTTCATAAACCGCCTCGATCACCAGATCGCAATCAGCCATCCGGGCCACATCGACGGTCGGCTGAAGCAGCGCCATCCGTTGTTCGACTGCCTCGGTACGCAGCCTTCCCTTCTTCACGCTCGTCTCGTAGTTGCGGCGGATCGCGGCGACGCCCTTCCGTACTGACTCCTCCGAGACGTCCAGCAAAACGACCGGGATACCCGCGCTGAGGAAATTCATCGCAATACCGCTGCCCATCAGTCCGGCACCGACGACGCCCACCTTTTCGACCGCGCGCTCGGCCACCGATTCCAGCACGTCAGGCAGCCTGGCGGCAGCCCGCTCCGAGAAGAAGGCATGGCGCAGCGACTTCGAGACGGAGCCGTTCATCAGTTCGACGAAGAGGCGGTGTTCGAGCGCCAGGCCTTCGTCGAAGGGCAGCTTGAAACTCGCCTCGATGGCATCAAGGCAGCGCTGCGGAGCCGGCAGGTTCCTGTAGCGGGCGGCGATGGCCCCACGCGCCACCGCAAGATAGCCTTCCGGATTCGGATGACGGATGGAGAGGTCACGCACACGAGGATGCGGCCCCGGCCGGGCGGCGACCTCCTTCGCGAAGACGAGCGCTGCGGCGAGCACATCGCCTTCCACGAGACGGTCGAACAGACCCGAGTCGGCCAGCGCCTCGGACGGAATCGACGTGCCGTGCACGATCATGTTGGTCGCCGCCTCCAGGCCGATCAGACGCGGCAGCCGCTGCGTGCCGCCGGCACCCGGCAGCAGTCCCATCGTGACCTCCGAAAGCGCGACGCGAGCCTTCGGCACGGCGAGACGGTAGTGGCACGCCAGCGCCAGTTCAAGACCGCCGCCCATCGCCACCGAATGCACGGCGGCGACTACTGGCTTGGAGCTGTCCTCGATGGCGGCCAGCACCCTGTTCAGGCCGGGCTCGCCGCCGGTCTTCGGCGAATTGAACTCGCGCATGTCAGCGCCGCCCGAGAAGGCCTTGCCGGCGCCTGTCAGCACAATGGCCCGGACGTTGGCGTTGGCGGCCGCGCGCTCGACGCCGTCAATGATGCCGACACGCACGGCGTAGCCCAGCCCGTTGACAGGTGGGTTGGCGATCGTGATAACGGCGACGTCGTCGATGACTGTGTATTGGATGCTCATGGGAGGTCCCCTCCTGGTTTGGAGCTCTGGTGGCTCTGATTGGCTGTAATCGGCCCCGGGCTCAGGCGGGGGCAGCGGTCCGGAGGGGCGCCCGTTGCAGGAAGCGCCGGAAAATCTCCTGTGCCTCGGGCGACTGCCGCAGGGTGTCGAACACGACCATCTCGCGCTGGAGACTATCCCTGACCAGCGTCTCGGTCGCCTCGCGCACCAGTCCACGCGTCGCCATCAGCGCCTGGCGCGGCTTGGTGGCGAGGCACCTGGCGATCGATAGTGCCTCCGCCGCGACCGTCTCCAGGGGCATCACGCGATTGATGAGTCCAGCCCGATGGGCTTCGGCGGCGGGAATGGTGGTGGCTAGCAGCAGCCATTCGGTCGCCTTGTTGCGGCCCACCACCTGCTGCAGCAGCAGCGTGGAGGCAAATTCGGGGCATAGCCCGAGGTCGACGAACGGGAAGCGGATGCGAGCATCGTCGGAGGCAACGACGTAGTCACAATGCAGCAGCAGGGTCGCCCCGATGCCGACCGCATGCCCGCAGACGCAGGCCACCATCGGCTTGCGCAGTGCGATGACCGCGCGCAAGAACAGCGTGGCGGGCGACTCCTTGTGTTCGGCGGCCTTGTCATTGACGAACATGCCGATGTCGTTACCGCTGCTGAAGTTACCGCCCTCGCCCTGGAGCAGTACGGCGCGGATGTCATCGCGACGGTCCGCCTCGGCGATCGCCGCGGCGAGCACCGAATACATCTGCGCGGTGAATGCGTTCTTCTTCGCCGGCCGGTTGATCGTCACAATCAACACGCCGTCGTCCCGGTGCAGCAGCACGTCTGCAGTCATCGCTCTCTCCTTCGTTGCAACTCGTGTGGAGTCGTGTCGTTGAAGAGAGTTTGGACGTCCAGTGAGAATCCGGCTGTCGGAACTCGCTCTGTGCCTTGTCAGCGTTTTCTGAAGCTGAGGGCTGCGATCAGTCGATCAGCCGATGTTCGACGGCATAGCGCGCAAGCTCGGCATTACTGGAGACGCCGATCTTCTTCACGACGCGTGAGCGATAGGTGCTCACCGTCTTCACGCTCAGGAACATCTGCCGCCCGATGTCGGTCAGGCGGATACCGCGCACGATCAGAAGCATGATCTCGTATTCGCGCGATGACAGTTGCTGGTGCGGCGCCGCGTCGCTGACCCGGTCAAAGCCGTCGAGCAGGTAGCTCGCGACGGCGGGCGTCATGTAGCGCTTGCCCTTCGACACATTGCGGATCGAATCGACCAGTTCGATCGCGTCCATGTCCTTGGTGACATAGCCGGATGCGCCGGCCTGGAAGGCGCGCAGTGCGTACTGCTCGGCCGGGTACATGCTCAGCACGACCACCGGCATCGTGGGGCGCTCGGCGCGCAGCGAGGGCAGCATCTCCAGACCGCTGCGGCCCGGCATGTTGACATCGAGCAGCGCCACGTCGAAGGGTTGCTCGCGCAGGCGGCCAAGGGCTTCGGTCGCATCGCCGGCTTCGGCCACGACATCGAAGCCGTCCTGCTCGGCAAGCAAGCGTTTGAGGCCCTGGCGAAAGATCGTGTGGTCGTCGATCAGCAGCAGACGAATCATGGCTGTCCTCCGCCGATGCGAGCGCCGGGATTGGCGCACTTGTTGGTGATTTCGTTGACGGCGGACGCGACAGGCACACCGAGCCGCAGACACGCGCCGGAGCGCGGTCCGGTGTCGAGGACGAGTATGCCGTCGAGTTCGCGTGCACGTTCTTGCATGCCCAGCAGGCCGAGGTGGCCATCGGCCGCGACGCGATCGAGGTCAAAGCCGAGGCCGTTGTCCGAGACTTCCAGCTCAAGACGATCGGCCGCCCAGTTAAGGCTCACGGTGACTTCGGTGGCTTTGGAATGCCTTGCGACGTTGGTGAGCGCTTCCTGGAAGATCCGGTAAATGCCGATCTCACGGTTGCGGTCCATACCTCGCGCGGCGCCCGTCGTGCTAAAGCGCGTGGCGATGCCGTAGCGCCGCTCGAAGCGGTCGAGGTCGAGGCACAGCGTGTCTTGCAGGCCCAGGTGGTCGAGGGCGCCCGGGCGAAGTCCTTCGGAAATGACCCGCACGGTTTCGATGGTCTCCTGCGTGAGCTGGAGGGTCTTGGCTGCGGTCAGCGCCAGCGAGGCGAGCCCCGGCGCCGCCGCGCCACCTTGCCGGGCCCGTGGCGCGCGACAGCGGTCAAGCGCCTCGATGCCCCGCGACAGCCGCGACAGGTCAAACTTGATCGCCGTCAGCATGCCGCCAATCACATCGTGCAACTCGCGCGCCACACGTTGGCGCTCGTTCTCGCGGACGTTGTTGGCGCTTGCGAACAGCTCCTGTAAGCGCCCGCTGGCCTCGACCAGATCGGCGCGTTGCCGCTCGCGCTCGGTGGTGTCGATACTGAGGCCGACGATGGCCGGCCGGCCGTGGAAAATCACGCGCGTGCCATGGATCTCGAAGCAGCCTGGGTTGCGGGACGAGGTCCGGCGAATGACGAACCGCTCGGAAGCGCCGACGCCCCTGATCTGGCGCTCGTATTGGGCCATCAGTGCCTCGCGTTGCAAGGGGTTCGCCACGTCGCAAAGCCGGGCGCCGAGCAACTTCTCGCGCCTGAGACCACACATGCGCGCAAAAGTCTCGTTGACATAGCGGAAGCGGGCGTCCTGCAGGATGTAGATGCCGGCGATGGACTGCTCGACGATGCCCTTGAAAGGAACCTCGTAGTCGTCCAGATCAACGTTCAGGTCAGCCATGGCAGCTACCCGCTATGTGAATGATAATTGTCATGCTGGAGAATGACGAGCACAATACAGAAAGTCAAGACAAAACCATGGGATTTGACAGATGGGTCACTCACAGGCAGACAAAGCGCAAAGCAGGGAGCGCATCCTGGAACAGGCCGCGGAGCAGATTCGGGATGGCGGATTAGAGTCCGTCAGCGTCGGCAAGCTCATGCGTAGCGCCAACCTGACGCACGGCGGCTTCTATGGACACTTCGCGTCGCGCTCGGACCTGCTGCTGCACGCACTCGAACGCGCGCTGGATGCCGGGACAGCCGCGTTCGAGGCGAAAAGCGGGACGGCGCCGGTCGAGTACAGCGCAACGGTGCGCAGCTACCTGAGCCGCAAGCACCGCGACGCGCGCACGACTGGCTGCGCGATCGCCGCGCTGGCGGGAGACGTGGCGCGCGCAGACGGGTCGGCGCGCGAGGCGATGTCGGCGCATATCGAAGGCTTCATCGGCCGGATGGACGCCGCACTGGGCGGGGACGATCCAGACAAGGCCGTGTTCGCGGTCAGCGCCATGATCGGGGCTCTGGTGGTGTCTCGGGTGATGGCCGACGAAAAGCGCTCCGACGCAGTGCTAGCCGCGGCGAAGCGCGAGTTGCTCTCTTTGCAGCAGAAGGAATGAGTCACGCCGTGGCAACCAGAATCGTCCACGGGTGATTTGAGCGCCTGGCCATGGGTGTGCTCATGGACGGTGGTTAGCGTAGCGAACGTGACTACTGCCTCGATTAGTTCGGGATTTCGGTACTCACGCGCAGGTAGATGCGCGCGACGCGCATCCCGGCCGCCGCTGGCCGGGTTTTCTCCGTCGCTCTCTGCGTTGGGGCATGCCCGTGCGCCGGCGCGTGCCGCTCACGCCAGAGCTTGACGGGAATGCCCTCACGGCGGGCCTGCGCCACCTCAAGGCGCCGCCTGACTTCCGGCTCGCATCCTTTATGCATGTCATGCGCCTGACGCCCCAGGGTCGCAGACAGCGGCTTTTTGCAACCGAGGCATAGACGGACGGTGCGACCGCTCCTCTTCACGACGTCGCCGGTCATGGTGGCTTAATGAGATGGTCAGCCTGACCGAAACGGTCCGATCGGCTTACGCTGATCGGGCCGTTTCCTTTTCCGGGAGGCCATCATGGCAAACGCGACGTTGATCGGTATCGATCTGGGCAAACACTGCTTCTTCGTTCACGCTCGCCGTCGCAGCATGCAAACTTCATGGGCGAGGTCTCTGCAGGCGACTTATGTGTCAACCGTCTGGTTACCGAGTTGACTATTCACAGTCGCCAGCTTGCTTCGCATTGCCTCTCCGGCTGCTTCGCCCGGCACCAGCCAAAACTCCGGCCAGTTCGCATCGTTACCTGAGACACGATCAACAACCCGTAGATCAGTGGCCTTTCCAGTCTTACCGTGAACGACAACGGCCGAGCCTCCCTCGGGGGCGAAATGGGCGTTCCCGAAGGAATGGAGCAAAAGCAGGACCGGTTCAAAAGCCTTGCCCAATTCCGTAAGCAGATATTCCACCCTGACTGGAGAGTCGGCAGACACCTTCCGTTCGAGGATTCCGCTGCTAACCAGCTGCTTGAGCCGGCGACTCAAGATGGTCGGTGAAATCCCCAGACTCTCACGAAACTCGTCGAAGCGGCTCAACCCCATCATGGCGTCTCTCAGAATCAGAAGACTCCACCAGTCGCCCACGCGCTCCAAAGTCCTCGCAACGGGGCATTGCATCGCACTATAGCTCTTACGTTTCATAGTGTTCAGTGTAGCTATCAAAATACTGTCATGCAAGTCAATACTATAACGATAGTGGTTTACACGCACTTGCAAACGTTAGCTACTATAATAGTATTTACTTCCATGAAGGTACGGAAACGACATTTCACACGAGGAACGATGAAGGGCTTGCCGGGTTTTCGTCTCGATGGACGTACTGCCGTGGTCACCGGAGGAAGACCGGACTTGGGTGCACCACGGCGCATATGTTTGCCAGTGCTGGAGCCTCGGCCGTGATCCTCGATTCCAATGGCGCGGCAGCCAGCGACGCAGCAGACGCGATAGGAAGCAGCGCTCGCGCCATCACGATGAATGTCGCGGCCCCCACTGCCGTTGAGGAAATGTTCGACGGGATAGGCAACCGATACGGCCGAATCGATGTGCTTTTCAACAACGCTGGAAGTAATCGTCGTGGGGCTTCAATGGAATTAAGCCTCGAAGACTGGAATGCGGTGATCGCCGTCAACATGACAGGAATGCTGCTTTGCACGCGGGCTGCAGCGGAGCACATGACCATGGGCGGAAGCATCGTCAGTACAGCGTTCGTGCCGGGAATGACGGCGGTTGGCATCCCAACGTTGCCTATCAGGCCAGCAAGGGAGCCATCGTGAATATGACGCGATCGTGGGCCGTGGAGTGGGCCAGTCGTCACATCCGTGTTAATGCCACGGCTTTGAGCATGGTGCCGACTGCATTCACGAGCGTCTTGACTGAGCAGCCGGAACTTCTGCTGGGAGATTTAGCTCCTCTCGCACCCAATCTGTATGTAACTCCCTTTCCGACTGCAATTACAGGAACGCAAAATGAAGACTGAAAATCACAACACAGCGAAGACTCAATTTATAGAAAGCGATGGGATCCGCTATGCCTATCGGCGCTTCGGAAGCGACACAGGTACGCCCCTGCTCTTCCTGCAACATTTTCGGGGTGGCTTGGACAACTGGGACCCGTTGGTAACAGACGGCCTTGCACAAGGAAGACCAGTGATCCTCTTTAATAATGCCGGTGTCGCAAGTACGAGCGGAGAGACGCCCGACACGATTGACGCTATGGCAGATCACGTTGCCGTGTTTATCAAGGCTCTAGAACTGCCAAAGGTGGACGTCCTCGGATTTTCCCTTGGTGGTTATGTCGCGCAGAGCATTGCCCTAAGGCACGCCGAGCTTATCAGACGCCTGGTATTGGTAGGGACAGCGCCCCGGAACGGTGAACCTCCTTCCGATCCTCGCATCAGGGAGGTCGCGGCAAATGCCATACCCAGCCTGGAGGACTTCCTTTATCTGTTTTTCGCTCCGACCGCATCCAGCCAGGAAGCCGGCAAAGCCTTCTGGGAGCGTCGCCACCAGCGAAAAGATGCGGACAATCCTTCGTCGGTTCAGACCATGCTGGCGCAAACGGCAGCGATCATGGAGTGGCGCCAGCCACGCGGAGAACGGTATGCAGAATTGAAGAGGATTATGCATCCGACGCTGGTTGTGAACGGTCACAACGACATTATGGCGCCGACGGTCAACTCGTTTACGCTTCAACAGTACATTCCTAACGCCCAGCTCATTCTCTATCCGAACTCCGGTCACGGATCTCCGTTTCAGCACCCGGATCTATTCGTTCGGCATACCAATCTTTTTCTTGCCGCTGATTAATCAGATGTCAGACTCTGTGAAATTTTTCGTCTAGAGTGCGCCACACGTTTGCTATCACGGCTCTGACCTATCCAGGTCGGAGTCCGTCGAAAAATCAACGGATATTCCGCTTGTGCGCTCGTCCCTCACTATCGCGACGAGCGCCGGACTTGCAGATTGACTGCATCGTGCGGCCATTCATGATGACGACGCCGGGTTGCCCCTGCCGTCCATATGTTATTTGATGACTATCGACGGTCCGGCTTTCGCTCGGTCCGACCGCCTTCAAATGGAGAGAGAAATGGATTGTTCTGTGTCGATGAGCAACGCGCAAATAAAGCTACCTGAACTGCAACAAGTGAGCGCGCAATGCCGGTGACTTGTTCCGCTCTCCACGGCGCTTAACATCATCCCCCAGATTTATCGGAACCGCATTGCATCATTGCGCCTCTTTGCGGGAGCGTCCTTATGTACTCGCTCGTGAGCAGGCCACTGAGCCAAACTCCTCTCTAACTCGTCCCAACACTGCGTCCGATAAAAATTGGCCGATTGATATTTTTGATGCACCACCTTCGTAAACATCATGATAGGAACCGACATGACCGCTGCTGAAACTTTAGCGAAGAAGATTCTCTTCAACTATAGGAACCCGCTAAAAGACTGTACCGTAGATTTGCACCAACATCTGACGTCCGTTCTGGATCTTTGCGATGCTTCTGTGGATGATATCGGCGGGGCTCTCACATTTTCTGGAGCGGACCCAATTGTAAATAGTCGTCTTCCATTCGGCACAATGTCTGCAATCAGCTTGGCGGCGAAAGCCGTTCTTGTCGCTAAAATCTGGAGGGAGCGAACCGGGGAAGGTCAAGATGTGCACGTTGATGTCCCGAAAGCACTACGTCGGTTTACTCCCTTTTGGGATAAAAAATGGGAACTGGTGAATGGCTTTCCAGGAAAATCCGATCCGTATAATCCATTCTTCGCGATGCCTGTTATGCATAAGACGAAGGATAATAAGTGGATCATGCCACTAAACATTTATCCTTCGATCAGGCAGCGGGCAATGTCTCTTTTGGGTGTCGGCGGCGATCCGGCCTCGATTGCTGACGCGATCAAGGAATGGGTTGGCGAAGATCTCGAGAACGCAGCCAGTGACGCAGGTGTTGTCATGGCTCTCGGTCGCCCCATTGAAGAGGTCGTTGAGTTAGACGCATTTTTGCATTCCGTCGGCTTGATGCCTCTCATAGAAATCGAAAAGGTGGCAGATGGTGACCCTGTTCCCTTCAAACCCAACGCGCAAACGCCATTGGATGGCGTCCGGGCACTGGGCACGTCTCACGTGATCGCAGGACCTTCAATTGGCAGGAGTCTCGCCTTGCATGGTGCAGATGTCTTGAACATCTTTCGTCCGTCAAATGTAGAACTGGACATATTTCACTATACTTCACACGTCGGAGTGAGAACTGCCAAACTCGAATTGCAAGACGACCATCACCGCAACAGGTTTTATGAACTTGTTTCGCAGGCGGATATTTATTTCAACAATCATCGGCCTGGTTGGCGTGATAGATTTGGCATTTCGAATTCCGATCTAAGGGCTCACAATCCAAACTTGATTGACGTCGATATCTTCTATGCGGGAGAGACAGGGTCCTGGTCGAACCGACCTGGCTTCGACGTTTCTGCCGGTTTAGCGTGGGGACTGAACAATATAGAAGGTACTGACGACAAACCGGAGCACCCTCCCCACGTGGTGATATCTGATTATCCAGCCGGGTGGCTAGCTGCTGCGGGTGCCATGGCTGCCTTGTACCGACGCTCTAAAGAAGGTGGCAGTTATCGCGTCAAAGTTTCATTGGGGCGGGTTGCGTTGTGGTTGCCGGAAATGGGCGTGTATGACCGCGATTTTGCGAAATCAATGGCGGGCTCAAAGGAAGGGCATATTTACCCGGATCCGGAGCAATTTACCGTTAGTACTCCATTGGGGAAGTACACTGGGGTAACGGAGATGGTTGAGATGTCTAAAACACCCGGCAATTACAAATTTCCGCTAACTCCCATAGGGTATTGGGAGCCAAGCTGGCTGTAACTTGACAGACGCCCTGCCCGCCTCCTCCCAGCAAATAGTGTGAATCAGCCCGACCTGTGATTCGGCAATCATTTTTGATGAACCCAGTTGGCCGAATGTTCACTGAACTCAGCCGCCCGCCGTCGAAAGTCGGCAGCGCGAACGGTCGTTTTGGCGAACGGGGAGCAGGAGTATCGCAGCAGGTGGGAACACGTGCTGGGTTGACACAGCCACTGCTGCGACGCCAAACGATCGCCAGCCTGATTCTTGGGTGATCGTCGTGTCGTGAAATGGGCCAGACAGTGTCCCCTTACAGTCCGGCCGATCGTGTCTTAATCATCCATTTCAAACTGAAACGGCCGTCGCGTCTTCTGCTGCATGACCGTTGCCCGTGAAGCAACGCGCTGACCAAGGCAGATATCACGCACTCGCAGTTTGGTCAGATCGCATGCTCTCAACTTGCTGTCGATGGCCAGATTGTGGCCTGCATGATCAGCACCTTTGTGTTTGCGAGGATCTGCCCTGCAAGGCTGGCGTCACCTACCGCACGCGACATACTCACCGCGCCGACGATGGCGGTGAGAATCGCCGTTGCGCGGGCGGTCGCCCCCTCGCCGCTGCCGATGGTCTGCGCAATCTGCTGCACGTTTCGGTTGAACTGTTCGGCAATGACCTGCTGGACCTGCGGGCCTGCGTAGCGTGCTTCTCCGGCGAGCGTGCAAATACCGCAGCCGCTCGTCGGATCGGCCACATGCGCGGGATCAAGCCACACGTCCACGACTTGCTCAAGTGTGGGTTTCTTCTTGCGCGAAAAAAGCGCATCGAGCCTCGTCTGACCTTTATCCATGGCGCGCCTGGCCGCCTCGGCAATCATTGCGTCGCGCGATTCAAAATGTCCGTAGAAGGCCCCTTTAGTGAGGCCCGCGTTCTGCATCAACTCCGCCACAGCAACGCTATCAAGCCCTCGTTCGCTTATCTGACCTGCGGCCGCGTCCAGGATGCGCTCTCGGCTGGCCGCCTTCTCTGCTCGTGAATGTCCCATTGTTTCAATAGTTTCAACAAAGAGTTGCTTGACAATCTGCAGTACGGTCGCAATACTGTTTCTGCAGTACGGTGGACCGGCACATTATAACCCGCCGGACAGGATGAGCCGCGTGAATTGGCGGCAAGGCATATCAGTAAAAGGAGAGCAATTGATGAGCGCATTACTTGAACAAGCAGTCGAGGCCCACGGGGGGATCGAGAACTGGAGGAAGCTCCGCGCCGTTTCCGCCAGACTGGATATCGGCGGTGCCATATGGCAGGTCAAGGGGCAACCCGATATGTTCCGGGACGTCGAACTGGAGGCGGACCTGCGAACGCAACGCCTTGCGATGACGTCGCAGACTGCCGGTTGGAAAGGCCATTTCACGCCGGACCTGGTGCGAATCGAATCGTTGAAAGGAGATTGGATCGAAGAGCGCCACGCGCCAAGGACGTCGTATGAAGGCCATACCGTGCAGACCCAATGGGACCGCCTGCATGCGTTGTACTTTGGCAGCTATGCCCTCTGGAGCTACCTGACCATTCCGTTTCTCTATACATACCCCGGCTTCCGTACGGAAGTGTTGCCCGAATGGGAAGAAAACGGAGAGGTGTGGCAGCGGCTGAAGGTGACGTTCCCAGACTCGATTGCGAGCCATAGCCGGGAGCAGATCTCCTATTTCGGCAAAGATGGTCTGCTGCGCCGCCACGATTTCACAGTGGATGTGATGGGCGGCGCACCCGCTGCCAACTACGCATCGAACTATCAGAACGTTGGCGGCATCATCGTCCCGATGTCGCGTCGCGTCTATGCCCACGACACGGCAGGACAAAAGATCGATGACCCGCTCCTCGTGTCCATCGATTTTCGTTCGGTTGCATGGCGCACGGACTGAGCCTGTGTTCTGAACAGTCTTGTCGCGTTGTGGCGCGTACTACCAAATCACCGATGCCATTGTGTCGGCCGCGGAAATGGCGGTATCGGGCGAGATGTCAGGTCCCATCGCGGCGGAATACGGACTCGAGGAAATCGGTGCTGCGATCGTCCATGCCGAGATGGGCGGAAAAGTTCTGCTGAAGGTGGCTAGTTAGAAAAAAGGGAATCAGCGGAGGCTCCGCTCTGAATGTCAACGACGGGCGGGGCCACGTTTTTGAGCTGAGCATCATTCGGATGTCCGGCCTGGCGCATTGGCGAGCGTCGCTTCCTGGGCCAGTTTGAGCCGCTCCCACTCTCCCAAGGCAAGAAACTTGATTCCGTTCTGGTTAATGGCTTCGAGCCATCTCTGATCCAAGAGAATAAGGTCCGTCACAAGGCATGTTTGCAAGCCATTGATTAGATGACGGAATTTTTGGACGCATCGACGCGTTCAAAGTCTGTCACGAGATGCAAGATTAAGGAAACTCGGAAGTGGCTGCGCAATATAGTCTGTCACCGCTAGAGCAGACAGGCCTGTCCGCGCGAATCGTGGTCAGTGATCGACCGCCTTCACGGACAGGATGCCCGTCTGCCCATAAAACTCCTGCAGGGCAAACGCTTCCCGCTCTTGCTGCTCACGGGCGCCGCGATCCAGCATCGAGAAGATCCAGATGCCCCCAAACGCGAGCGGCACTGAAACCAACGTGGGGTTGTCGAGGAACACTAGCGCGTGTGCCCGATGCAGCACGTCGACCCACACTGATTTCGAAAGCAGTGTCAGCACCACTGCGGAGATCAGCCCGAGACTGCCGCCACGAGACCTACCAGGAACGCCACATTGATGTGCTCGAAGAGAATGCCAAATAAATCGCGGGTACCCTGGGGGCAGGGTCGTCTACTGTGAATCATCGAACGATGCGGACGACGCATAGCGGCGTCATCCGCATCTTCGAGGTCAGCGCAGCGTCCGGAAACTCACGCGAACTTCTTCCGTGAACGCCTGCGGCTGTTCCCACGCCGCAAAGTGTCCGCCTTTCGGAAGCCGGTTATAGTGAATCAGTTTCTGATAAGCGTGCTCCGTCCAGCTCTGCGGCGCCGCGTAGATTTCATCCGGAAACACGCTGACGGCAACGGGAATTGCAACGTGCTTCGGTGCGAAAAAGTTTAGCTTGTTCTCCCAATAGAGCCGTGCCGACGAAACGGCCGTATTCGTCACCCAGTAGAGCGTGACGTTGTCGAGCACGTCATCTCGCGTCAGGCCCTCGCTCTGACCGTCAAAGACGCGGGCAATCATCGCCTGACTCGCGGCGTCGTGATCGAGCATCCATGCAGCGAGGCCGATAGGCGAATCTTCGATCCCATACAGCGTCTGCGGACGGTTCGCCATCTCTTGCGCATAGCCGAGACCGTGCTTGTAGAAGTAGTCGAGCTGATCGAACGCGTGCTTCTCATCCAGCGAGAGGCTGGCCGGCGGCGGGTTTCCGTACTTCAGTGTATTGGCAATGTCGTCCGGTACGGTGGCCGGCATGTTGGTATGAATGCCCAGCAGTTCCGGCGGTGCGATGAGCGCCATCTGTTCCGTGACCGCATTGCCCCAGTCGCCTCCTTGCGCCACGTAGCGCGTGTATCCAAGGCGCTTCATCAACACGATCCACGCGCGAGCGATACGTGCAGGATCCCAGCCCGTCGCAGTCGGCTTGCCTGAGAAGCCGTAGCCCGGCAACGAAGGGATCACTACGTCGAAAGCGTCCGAGGCATTTCCACCATGGACCGTTGGATTGGTCAGCGGATCGATGATCTTCAACTGCTCGATGATCGAGCCAGGCCATCCGTGCGTGACGATGACCGGTAACGCATTCCGATGTTTCGAGCGAACGTGGATGAAATGAATGTCGAGCCCATCGATCTCGGTGACGAATTGCGGCAGCGCATTCAACCTCGCTTCGACCTTACGCCAGTTGTAATCTGTCGACCAATACTGCGCGAGCTTTTGCATCGTCGCAAGCTGAACGCCTTGCGATGCATCCGTGACCGTTTCGCGTTCCGGCCAACGTGTCGACTTGATACGTCTGCTCAAATCGACGAGTTGTGATTCCGGCACATGCACACGAAGTGGACGGATCGTGGTTTTGTCGCCGCCCCCCGCTGGGGCAACTTCAGTAATGGATTGACTCGGTTCCGCAAAGGCGTACCGGCTCAGTGAGGCCGCAGCAAGGGACGCCGTTGCCATACCAATGAAACGACGACGCGACGGCGCACGGGGATCGATAATATCTAACACGTAAACTCCTGCAATAACTTAGCAATCTTAACGATAAATTAAAAAGACACAATTTATTTACTATCTCGTCCGTCTCATGTTCCTTATTTCGTCACAACCACTTTGCTTGCCGCCGCGATGATCGCATCGGCAACAGCCTTCGGATGACTCAGCATTGCGACGTGACTCGAATCGACATGAATCGTCGTTGCGCCGATCTCCCTCGCCATTGCTTCCTCTGCGCGCGGATCGATCATGCGATCCTGGTTGGCGACCACGAACCAGGACGGCTTCGTGTGCCACGCAGCGATACTCACCTTGTCGTCCAGGCAGCCCGCGAACCACGGTCCTTGCGTCGTCGCGAGGACACGTGCTTGCGACGTCGGCAGATCCTGGGCGAAGTCATTGATCACCGCGTTGGTGGACAACGTCAGGAAGTTTGCGGAGTCTTTCCTCAGTTCGCCTGCCCAGGCCGGAGCCGGCTGGTTTTTCATCATGTCGTTGACCGATGCGCCGCTGTCCGGAACGAGCGCGGCTACATACACGAGCGCCTTGACTTTGTCGTCGGCGCCAGCCTGCGTGATCACGAAGCCGCCCCACGAATGCCCTACGAGCACAACGGGGCCAGTTTGCTGTTCTATTGCGCGCCTCGTTGCCGCCGTATCATCCGCGAGCGATCTGAGCGGGTTCTGAACTGAAACCACATGAAGACCACGCGCCTCGAGCAGCGGGATCACCCTATCCCAGCTCGATCCGTCAGCGAAAGCCCCGTGCACAAGGACGACGTTCGTTCCTTTCAGGTCCTGCGGCGGGGCAGCATGGGCCGCGTGCAGCGCGAACACGCTGCCAAGCAGAAGCGCGGACGTGAGATATCTCTTCAACAGAAGATACATGATGGAATCCTTATCAAATGTGTGAAGTGAGCAGTTAGCATCGCAGGCAGCTCGCGCGGAACCGGGTCGGTCAAATGACCGGCACCACCGCTGTCGGTCGAGAAGCCGGCTGGATTTCTATCCTTAAGGCGCGGCACGTGAACGCTTAGTAGCTTGCGACTTCGATCACTGCGTCCGCAAAGGCTTCGGAGGCTTCCTGCGGCAGGTTGTGACCGATTCCACCTGTGATGCTGCGGTGCGCGTATTTGCCGACGAACTTCTTCGCATACACCTCAGGCTCCGGATGGGAAGCGCCGTTCGCATCGCCTTCAAGGGTAATCGTCGGCACAGCGATGACCGGCACGGCCGCAAGACGCGCTTCCAGCGCATCGTATTGCGGCTCCCCGTTTGAGAGACTCAATCGCCAGCGGTAGTTGTCGATCACGATCGCAACGTGGTCCGGATTCTGCAAGGCACTTGCGGATCGTTCAAAGGTCGCATCGTCGAAGTTCCATTTCGGTGACGCAAGTTGCCAGATGAGCTTCGCGAAGTCGTGCCGATTCGCTTCATAGCCCTGCCTGCCCCGCTCCGTCGCGAAGTAGAACTGATACCACCATGCGAGCTCCGCCTTCGGTGGCAAGGGCGTCTTGTTGCCCGCCTGGTTACCGATCAGATAGCCACTCACCGAGACCAATGCCTTGCAGCGCTCCGGCCACAACGCCGCGACGACATTGGCCGAACGCGCGCCCCAGTCGAAACCGCCGATGATGGCCGTCTCAATCTTCAGCGCATCCATCAACGCGATGACGTCGACGGCGAGCACCGACTGCTGGCCATTGCGGACCGTATCGCGGGAAAGAAACCGCGTCGTGCCATAGCCGCGCAGGTACGGGACGATCACCCGGTAGCCCGCCGACGCAAGCCGAGGCGCGACGTTGGCGAAGCTATGGATGTCATAAGGCCAGCCATGGAGCAAGATCACGGCCGGGCCGCTGACCGGCCCGACTTCGGCATAACCGACGTTCAGAACGCCGGCATCGATCTGCTTGATCGTGCCGAACGAACTATTCGACGCCGCGGTATTCGCGCTTGCAGCAGACTGGCTCGACTTCTCGACTTGCGCGTCCACTATCCCGCTCAAGACTGATTCCATCGCGCCAACGCTGACAACTGCCGTCCCCAAAAAGCGCCGACGACGAGTGTTGATCTGATTCGACATCAGTACCTCTTCTCTTCAGGTTGATTCATTTCGCGCTGAATTCGCGGGGCTCGAGTCGACGTGTCGCCCTTTGCGCTGAACGCGGCTGCCGATCGTCGTTTCCATGGCCATGAGCGGCGGACCCAATCACGCGACGCGGCCAGAGGACTAGTGGCCGTTGAGCAATGCAACACAGAGGGCCACCCCGAAAGCGTACGTTCCCAGGGCCCCGATAGCTCGGGCTGGATTGGGCTTCGACATGGACGGCCAGGCAACTAGCGCGACCACCAGGAGCAAGCGGCAGGCAGTTGCGCCTACCATGCACCAGAGTTGCCAGTGCTGCGGATGCTGAGAGCCGAGGTACAAAAAGAGCACTGCGAAGAATGGAGCGTACTCGGCGGTGTTACCGTGAGCGCGAACCAGTTTGGTTAGCAACTGATCAGGCTCAGGTGCGTAGCCACTCAGCACGCCAACGCGAGAGCGCAGGATAGAAATGGAGAGTCCGAGAGCGAACAGGAGGAGGCCAAGGGCAGCGGTACAGGTCAGTGCCGTGCTATTCATTCGATACCCCTTGCCTGGCACCCGGTAACCACGGCGGTGCCCTTGGACTGCTTCTGGATCATGTGAAATCTCCTTGGAAAATAGACGCTCTTTCGACATGCCTATGGTGAGGCCTTGGACGATGGCCTGAAAGACGTAAATCCAATGTTTTAGGACAACCAATGCTTCCGGACATGTCCCGGAATTGCATCAGCGCTGGAGCGGGACTATGATTGGCTCGAATCGCCGATATCTGCATTTTGGGACATCCTATGAAGACCGTTGCCTTGTTGCTCTTTCCGGGGTTCGAGATCCTCGACCTCGCCGTCATTGCCGTGTTCGAGTTGGCGAACAAGGAGCTCGGGTACGAGTCCTATCGGCAAGTCCGGCTGTCCGAAGCCGGGGGGCCGGTTCCAAGCTACTCGGGCGCCACGGTGGACTCGAGCAAGTTCCGGAACGCGGCGTTCGATACGCTGCTGGTCCTCGGCTCCATCCCCGTCCCGACTTCCACACCGAGGATGAGGTCATTCCTGAAGCGCGCCGAACAGGCTTGCAGGCGAGTGGGCAGCATCTGCACCGGCGCGTTCATCCTTGCGGAAGCAGGGGTCCTCGACGGCCGCCGTGCAACGACCCACTGGTCCGCGGCTCAGGACCTTCAGCGGCGACACCCGGACGTGAAGGTTCTGCCGGACCGAATCTTCACGAACGACGGCGGCGTGTGGACATCGGCTGGCATGACCGCCTGCATCGACCTGGCTCTGGCCATGGTCGAAGAAGACCATGGAGAGGAGGTGGCGAAGGCCGTGGCGAAGAAGCTGGTGGTCTACCACCGGCGTACCAGCGGCCAGTCCCAGTTCTCGGCGCTGCTGGAGCTTCAGCCCAGATCGGACCGCATACAGAAGGTGCTTTCCTTCGCCAGAGCTAACCTTCACCTGGCTCTTTCCGTGGAAGTCATCGCTGACGCCGCGCACGTGAGCCCAAGACAACTGAGCCGAATCTTCAAGACTGAGACCGGACAGTCTCCTGCGCAGGCAGTGGAGAAGCTGCGCGTCGATGTCGCGCGCAGCCTCGTCGACGCTGGGGAGCTCTCACTTACTGTGATCGCCAGGGAGACCGGTTTCGGCGACACCGAAAGGATGCGCAGAGCATTCGTCAGGACGTTGGGCCAACCTCCCCAGACCATCCGCCGGGTTGCTAGGCAGCAAGCTGCCTAGCCAGGCGGGCTCCTCGAACCGTGGGTTTTTCCCGTTGGGGGCGCCGTGTCGTCCAGGTAGTCGGTGCGCAGTTTTCAGGTGCCGTATTTCCTTAGAGGAATGGCGAGATGTTCGCTATTGCACGCGTCACGTAGGTCTCCTTCTCTCCCACTGGAGCGACATGCTGAATTGCGTTGCGTGCAGCCTCGACACCCTCCAGACGCGCGATGAACCAGGCCGCCAGATACTGCGACGACAGGCACCCGCCTGCCGTCGCGACGTTTCGCCTCGCCACGAACGGCTGGTTGAGCACCGCCACGCCGGCTTCTTCGACCCACGGTTTGGTGGTCACGTCCGTACACGCCGGAACGCCGTCCAGCAGGCCCAGCTTCGCAAGTATCAGCGTGCCCGAGCACTGCGCGCCCAGCAACTGGCGCGTCGGGTCAAGCCTTAGCTGCGACATCAACGCGGCATCGGCGACAACGTCCCGGGTGTGTATCCCACTGCCGAC
>NZ_JBNDMO010000043.1:0-35393 GCF_050436625.1 Paraburkholderia sp. GAS334 | reverse complement strand
AAGCAGCTTTCGGCTGGGACCTGGACGAGTCATGCTCGCGGATATTGACCTTGAGCCCTCTTACATCAATGCCAGCAGGCTTTGCAGCAAGTTGGGCGAACGCGATCGCACGTTTCCAGGGAACGAAGTTTCATGCGGAAGATTCACTAACTGACAGCGCGGCTCGATGGTCGCGGTGTATCGCTCTCGTGCCATGACAGGAATATGCATCTCACTATATATTCTTTTGAATAGGACGGGCCGCACCGTAACGTGGTCGAGTCAACCTTACCGCCGTTGCATCGGAATGTCCGCGCAAACAGACAAAGTCGTTCACTGGCTCCTGTCCAGCCTGGAGCCTGAAAGCAAACTCTTTCACGTCGGCCAGTATTGCGGCGACTGGCAGGCGTCGACGTCGGGTCGCGCCAAGGCAAGCTTTCACATCATCTTGCACGGCTCGGCATGGCTGCACTTCGGCGATGGCCGCGAGAGCGTTCCGGTTGCTGAAGGTGAAGCCGTCTTTCTGTTGCGCGACATGCCGCACTGCCTCTCGCCGGACCCAATCAGTCCGGGGGCCGGGGCGGCAAACTCCAGTCAGCTGCCGATTGAGCGCCGCGGAACAATGCAACTGCTCGATGAATCGGTAAAGGACAGCGTCGGTCTGGCCTGCGGCTTCATCGAATTCCAGTCTGCGGTGTCTCGCGCGATTGTGTCGCTTTTCCCGGATTATCTGATCGTGCGGCATGGTGACGATGCGCACAAGAGCGTGCATGCGTTGTTCGATCTGATCCGCGCGGAAGGCAGGCATGGGGTGGATGAACCGTCGCCTCTGATTGATCGTTTGGTCGAACTGCTGCTGTTTTACGCGATGCGTGACGCTGCAAGGCACGACACCATAGCCAGTGGTCTCGCGTCGCTCATGCAGCGGGCTGGATTCAGTACGCTCGTCGCGGCGATCATCGAGTCTCCAGGCAATGCGTGGACGACCGATTCAATGGCGGCGTTCGCGAATATGTCGCGCACAGCCTTCTGCAAGCACTTTCGCGAGGCCTCGGGCCATCCGCCGATGCAGTTCGTCACGCTCATTCGCATGAGGCTCGCGGCGGATCTGCTGCAGAAGGGCTTGCCGATCTCGCGCGCTGGCGAACAGGTCGGCTATCAGTCGGAGTCAGCGTTTGCCCATGCATTCAAACGCACGATGGGCACGCAGCCTGGCGCGTGGCGTCGCGAGCGCGACAACTGGTCGCACACATCGACGGACAATGATCGGTCAGCGGTTCGACTGCACTAGCACAAGCGGAAGACCCCGCTTCGCGGGACAAACGCGCAGGAATCGCGAACGTTCGCGCATTGTGCGGCGGTGGGGCAGCCTCGAAAATGACCCTGCCTTCCCCTGGAGAAACCTGTGAGCCGTCTTCCCCTGCAAACCGTTGAAAGTGCGCCAGCCGCAAGCCAGCCGTTCCTCGAAAAGTCGCTGCGTGCAAACGGCTACCTGCCGAACCTGGTCCGGTCGCTCGCGAATGCGCCGGTCGCACTCGAAACCTATCTGACTGTCTCCGAAATCAACGGCCGCGCTGGCCTTACATTCGCCGAGCGCGAGGCGGTCCAGATCACTGCGGCTGCCGTTCACGGCTGCAGCTTCTGCGTGGCGGGTCACACCGCCGCGGCGTTGAAAAAGGCACAGATCGATCCGCCTGTCGTCGACGCACTGCGCGACGGTACGCCGATCACCGATACGCGGCTGGCCGCTGTCGCCGCTTTTACGCGCGCAGTGATTGCCACGCGCGGCGCCGTTGCTGACGACGCGCTCGAAGCCTTTCTCGCGGCTGGCTTTACGGACGCGAACGCCCTCGAGGTCGTGCTCGGTGTCAGCCTCGCGACGCTGTGCAACTTCGCAAACAACCTTGCACGCAATGAACTTAACCCCGAACTGGCGGCATACAGATGGGAACCTCAGACACAGGCCGCTTGAACGCGCCGGGACTCGACGCGTCGCTGACAGACTGGCTCTATTCGAACGCCACGCGACTCGACACGGGAACGGATCTGAAGGGAGACGTCGTGCCGCGCATGGCGTCGGCGGGGCTTTTCCGGATCGGCGTGCCTGCCGCGCTCGGGGGCTCGGGCGGCGACACGATAGATGCCATCGCGAGCATCGCCGCGGTGGCCGAGCGCTCGTTGACGGCCGCGTTCGTCCTCTGGGGGCATCGCAGCCTCATCGAGTACCTGCTGCATAGCCCGAACGCTGCGCTTCGTGAGCGGCTGTTGCCGGCGCTACTCGTCGGGACGCTTGCCGGTGCGAGTGGACTGTCGAATGCGATGAAGTTCCTGTGCGGGATCGAATCGCTTCAGATTGAAGCGGCACCCGAAAGCGATTCAGCCGGCATATGGCGTCTAAACGGCAAGATGGCCTGGGTAACGAACCTTCGCCCGGAGCGGTTCGTCGTCGCCGCAGCCGTCTCGTATCGCGATGGTCGCCCGTCAGCAATCCTCGCCATCCCGAACGACGCCCCGGGGCTGACGCGCAGCGCGGATCTCGATCTGATTGCGCTTCGCGGAAGTAATACGGCCGCATTGCGCCTCGAGAATGTTCCGGCCGATGCCGACTGGCTGATCCACCCGGATGCCCAGGCGTTCGTTCCCGCAGTTCGGCCCGCAATCCTGGGCTTGCAGTGCGGCCTTTCGATCGGACTTGCGCGACGCTCGCTCGCGGAAGCACGTCGTGCGGCAGAGACCCCGCGCAGCATTCTCGGTCAGCAGGTCGAGATGTGCGCGTCCGAGCTGGCCACCGCATGTGCCCTTCTGTCGTGCGGTATCGCCGATGGCAGCCTGCGTGTCCTGCCGAACCGGTTGTTCGAGCTTCGTATCCGGATGGCCTCGCTGGTTGCCGACGCTGTGAATCTTGAACTGGAGGCGAGCGGCGGACGCGGCTATCTCCGCGATGCTGAACTCGGGTTTGACCGTCGATGGCGTGAATCGGCGCTTATCCCGATCGTCACGCCGAGCGTGGTCCAGCTGAAAAGCCAGCTTGCCGAGCAGGCTCGGAGCGCCCAGCGTAACGCCCCCGACGCTTGACGCGCAGGCGTTGAGCTCGGCTACGGCGGGCATGAGCAATCCCTTGTCGGGCAGCTCTCGTGCCTTGGTGCGCGTGCCGCGACCGAGCCGGACGCGCCCGTTCGCATCGGCTGTCTGCCGATCACCGACGCCGCGCCGCTGCTGGTCGCGCACACGCACAACAATGGCTATTTCCAGTCTGAAGGCCTGGCGGTTGAGCAACCGAAGCTGTTGCGCACCTGCGCCCAGCTCGTCGAGGCGTCCCTCTCAAGCCAAGTCGATGTCGTGCACCTGCTCTGACCGACGACAGGATGGGCGCGGTTCTGCAGTCGTGTGCCGGTGAAGGTGGTCGCCCGGAACCGCGCTAGCGCGCGCCGGAGAGCACTCCGGCGAGCCGTCGCACGCCTTCGCCGATCTGCTGGGCAGTCGCGCTCGCGAACGAGAGTCGCAAACTGTCAACGCCGGCTCCGTCTGCGAAAAACGGCGCACCAGGAACATACGCGACCCCGGCTTCGATCGCCTTGGGCAGCAACGCCTGTGTGTTCACGCCCGACAGCTCGATCCACTGGAACATGCCGCCCCTGGCGGCAACGGTTACCAGCGGGACACTGTCCAGCTCTGCCTCGACGGCTCGGCGCATGATGCTCGCCTGTTTCGTGTAGTAGTGGCGTGCGCGCGAAAGGGCGGGCTCGAGCGAGCCTGCGTTCAGGAAGTGGTATCCGACCATCTGCGAGGTTGCCGACGAGTGCGTGTCGCTGATCTGCTTCGCCAGATGAATGTGGCGCATCAGTTCCGCCGGCGCGGCCAGCCACGCAAGGCGCAAGCCGGGAGCGATGACCTTCGAAAAGCTCGACAGGTGGACAACCCACTGACGTTCCTCGGCATTCGCGAGCGCGAACAACGACGGGGGCGGCGGATCCTGGAAATAGAGCTCACCGTACGCATCGTCCTCGACGATCAGCACGCCATGTCGCGCGGCAAGTTCCAGCACCTGCCTGCGGCGCCGCAGCGACAGGACGACGCCGGTCGGATTCGCAAAGTTGGGGATCAGGTACAGCAGCTTCGGCCGGTGCTGCTCGAAGATGGTTTCGAGGGCATCGACATGAAGACCATCGCTATCGGTCGGAATCGAGACCAGGTTCGCGCCGCGGGCCTGGAACGCCTGGATTGCGCCGAGGTACGTCGGGCCTCGACCGCGACCGCGTCACCCGGGTCGACCATGGTGCGCGCGATCAAATCGATGCCCTGCTGAGAACCCGACGTGATGACGATCCCGGACGCATCGATCCGTGTGCCGAACCCGCGACAGCGACTGGCAATCATCTCGCGCAATGGTTCATAACCCTGCACGCTGCCGTACAGCAACGCTGCGGGCATGGTCTGGCTCATGGTTCGTGCCATGGCGCTCTTCAAGGCGTCGACGTCGATCGCCACGGCGGGCGGAAAGCCACCGGCGAGAGAGATCACTTCCTCCCGGGAAAGCAGGGCGAACAGTTCGCGGATCGCGGAAGACCGGACGCGTGTGGTCGCCTCGGACGGGCGCAGGCGTAGAGGGCTGGCAGGGCTGTTAGCGATATTCACGATATGCCGATGTTTAGGGGACGATGCCAAGCATAGGGTGCCCGCCCCAGGCGAAACAGCAGCAGATGCGCGTTGTGTGGCCCAAGCAAGCGTTGCTGCGCATGTTTTCGCCATACCTGCTGCTGTGAAGTGCCGGCGCTCCGCTCCGACAATGTGCGACCGATCCCCTTTTCTCGGCCCAGCATGCAAAACGTCGATACCTCCTCCTATCTAATGCCGGTCTACATGCGCTCATCCCTCTCCTTCGAGCGCGGATCCGGCAGCACGCTTTACGCGACGGACGGCACCGCCTACCTGGACTTCGGCAGTGGCGTTGCAGTCAATGCGCTCGGGCACGGCCACCCGCGGGTCCTCGACGCGCTCATCAACCAGGCGTTCAAGCTGTGGCACACGTCCAATCTCTACACGTCACCGCAACAGGAGCGCCTCGCGCAGCAGTTGTGCGAGCTCACGTTTGCGGAGCGTGTCTTCTTCTGCAATTCCGGCACGGAGGCAGTCGAACTCGCGATCAAGGCCGCGCGCCGGTACCACTACGCCCGCGGCGACCACGAGCGCAACCGCATCATCACGGTCGAAGGCGCGTTCCACGGGCGTACGCTGGGTGCGCTGATGGCGACCGGCCAGGCGAAATATCTCGAGGGCTTTGGCCCGCTGCCTGGTGGATTCGATCAGGTTCCATTCGGTGATCTCGCCGCGCTTGAGCAGGCGATCACCGAGCGCACGGCTGCCGTCCTGGTGGAACCCGTGCAGGGCGAAAGCGGCGTGCGTCCGATGCCGCCGGGCTACGGGCGCTGTGCGACAGCTACGGAATTCTGCTGCTGCTCGACGAGGTGCAAACAGGCATCGGCCGCACGGGTCGCCTCTTCGCCTACGAGCACGAAGCGATTGAACCGGATGTGCTGGCCGCTGCGAAGGGACTCGGGGCCGGGTTCCCGATCGGGGCGACGCTCGCGACGGCGGAAGTCGGTGCAGTCATGACGCCCGGTAGCCACGGCTCGACGTTCGGCGGCAACCCGCTTGCAATGGAAGTGGCCATGGAAGTCGTCAGCATCATCAGCGCGCCTGCGTTCCTCGAGCGCGTTTGCGAGGCTTCTGCGAGCGTCATGGAGCGTGCACGGGATCTGGTTGCGCGCAACCCGAAGGTCTTCAGCGAAGCGCGCGGATCCGGGCTGCTGGTCGGCCTGCAATGCCTCGCGCCGCTATCCAAAGTCATTGCCCTCGCTCACAAGGAGAACCTGGTGTGCCTGCCGGCCGGCAACAACGTTTTGCGACTCGCTCCGCCGCTCATCATCGCGGACGCTGAGATCGACGAAGGCTTCGCGCGACTCGCGCGCGCGGCCGCCCGACTTTCACGGTGAACCCATGGGCGCTTCGCTCACTTCGATCCAGAAGTTCTGTCTGGCCGAATACGTCAGTGAGATCGTTGGCCGCGGCGCCGATTACGCCGCCTTCAGTGCGTGCCTGCTTGGCATCCTCGAAGACATTTCGGGTTTCGAGACCATCGGGCCGTCCGACGCGCTCATCCATGAGATATGGAGACTGTATAGATGAGGAATGAAGGATCAACTTCAGCGGGCGTCGGCGACGATCGACGCAACGTGCTCCTGGGAATGCTTTCGGCGGTCTCGTTCCTGATCTTCTTCCAGGCCTACATGGTCGCGCCAATCATCCCGACGCTTGCGTCGGACCTGCATGCCCCCGTTGATCGGATTGCGCTCGTCATACCCGCTTATCTGATCCCGTACGGCATCGGAACGCTGATCTACGGGGTTCTCGGCGACCGGCTCGGGATTCACCGCGTGATGTTCTTCTCGCTCGCGGCCTTCACTGCGCTCGCGTTCCAGACCGCCTCATCCACGTCCGTCGAGGACATGATCGGCTGGCGCATCGTCACGGGTCTCGGCGCAAGCGGCGCGGTGCCGCTCTCGGTCGCGCTCGTCGGCCGGCTCTATCCTTATGAGCAACGCGGCCGGGCGCTTGGCTGGCTGTTCGGCGCGATGGCCGGGGGCATGGCGCTCGGCTCGCCGCTCGGCGCGATGCTCATCCCGCTCACCGGCTGGCGAGGGCTGTTCATGGCGGTCGGTGCAAGCGGTCTGATCGCCCTGTTGCTGCTGGGACGCTACAGGCGATATCTCGGTTCTGCGGTGGAACCCACAGGCGCTTCGTTGAGCGGCGTCCTGCAGGGCTACCTGTATCTACTCGCCGACACCCGCGCGCGGCGCGCATACGCGTACGTGTTCCTGAATTCGATGTTCCACTCAGGCGTCTTCGCGTGGCTCGGCGTGTTCATCGGACAGCGATACCATGTTGGCCCTGCGGTGATCGGCTCTGCCCTGCTCGGCTACGGCATTCCGGGGACGGTGTTAGGTCCGCTGATCGGACGCGCCGCGGACAAATACGGGCGAGCGGCGTTGATCCCGGCCGGTCTTGCGATCGGTTCGGCCGCCGTCGCGGCGCTGCTGCTGTGCATGCCGCTGCTTGCCGTGCCGCTGCTGGCCACTGCCCTGTCGCTCGGCTATGACATGACCCAGCCGCTCTTTGCCGGTATCGTCACATCGTTCAGCGGCAAGCGCCCGGGACAGGCAATGGGTTTCAACGTCTTTTCCCTATTCATCGGCGCGGGCGTCGGCAGTCTCGTTTTCGGCGTGCTCGAGCGGCACGGCTTCACGCTCGCGTTCGGCGCTTTCGCGATCGTCGAAGTCGCGCTGGCGTTGTTCGCGCTACGTGTGTTCCGCAAGGAAGGACGGCGTGCGATGTTGCGCCGCAACTGAGGCGTTATGCCGCATCCATTTGGGCACTGCTACCCGATTTTGCGACTGATGTGCTGCTATGCGTCAGTGGCGGCACCGTCGAGAATGGGCCACCGATTCAAAGCCGAAATCAAAGGTGGCCCAAATGGATGTATTACACCTCGCGCGAATCCAGTTCGCGTTCACCGTGTCGTTTCACATCATCTTTCCCGCACTCAGTATCGGCCTGTCGAGCTTCGTTGCCGTGCTGGAAGGCCTGTGGCTCAAGACAGGACGCCAGGTCTACCGCGAGCTGTGTCTGTTCTGGTCGAAGATTTTCGCCGTCGCGTTCGGCATGGGTGTCGTCTCCGGCGTCGTCATGAGTTACGAGTTCGGTACGAACTGGGGCGGCTTCTCCAGCTTCGCGGGCGGCGTCACGGGCCCGCTGCTGGACTACGAGGTCATGACGGCGTTTTTCCTTGAGGCGGGCTTCCTCGGCATCATGCTGTTCGGGTGGAACCGGGTCGGCCGCGTGCCTCACTTCATCTCGACGGCGCTCGTTGCCATCGGAACGAACATTTCAATGTTCTGGATTCTCGCGTCGAATAGCTGGATGCAGACGCCGCAAGGTATCAAGGTCGTCGACGGTCGCGTCGTACCGGTGGACTGGTTCAAGATCGTTTTCAATCCGTCATTCCCGTATCGCTTGGTGCACATGGCGTTCGCCGCATTCATCGTCGCCGCGCTCGTCGTCGCTGCAACCGGCGCATGGCACCTGCTGCGGGGCCGTCGCGACCCTGCGGTGCGCACGATGTTCTCCATGGCGATCGGGCTGCTCGCCATCATCGCGCCGCTGCAGATCCTCGCCGGCGACGCGCATGGCCTGAACACGCGCCAGTACCAGCCCGCGAAGATCGCAGCTATTGAGGGCATCTGGGAGACCGAGCACGGCGGCACCGCGCTCAACCTGTTCGGCATCCCGGACATGAACGCCGAAACGACCCGTTTCCGCGTGTCGGTTCCGCACCTTGGCAGCGTGATCCTGACGCACACATGGGACGGCGAGATCAAGGGGCTGAAGGAATTCCCGAAGGAGGACCGCCCGGACTCGACCATCATTTTCTGGACGTTCCGCATCATGGCCGGGCTTGGCTTCCTGATGGCGATCCTGGCGATCACCGGCTTCGTGCTGAAGCGCCGCGGACGACTTTATGACTGCAAGCCGTATCACCGGTTCGCCTTGCTCATGGGGCCGACCGGCTTCATCAGTCTGCTCGCGGGCTGGATCACCACCGAGGTCGGCCGACAGCCGTGGGTTGTCTATGGCGTCATGCGCACCTCGAATGCGCTGTCGCCAATCACGGCGCAAGAGGTGGGCATCACGCTTCTCGCGTTCGTGGTGGTGTACGCGCTCGTCTTCGGCACCGGCATCTACTACCTGCTGCGGCTCGCCGTGACCGGACCTGCGGTGATCGCCGAAAACGACGGCGGCAAGCCCGTGCTTGTCGAGGCTGTGAAATCCAACAACCAGGAGCGCCGCGTCGTGGCCGACGCGCTCGATGGCCTCCGCGTCCACTAACGCAATCGGATCCTGAATATGGACATCACAATCGTTTGGGCCGCGATCATCGCCTTCGGTCTGGCCATGTACGTCGTGCTCGATGGCTTCGACCTCGGCATCGGCATCCTGTTTCCCTTGTTCCCCGACGACGATGAACGCAGCCGGTTGATGAGTTCCGTCGCGCCTGTCTGGGATGGGAACGAGACTTGGATGGTGCTCGGTGGTGCGTCGCTTTACGCCGTTTTCCCGATGGTGTACTCCGTCGTGCTCTCGGCGCTTTACATACCGCTGCTGTTCATGGCGATCTGCCTGATTTTCCGCGGCGTGGCGTTCGAGCTGCGTGGCAAGGCGCGGCGCACGCGGCACCTGTGGGACCTGGCGTTCATCGGCGGATCAACTGGGGCGACGTTCTTCCAGGGCGTCGTCATTGGGAGCTGGCTATCGGGGATTCCGGTCGTCGACGGTCATTTCGCCGGCGCGGCGTTCGACTGGTTCACGCCGTTCAGCCTGTTCACGGGCCTGGCACTCGTCGTCACCTACGCGCTGCTCGGCTGCTGCTGGCTGATCGCGAAGACGGACGGCGACCTGCGACGTCGCCTGTACCGCCTCGCCAAGCCCCTCACCGTGTTGCAGGTGGTGACGATCCTTGGTGTCACGTTGTGGACGCCGCGGCTCGCGCCGATGTTCAAGGCGCGTTGGTCCGATCCGGCTGTCATGCTGCCGGGGCTGCTTGCGCCTGCTGTCGTCGCCGTGTGTGCCTGCGGCGTGTTCTACGCCGTGCGTCATCGTCGTCGTACGCGTCCGTTCGTATTCGCGCTTGGTTTCGTGCTGGCCGGGTATATCGGCCTGCTCGCCACCATCTACCCGTTTGCGATCCTGCCGGGCGTGACCATCTGGCAAGCTGCAGCGCCGCATTCCAGCCAGACGTTCACGCTGATCGGCGCGGTTATCGTCGTGCCGGTCATTCTCGCTTACACCGCGCTCGGATATCGCGTGTTCCGGGGCAAAACGGATCACGCCGAATTGCATTACCACTGACAGCGTGCCGACAGGTTCGCCGGGGCGTCGTGCGCGACGGAACATCGCATGGCGTCCCGCGACCGGCCTGACACGCGACGAACATTCGAAGCAGACCCATCATGAAGCGCTACGAGGCTCTCGCCAACTCAATCGCCGATGGCATCGGCTCGGGCCAGATTCCAATCGGGTCCCGGCTGCCGTCCGTACGGCAGATCATCGCGCAGCGCGGTGTCAGCCAGTCGACGGTTTTCCGCGCGTACTATCTGCTCGAAGAGTGGGGACTGATTCGCGCCGAGGAGCGCTCGGGCTATTTCGTTACACCCGGCGCCGCGGTCAAACCTGCGCCATCTCACGAGTCCGTGTTGCCTGCAGAATCCACGCGCGTCGACATCAGCGAGCTGGTGTTTTCCGTGCTGGACGCTGCAAAGCATCCGGGCATCGTACCGCTCGGCTCAGCATTCCCCTCTCCCCTGTTGTTCCCGTCGGCGCGCCTGCTCAAATCGTTGGGCCAAGGCACACGTGCACTCAGTCCATGGAGCACCGTCGCTGATCTGCCGCCCGGCAACGACCAGCTGCGCCGCCAGATCGGGTTGCGCTACGTGGCCACAGGCGTGTCGGTGCCGCCCGAGGAGATCGTCGTTACCAACGGTGCGCTCGAGGCGCTCAATCTCTGTCTTTCGGCTGTCACGCGCCCCGGCGACGTCGTCGCGGTCGAATCACCTGTCTTCTACGCGGTGTTGCAGGCCATTGAGCGGCTTGACTTACGCGCGGTCGAGATTCCGGTCCATCCTGTCACAGGCCTCGACCTCGACACACTCGCGGCCGCGCTCGACAACCATCCGATCCGCGCATGCTGGTTCATGACGAATTTCCAGAATCCGACCGGCGTGACGCTTTCTGATGAAAAGAAGAAGGCCCTGGTCGACATGCTCGCTGCGCGCGACGTGCCGTTGATCGAGGACGACGTCTATCAGGAACTGCATTTCAGCCGCGACCGGCCGGTGCCGGCGAAGGCCTTCGATAATAACGGACTCGTCATGCATTGCAGCTCGTTTTCGAAGACGCTTGCGCCGGGTTTTCGCATCGGGTGGGCGTCGGCGGGGCGCTTCGCTGATCGCGTGCAACGGCTAAAACTGATGACGACGCTCTCGGCTAGCAGCCCCGCGCAGGCGGGGATTGCCGACTACCTTGAGAACGGCGGGTTCGATCGACATCTGCGCAAGCTGCGTGCCGCGATGCAGACACAACGTACCGTAATGGAGACGGCCTTGCGACACTACCTGCCGCGTGAGGTGCGATGGGTAACGCCAGCCGGCGGCTACTTCTTATGGCTGCAATTGCCAGATGCGGTCGACGCGATGGCCCTGCACCGGCTCGCGATTAGCCACGGCATCAGCATCGCGCCCGGCCCGATCTTCTCGGCCACGCACGCGTTCCAGAACTGCGTCCGGATCAACTTTGGGCACCCATGGAGTGTCAAAATTGATGAAGCCACACGTGCCCTCGCCGAGATACTCGACGATCCAACCGTGCACGGTTCCACCTGAGCTATTTCCGTAGCGGCGACCCTGACGACATGTAGGCGCTTTGCGAGCTGCAATCCCTATCGATGGTCGGCCCCTTCAGATCGATGGCACGAAAGATTGCACGTTTGGCGGTAAACCGCGCTTCAGTGGAATTTTCAGGCACGCAGCGAACATCCAGAATCTACGCCAGCGGTGAGGCAACCCTGCCCACGCATCTAGTGAAGAGTTAAGAGATGAGCGATGTTCTTGCGTCGGCTGAGCGCGTTGGGCCTACATTTTCGATTGATGGCATGCTGCTGGCGCGTGAGAAGACCCGTGAGGCGATGCGCCGGATTGCGGCGCGCGTCAAGCCCGGCATGGTCGAGGAAGACGCGGTCGAGATGGCGAAGAGCGTTCTCACAGGGATGGGCCTCGCACTGAGCTGGCACCCGACGCGTGTGCGTCTCGGCGCCAACACCATCAAGCCGATGAAGCAGGCCTCGGTTCCGGGTGTCGTTCTTCGGGAAAACGATATTTTCTTCATCGACATCGCACCGCGCGTCGACGCCTGGGAAGGCGACGGCGGCGCATCGTTCGTCGTTGGACAGAACGAGGCCTATGAGCGGTGCGCGCGCGATGCGGAGCGCCTCTTTCATGAAGTCCGCGAGGTATGGGAGAAGAAACGGCTGACCGGCCAGGCGCTGTATGCATTCGCCGACGATACGGCGCGCGATGGGCTGGGAATTGAACTTCGATCTGCCTGGTCACCGCGTTTCGGATTTCCCTCACGCAACGATCTATAGCGGATCGCTCGCCGATCTCGAAGCCACGCCTTCCGCGATGCGCTGGATTCTCGAGATCCATTTGCGCGACCCGCACATGCGATTTGGTGCGTTCTTCGAAGACATGCTGTTGGACGACGAATTTTATAGCTGAGCGTTGGGACCCGCACAAGCAGAAATACACGCTGATAATACCTGTACTCTAGCCTTGACCAAGGCTGGCAAAGATCTTCGTGGTCGATCCACGAGCGGTAAGCCGCTACCTGCTGTTCGGGTCGCTGGGCCACTGCACCTAAACGTTTGACAAGCACGCCGGCTCCGATAGAGCGTGCTTAACGTGTCAACTTCGTTTCCCAATTGGAGGCCGCATTGAGCCGGTACTGGAGCAAAATCGTTCATCACTTGGTGCCCTACGTACCGGGCGAGCAACCGCCATCCACACGTGCGATCAAGCTCAACACCAACGAGAATCCGTATCCGCCCTCGCCACGCGTCGTTGAAGCGATTCTGCGCGAGGTGGGCCATGGCGCTGAGCCCTTGAGGCGCTACCCTGATCCCGAATCGCGTCGGTTGCGCGAAACTGTCGCCGCATATCACGGCATCCGACCGGGACAGATTTTCATCGGAAACGGGTCCGATGAAGTGCTGGCGCACGCGTTTATGGCCCTCCTCAAGCAGGAACGCCCTCTGCTATTCCCCGATATCACTTACAGCTTTTGCTCAACTTATGCGAGGCTCTACGGTGTTGACTACCGGACAGTCCCCCTCGGCGATGCATTCCAGGTTTCTGTCGACGACTATACCGTTCCGAACGGTGGTGTACTTCTTGCGAATCCGAATGCGCCGACCGGTAGGTCGTTGCCCCTCGCCGCGATAGAGCAACTCGTCGCGCGCAACACCGAGTCCGTCGTTGTCGTCGACGAAGCATATGTTGATTTCGGTGGCGAGTCGGCGCTTGCGCTAATCGACCGCTATCCTAATCTGCTCGTCGTACAAACGATGTCGAAGTCGCGTTCGCTCGCCGGCATGCGGGTTGGTTTTGCGTTCGGTAGCGAGACACTGATCGAGGCTCTGAATCGTGTCAAGAACAGCTTCAACTCATACCCGCTCGATCGCGTCGCGCAAGCTGCGGCCATCGCCGCGTACGAAGACGATGCGTGGTTTCGTGCGAACTGTGCGCGGGTAGTGGCCGCGCGAGACCGGTTGACATCGGGGCTTCAGACGCTTGGATTCCACGTCGTGCCTTCAGCGGCAAACTTCGTTTTTGCGCTGCACTTAAACTGCGACGCCGGCGCCCTCGCCATAAAATTACGTGAGCAGGGCATTTTCGTGCGTCACTTCGCGGCGCCATGGATCGACCAGTACCTGCGGATCACAATCGGTACCCGAGACGAATGTGACGTGCTCCTCGCTGCAGTCGGTACGCTTGTTAGTGAAGCCCCAGCGTGAAAGAGTCGATGAAACCTACGGAATTTCCCACCACAGTCGCATGTTTAAAGTAGCTGGCAATGCCCCGGTCCCGCTGATGCAACATTCACGGTCGCGAATCGAAAGACCGCTTGCTGGTGGGGAGCCGACGTCTGAACGTCCGAGCGACGCGGCGGGCGAATGACGCCTCCTTGCCGGACTCGGCCCGACGGAGACCGCGATCGATCGGTGATCGCAGCAGGTGTGCGAAGGGCAAAAATCGGCCGAGGCTGTGCGAAAACGCAAAACTACGCGGTTTTCGGGTGTCGCTTTACCCTTGCCGAGGTGCTTCCAAGCCGATATGGCGCGATCTGAAGGGTCGATTTTTTAGAACGCCATGTTCCGCATGCGTTTTCACACAGCCTCGACCCGTTGCTGCCGGTCGCGTAGGCGCGACGGGTGGCCGTTCTGCCGGTCAAAGCCGACGCCCGGCTGCCGAGCCCGGATGCAGGGTTTTCAACCGGAGCGCACGTTCGAGGACCGTGTGAACTATCCGTTCCTGCTCACAACGATTCGATCGCAGTTGCTTGACCCTCCCATCGTTGGAATGTCTACGCTGCACAGAACCGTAAGCGAAAGGAACAATCAATGTTGATATCTCGCCGCAAATTCCTGCTGACGTCCGTCGCCGCCGCATCAGCGGCGCTTGCTGCATGTGCGCCATCGCCGGTCAGCGGTTTCAAGTCAGTCACCAACGGAAATAATGGCAACACGCCGCGCCGTCTAGTTGCCGAGACCCGTTCGATCGAAGTCAACGGCCGCGCCGCGACGGTGTTCGGACTGCGTCAGCCAAACGGCACGCGCGGCCTGTTCCTTGACCCGGGCGAGCGCTTCGCGGTCGAACTGGAGATCTTCCCAGCTGGACGGCTGCAAACCAGCGAGTGCGGGACTGGGCTGCAGCGGTTCCCTGTCACCGCGGATTGCCCGTCTCGCGGGTTGTCAGCGGCGACAGTGCGTCGAAGCGACCCTGCCGCTCTCCATGCCAGGCGGAAATTGCCTCGGCGAGGTCGTGGGTGTCGAATATGGCGCTTTGCAGCAAGGCCATATGTCGCAGAGATTCGGACGTACTATGATCGCGCGCGAAGTTAATCGCAGTCTTGCACCCAGCAACGGCCAGCGGGGACTTCGACGCGATGGTTCGGGCCAGCTCCATCGCGTGTCGGAGCAGCGCCTCGGCATTGGGCAATACGGCATTCACCAGGCCGACTGCCAATGCACGCTCGGCGCTCAACCGCTCACTGGTGTAGGCCATCTGGCGAGCCACGCCGACGGGAATAATCTTCGGGAGGCGCTGCAGCACACCGAGGTCAGCCGTCATGCCGATTTGAGTTTCCTGCAGTGCGAAGAATGCATCGGTCGTGCAAATTCGAATGTCGCAGGCGACGGCGAGATCGAGGCCTCCGCCGATGCAGCCACCCTGAATTGCGCAGATGACGGGAAACCGGACCTGATCGAGCGTATCGAAGCAATCCATCAGATTTCTCAACGCATGCTGGAAGCCCAGCCGGGCCCGTGGGCTGCTGTTGTCAAACGCATCCGTCGTGCCGGTGAAGACGTCGAGCGCCATGCCGGCCGAAAAATGCTTTCCAGTGGAACTGATGACAAGGGCACGGGTGTCGCCCGCGGCATCGAGCGCCAGCACGGCGTCTCGCAACCCGGTGAAGAAGGCCAGGCCCATCGTATTGAAACGGTCGGGACGGTTCAGCTGGAGATGTGCGATGCCGGATTCGTTGCTGATCTGAAAGTATTCGTTATGCATGAATAGCCTCGCGAAGTCTGCCGTGAGTCTGCGGCGATTTTCCCAGTTAGTAGCCAATGGACGACTGACGCGATTTGAGTTCCCTCAATCGCCGATAGCTTGCGCCGCCATACCGTGGTCACTCCGACGGCCCTGATGCAGGAAACGGACTATGCCAGTCCATCCAGTCGTATAAGTCGCTATGGTGCGCCCATGCCCAGTTCCTTGCTGGAGTAGGATTAATCACCTCGACGACATCGTTCGACGCCGAACCCACGTCGCGCGGGTCATTCGTGCCGCTTCGGTGGTCGATATTTTGGGAATTCGTATGGTCGTAATACATGGCCAATCTCCTTTGACAGCTTGACATACACAACTACCGGCGCCAACGGGACGAGACTTGAAGACCTTTATGGGGGGCTTCGACTTCTGACGGCCGCCAGGGTGATCTGGGTACAGTGCGTTGGCCAGGCAGTTGCCTTCAAATTCATCGTGCTGGGCGCTGGTCATGGATATTGTCGGCGCCCGCGGTGGGCGTCCGACGTCCGCGGCCTCGCTCGGGCACGCCCGCCCGATGATCGGCCTGCGGTATTTCTTCCGACTGCCGCCGCGATATGCAGGAAAAAAATCCGGCAAGCACCGTCTGCATCACCTTGTCGCTTACCATCTGCGGGTCGCACAGTCTGAAGAACTGCACACCATCGCACAGGCTCACCAAGACGAGTGCGAGGGCGTCCGCCTGCAGCGGCAATGAGCTGCCGTCGCGCTCCGAAAACGTGCGGATGTACGCGCTGACCTGGTCGAGCTTTTCATTCTGGAAGGCGTTAAAGCGTTCCTGAAACCCCGCGTCTCGATACGCGAGTAGTTTTGCTTCGACCCAAAGCAGAAAGAAGTCTTGATCACGAAAATATCGGCTGTAGTATGCGATGGCGCGCGCCGTCGTTCCCGCGGGCGTGCCGCCCTCTTCCATGATCGCCAGCAGGTTGGCCCGCGCGCTGTCGTGGTCCCGGCGCAGCAACTCAAGCAGCAGTTCCGGCTTGCCATCGAAATTCGAGTAGAACGCGCCGCGCGTGTAGCCGGCGGCCTCGGCGATGTCCTCCACGCTTGTGGCGGCCAATCCCTTTTTGACGAACATCGTCCGCGCAGCCTCAAATAAGTGCTCACGCGTCCGCTCTTTGCGCTGTGCGTGTGTCAGGCGTTCCCGTTTCATGGCATAACTTACTGGTCAGATCGCCATCTGCGGTGCCGCGTAAGTGTGCGAAACCGCCTCGGACCGCTTCCAGTCCACGAGATCGCGCTCCTTCAGGCGATCACGATAGACGGGAAAGCGGCGTGCCGTCAGGTCAAGGACCGTTTGCAAGACAAAAAGAATGGTCTTGAGGACCTGTCGTTTCATTATTCGATCCAAAGAGAAACTCTGTTGCGCAAGCGGTGGCATGACTGACCGCTTCCCCGAGCGTGCGAGCGGCCCGGGCGAGCGCGGTCATGCCGGACTGTGGGTCAGAGACCCTGCATCGCCGCGCCCTGTTGCCGCGACGTGTCGTAATCGACCGTGAGGTCGCAGACCGGCAGCCAGGTCCGGGTAGCGAAAAATAACGTCCATGTCTTCGATGAGCGTTCAAATCTCTCGATTGACGCATTGACCACCTGTACGCGCTAGAACGTATAGGCGACGTTTAGGAAGACGTTAAGCGGATTGAGTCGGAGCGTCGATTTGGAAACGATCTGCGTTCCAGTCGCGGTCTGCCCGTATAACGTCAGGTGGGTCTTCACCGGAACGTAGCCCAGAGAGGTTCCGACCGACCAGTGTTTTGTAATCGCGTAATTTGCCCCGACCTCGAATACAGGATTCCACGATGAACTGAGTGTCGCACGTGCCGAGCCGCCTGGACCAAGGCTATCAGTGACAAACTGGCTATTGGTTGTCCGAACCTGGGTGAACCACGTATAGTTCACGCCGAGCCCTATGAACGGACGGAATTTCGATTCGGCTGAAAACAGGTGGTATCGAAGTTCAATGGCGGGCGGCATCGGCCTTGTCGTGCCGAGGTTGCCATACTTCTGTAGCGTCCCGTCGCCAATCAGATTCACCTTCATCGGTAGTCCAAAAAGCATGGCGACACCAATGTTGTCCGTGACGTAGTACTCGGTGGTAATTCCCACCGTATCCGTTGAGCTCGCATGCGCTCCGCTACCAGATAGCTGCTGATTCACCGCTACGCCGCCAATGCTTTCCACGGTTAGTGGCGTTGCGTCGCCCTGTGGTGCGACGTGAAGCCATCCTGTCGACAGCGTTATGCTTCCGGCCGACTGCGCATTGGCATTGTCGAAAAGCCCAGCCGAGCAGATGCAAGCCGCCATACCGACTGAGTTGATTATTCGCCTGTAATTTCTCATGTGTCTCGTCCCGTCTCTTTGTCTGGAAATTTTTATGAATCAGTGGTGTTGCCGTTGGATCTGCTCAATTGATTGTTTTCCTCCCTTTCGTATGGCTACACATGCCGCATCCTCCGATCGACCTGCACTCTAGTAAGCGTGCATCGCCAGGCGTTCCGTCTCAGGCGGGAACACGCACCACGCGCCGTCGCGGTGCCGGAAGAAAAAGAATCCAACCGGACCTGTCGGTAGCAGTAGCTCGATACGAACACAGGGTCCCTGATTCGAGCGCGCGCGGCCGAGTCGGGTAACCCGAACCGGCGTCGAAGGAGTCGGTCCGAGCCATTTTTCAACCTGCGAACGCAAAGACCTTTCTGATGCAACACCCATCTTCTTTCCCTTCAAACAATTAGGTGTTCTAATCTATAGACATCGTCAGGCATTTGAACCGCCGCATCGCGGCGCGTATGCGCTGACTAGCCTTTAATCTGGGCGCATGACCGAGCGCGTCCGTTTGATCTCGGGGCTCGTGTCACGTTGGGCTGCCCCGCGTATCTGTCGATGCGGCGTCTGTCCCCGTCGGTTGCTCGGCCCGTGATGGCCTCGCCGCGGCCGAGATCGAAAATGCAAACGGAAAACGCCCGAGCGCGGAAGTCGCCAATGCTTCAAACGCGGGGTCGGCAAGTTCGACGTGGAGTGACATTCCGAGCGAGGTGTCATCAATGAGGCTAACGGTTGCATCCTTGACGCCAGCCTCTAAGAGGGCCGACTTCACGGCGTCTGCCGTTTCGCGCCGTTTCAGCGCCGGCTTGAAGATCTTGCCGATGCCCGTCAACGGCATCGTGTCCACGATCCGTATCCCCTTTGGCAACGCGGCGCGTTCGTTGATCTCACGACGCAGAAACTCGGCCAGTTCCGCCTCGGTTGCCGTTGTACCTGGCTTTAGCTGCACATAGGCAACCGGCAACTCACCCGCGTGCATATCGGGACGCCCCACAGCTGCGGCAATCTGGACTGCGGGATGGCGATGCAGTGGTTCTTCGATTGCCGCAGGGTCGATGTTGTGTCCGCCCCGGATAATCAGCTCCTTCTTCCGCCCGGTGAGCCAGAAGTAACCATCGGGGTCGCAGCGGCCGAGATCCCCGGTATTGAGCCAGAGTCCGCCGTCACCACCTTCCATCCAGATACCACTGTTCTGCTCCGGCCGGGTATAGCCAACGAACACGTTTGGCCCGGAGATAACCAGCTGGCCGACCTCGTCCGCAGAACAATCCCGTACATACCGGCCGGTCTCATCGACCACGACTGCTTTCATAGCCTGACCGGGGAGACGAAGACCAATCGAACCGACCCTGCGCTCGCCAAGCGGAGGGTTAACGCTGCTAACGCAGGTACCTTCGGTGAGGCCGTAGCCCTCAAGGATTCTTATTCCCGTACGATCCTGGAAAGTGCGAAGTAATTCCACCGGCATGGGGGCGGCGCCGCACAGACCATACTCGAGCGATCTGATATCGTGCTCGCCAACTGGAACGTCCAGCAGCGATCCGTAGAGTGTCGGGACAGCGCTGAAGAAGTTGATGCGGTAATGCTCGACAATTTCCCAGAAGCGTTTTACAACGCCCTCGCCCCGATAACCTTGCGGTGTGCCGAGCACGACGTGGGCACCACGCGAGAACGCCAGCAGGCCTGTCACCATCACAGCGTTCACGTGGAAAAGCGGCAGTCCGCAAAAAATCGCTTTTCCCGGACCAATGCTTTCGCCGAAGAATTGACCCGCGTTCCACGCATTGGCCACCTCGTTGCCGTGCCGTCGAATCGCAATCTTCGGCAGTCCGGTGGTGCCGCCCGTGCAGAAGAAGGACGATACATCATCGATGCTCATCCGACGCGTGCCGCTGAGCGCCACCCCGGACTCCCTCGCGATGGCAGTGCTGAAATCGTGGATGCCAACATGCGCAGGAACGGCACTGTGAATGCCGCCAGGTCCGTGCAGTCTTGAGCACTCGCCACGTTGAAGCATCCGGGCCGTGAATCCCTTTTCGCCCGGCATGCGGTCGGCCGGATTCACGAGCACGAGATGTTGCAGGCAAGGGACCTTGCGCAGCACCGCTTGCACCTTCTGCCAAAGGTCGGTTCCGGGAAACGGCGCCAGGGTTACGAGCACGCTCGCACCTGAGGCGTTGAGCAGTTCGCCGATGGCTTCGCCCTCAAGCAGCGGATTGATCGCGCAGACAATCCCGGCGGCTTCCCCGCCCCAGATCACAAAGTGCGTTTCAGGGAGGTTGGGCAGAACGTACGCGACAACCGAGTCGCGCTGCACTCCCATACGGGCAAACATGTTCGCGGTTCGCGTGACATCACGCACGAGTTCACTATACGTCCAGCACTCAGCGTCCCGGTGATCGTCGGCGGTTGCAAAAAACGAAAGTGCGGGTGCCGACGGATTGATGGCCGCACCCCGACAGATCATCTCGTAGGTGCTAGACGGCAGATCCGCTGGCTGCCCTTGCACCTCGATGGCAAGGACATCGTCCATGTTTGCGATCCCTTTCATTCTGCCTCGTCCACGACGACGTTACGTTGCGCGCCCAGATCGATCGACCCGTCGCGACTCGCGATGCGCGCCTCCACGACGTCGCCCGCCCGCAGGTACTGCGGCCTCTCCTCCTGCATCTTCAGGAAAAGCCGCCACTTTTCCGCTTCAGGCAGTTGCGCCGCGGCGCGCTGCTTTTCGGGCGACGGAATGGTCAATGCACAACCGGCGGGCGTGCCCGTCGCGAGCAGATCCCCGGTGCGAAGATCGTGCACGCCCGACAGCTCCGTCAAGGTCTCAGCCGGGCCGTAGACAAGATTCGCCGTGGAATCGCTCTGGCGGACGGTTCCGTTTACCGTCAGCGTCAGATCGAGGTCCTTCAGCTTCGGCATATCGTGCCGCTCGAAGAGGCAAAGGTAAGGACCGACAGGGCCGAATGTGCGATAGCTCTTGCCCTTGTAGAACTGCATCTGCGGAATCTGGATGTCGCGCGCGGAATAGTCGTTGACGATCACGGCGCCGGCGATGTAGTCATGCAGGTTCCCGTCGGTGACAGTTGCGCGGGACGTGACATCGCGTTTGAGGACAAGACCGAGTTCGATCTCGTAGTCGAGGAACTGCACCTCGTTTGGCTTCACCACAGGCGAGTTGGCCGGAACGATGCAGCTCGTCGCCTTCGTGAAGATCATGTTGAATTTCTTCACATCCGGGTCCATGCCGGACTCGATCATATGTTGGCGGTAATTCGCACCCTGGCAGATGAACTGCTGATTGGCGGTCACGGGCGACAACCATTGCACTTCCGATTCGGAAAGCATCGGATCGCTCAGCACGGCCAGCCGTTCAACCGGATTGGCTTCGATAAAGTCCGCGGTCGTCTTGAACTCGCCGGGAACCGGCGTGATAGCGCCGTTAGCGACGACGCCCCACTGGGCGCGACCATGATGCCTGTAATGCAGAACGTGAAGTGCCATTTATAGATCTCCGGATTCTATGGAAGGGGTTGGTTCAGCCGAAAAGCTTTGCCAGCGTCCGCAGCTTGCTCAGCGTCAGGTCGGGGCTGCGGCGCAGGTTTCTGAAGAGCGCCACAATGCTTGCCGGCGTGAATCTGGGCTTCGTGAAGCTGCGCGGCATCGTCGGTCCCCATTGCGCCATTGCTTCGCGGTTCACCGCGTGTACACCCGCCGGAGCATCGGCCGTAAAGAGATCGCCGTCGCAATAGTGCTCATGCTTGTCGCCCCACGGGTCCTGCCAGTAGTCGAAGATCTGGCTGCCCAGGATATGACGGCCAATTCCCCACGCGTGCGTCCAGCCCTTCTCGCGCAGGACGCGCTGGCCCATACCAACCGCGTCGGCGTCGACGACTTCGTAGGCGCTATGGCTGTAGGTGGGCACGAAGCCTTGTGCAAGCGCGAGCGTATGGTGATCGGCCGGCTTGTCGCCGAGATCGAGCCGCATGAACGCGACGACGGGCGAGCCATCGGGAAGTACCTGCACATCGCTCGGGATGAAGCCAAAATGCCGCGTATACCATGCGCAGGTTTCCTGATAGTCGGCGAGTTCGAGCACGACATGTCCGAGCCGGATAACTTCGGGCGCGGACTCGGGCGGTCGCTGCGTCCGGTTAATCCGGACGGCCGCATCCACGGAGTTGAACGGCAATGGCGGCCGATGGGATAGAGTCGAAGCTGGCGCCTGGCCCCATATTGCATCGACACGAAAGCCGGAAGGGTCGGTCAACCGGACCATATAGCCGCCGCCGGGCAACGGCAACCGCTCGACCTCAGAGGCGCCAGGCACTTTTGCAAGCGCATCAAGATCGGCCCTGCTGTCGACCCGTAGCCCAAAACCAACGAACCGGGATTTCGGCGCCTTTCGGACGACGTAGCAGAAATGCGAAGCACCCGTTCCCCGCAGCAGGACGAGCGCATCAGTGCGCGATACAGTTCGGAGCCCGAAATCATTGAGAAATTGCTCGGCTTTCTCGAGATCTGGGCGGTCGAATATCAGATAGGCCAATGCCGACGCTTTCGTCGTGGGATCGGGGTGACGGGACGGCTGTACAGTAGTCAGTTTCATGGCAGAACGGAAATCAAACGGTTCGGATGGCGTGCTCGGCTTCCATAGCCGGCGCGCCGACGGGGTTCGTCAGCAAGGCAAGACTCTCGCGCACGATACGGTTCACGTCGGTGGCCGCACCGTCGTGGACGATCGTCTTGTCGGGCCGGACTACAGCAACCCACCCGACGGGCACCAGCCCCGGAAGAAATACGCCTTCGAGGTCTTCCCAGCTGTCGAGCGGGGCAAGATGCAGCCGTTGCCCCCGATGGGCAATCTGGACAACGCGCCCCCCGGCACGCGCAAACGCTGCGGCCGTCGCGTCCTCTAGCACAGCCGCCGCATCCACGCCAAACCCGATCAGCGTGAGACCCTGCCCTAGCACGTCGTCGCTCAGACACGTAGTGCCATCGGAACCTCTCACCCAGCCTTGTGCGATGACTGCGCCACGAACAAGCCTGGTCGACGAGCGGCCCTTGACGAACAGTCCACTGCGAAATGCGTTCTTCGGCTTGATCTGCAGTTCCTCAAATTGCGCGCGCAGGCGCGGCACGAGGCCCGCAAGGCGCATCAACCCATGAGTCAACAGCGCAACTGCGCCACTTCGCGGCATGACGAGCCTACTCATGAATTTTGCGAGGTTGATCATTGCCTTTGCATGGGGGCGCCGCTCCTCGTCATAGGTATCGAGAATCCTTGGGTCGGCACGTCCGTGTACCACCCATGCCAATTTCCAGCAAAGATTGGCGGCGTCCCGAAGGCCTGCTACCAGCCCCTGCCCGACGAATGGAGGCGTGATATGGGCCGCATCGCCCGCGATGAACACCCGCCCCTTGCTGAATGCGTCGACGGTGCGCGCATGGAAGCGATACACGGCCTTGCGCTCGATGATCATCTCTTCGACGTTGCCCCATGGCGAGAGCAACTCCCGGATGCGTGTCTCGGATTCCATTTCCTCGCGTCGCTCGCCAGGCTGCAGCATGAATTCCCAGCGTTCACGGTGGCCAGGCGCGACCATATGCGGGATTGGCCGACGGTGATCGCAGATGAATTCGATGTGATCGATCGGACGTGGTACGTAGCGGGCATCGACGATCAACCAGTCCTCGGCGAACGTCTTACCTTTGAATTCCTGGCCGATGAGCTGCCTCACCAGCGAACTCGCCCCGTCCGCGCCGACCAGATAGCGGGCCCGGACCCCATGAGTGCGCCCGTGCCCGAGGTCCAGCGACGCGAGCACATGGTCCCGTTCCTCCGTGAAGCCCTTCAGGCCGACACCCAGCGCAATATGCGCACAGTCATATGTCTCGAGCCGGGCGCGCAGGCACCGCTCGAGATCCGGCTGGTAGAACGTGACGAGCTTCGGATGGCCATCCAGGCTGCCCAGCGAATTCACGCTGCCGAACAGGCCCAGCATGGGCGACCTCATGCGAACGTACGGTATGGCGATCGTCTCGAAATCGCGCTCGCCAACGCCCGCAAGCTGAAGGATGCGCAGCGCCTCGTTATCCAGTGCGATTGCACGGGGCGCCATGAATACTTCACGCGACTTGTCTACAACCATCACGTTCACACCGTGTCGTGCCAGCAGATTGGCGGTCGCCGCACCGACGGGGCCACACCCGACTATCAGCACCTCTACTGCCTCGGGCAGGTCACGCGTCGACGGCTGAACCGGGTCCTGCAGGCCTGACGGCCCGGTGGTGTTTATTGCTCCTGTCTCCACTGTCACTCCATCTGTCTATTTGTTTGTCGGGCGTCAACCATGCGCCTTACTGACATTAAAGTCATTGCTGATAATTTTGTCAAGAAAGACATTTCAATCTATACTTGGATATGAGCAAAGACTGGAACTCGTCATGGCGAACTCTTTGAACCGCCCCGCGCCCAAGCGCTCCACCCGTGCGGCCCCCGTTTCTCCGGTCGCCGTTCCCGAGGAGCGCGAGCCGCGCGGAGCGCGCCGCAAGCGCGAGACGCGCGCCCGCCTGCTCGACGCTGCCCTCCGCCTAATGGCGGAAAAGGGCATGGAGGGCGTGGCGATCAACGAAATCACTGAGGCCGCCGATGTGGGCTTCGGCTCGTTCTATAACCACTTCGAGTCGAAAGAAGCCGTCTACGCGACGCTCGTCGACAACGTGTTCGAGGAATTCGCCGACATGCTCGATCGCCTCACCGGGGGCCTGTCCGACCCGGCTGAAGTGATCGCCGTCTCGGTGCGCCACACCCTGATGCGTGCGCGGCGCGATCCCGTATGGGGACGCTTCCTGATACGCGAAGGGTTTTCGGCGAGCATCCTGAGCCGCGGGCTGGGCCAGCGGCTATTGCGGGATATCGGAAACGGCATCGCCGCCAAGCGCTTTGTTGTCGCCGACCCTTTCATCGGCTTTCTTTCGGTGGGCGGTACGGTGCTTGCGGCAATTGCGGCCGAGCTGAATTTTGTCGCGCCGGGGGCGCCGGCGGCAGACCTGCTCGACGAACTCGGCTTCAGCGGAGAGCACTTCGCCGAGCGTACGGCAGCAACGCTTCTGCAAACGCTCGGGCTCAAGCGCACAGAGGCGGAGAAGATTGCAATGCGAGCGTTGCCACTGGTCGAGGCGGAAGTCGACGCGGAATGAGGCGGGTGAAGTCGAGACGCGTTATGGACCGGGGTCATCGACGCGACACGAAGAGACAAAGGCCCTTTCCGTATGACCTTGTCCATCAATCTGTTCCTAGATCGGACCTCCGCTCAACCTGGTGAATGGTGTGCATCCAGACGAGCAAAGTTTGGTCGGCCTGACCTGGCACGCGCCGTTCGCGGGGAGCTCAGCCGGCCGCCGCGATTATATGTCATAGCCAGTTAAGGCGTGGACGTTATCTATCGATTCGCGGTCCATATCGTCAAGCGTTTTGCGGTTACCAGTTCGTTCCATTCTTCTAAACCCAATATGGATTCACGCATATTCATTGACGGCGCATTGCATGCGGCTGACGTGCAACTGCGTTGTCTGATACCGGCAGAATCGGCACTGATCCTCAGATCAAACGTTGACGCCTTGCGCTGATCAAGGGGAAATTTCGGCGCCATCCGGCGCAGGTGATAGCCCCGCTCTACTGGTTCGCCCGACGGCTTGCTCTCTATCTCGCATAACAAACTGGTCTGGGTTGACCTGGCACCGGCAGATTCACCCAATGGAGAGCGACCCGGTTCATCGCGACGCTCTCCCCGAACTACGGAAACAAGGTCATTCTCTTGACGTCACGTGCGGCTGTTCGGCAGGCAATTCGCCCATCGCCTGGAAGAGTGCGGCGGTATCGCTCATGCGCTGGCTCCCGGCGCGGGCGGCGCTAAGCTGTGCGTTGAGAAACCGCTGCTCGCTGGCGTGCTGCGCCGTTGACGGAAGGGAACCCAGGCGGGCGCGCGACGCCGTTTCGTCGAATGCCGCATGGGCTGCCTGTGCCGCTCTTTCGGCAGATGCCAGCGTCTGCGCGTCATTGTCCAGTGCGGCAAGCGAATCCGCGACATCCTGGAATGCCGACAGAACTGTCGACTTGTAGTGCAGAACCGTCGCATCGTAGGTATCAATCGAGGCTCTGCGTTGCTCGAACAACGCCCCACCATGGAAGAGCGGCTGGGACAAGCCCGCACCGATCGCCCAGAGCCCGCCTGCACCTGAGAGCATCGCGGGCCAGCTAAAGCCCCCGCGACCCATCGAGGCCGTCAGTGACAGGCTCGGAAAGAGTTGCGCGGTCGCAGCGCCAACGTCGGCCGCAGCGGCCTTCACGGCGGCATCGGCCGCCTGAATGTCCGGACGCGAACGCAGGAGGTCCGACGGCACGACGACGGGCACATGGTCGGGCAACGACAGACGGTCGAGGTCCGGAACGGCCGGTGCGTCATCCGGCGTACGGCCCATCAATACCGCCAGCGCGTGGACCGCTGAGGCGCGTTGCTGGCGCATGGCCGGAAGACTCGCCGCGATCGAATCTGCATCTTGCGTCGAGTTGAGCGCCTGCACGTGCGAAATGGACCCGAGCGCGTACCGTTGCTGATCCTCGTTTGCAGTTTCGCTCGCCACGGCGACGAGCCGTTCGGTGAGCGCGATCTGGCGATCGAGCGCCGCCACATTGATCGCCGTGCCGACGATGTTGGCGGCAAGCGCGCGCCGGGCCGCTTCCAGCTCGTACCCCTGCACGTTCACGCGAGCGGCGGCCGCCGCGTTGGCGTAGCGCGTCGCGCCAAAGAGATCGAACGTGTAGTGCGCCTGAATCTGACCGGCGAAGAAGTTATAGCGTACCTCGGTGGGGCCGATGCCGGGCACGACCGGTGAACGCGCACGCTCGACCTCGGCGGCAGCATCGACTGAAGGCAGCGTGGACGAACCGACCTGCGCGCGTAATTCCTCATGCGCGGCAGAGAGCGTCCTCTGCGTAGCCGCAAGCGTCGGACTGTTGCGCAGGCCTTCCTCGACGAGCGCATCGAGCGCGTCGGACCGGTAAAGCCGCCACCATTGAGGAGCGGCCGCCGAGCCGGTGTCGAACTGCTGCGCAACGCCATCCGCCACGACAGTCCTGGACGGCTGCGCCTGCACGCCATAATGCGTGGGCGAAGGCATCGCCGGGGGCTCGCCACCGGGACCGAACGAGCAGGCCGTCAGTGCAAGCGCCGTAGCCACGGCGGGAACGGACGTCTTATAGGCAAGGTTCATGATCAAATCTCCGTACGCTCAACGACGACCTGTTGCATCCCGCGCTCATCGCGCCGGATCCTGAAACACGTCGCATAGAGTGCCGGCAGGAAAAAAATGGTCAGTACCGTGGCGATCGTGATACCACCCATTAGCGCGGTCGCCATGGGCCCGAAGAACGCTGAGCGCAGGAGCGGAATCAAGGCGAGCACGGCGGCGGCGGCCGTCAGCATGATCGGCCTGAAACGCCTCACCGTTGCACCGATAATCGCGTCGAATCGCGCGTGCCCCGCCGCGATGTCCTGATCAATCTGGTCGACCAGAATCACGGAGTTGCGCATGATGATGCCGAACATGGCAATCACGCCGAGCAACGCGACGAAACCAAAGGGCTTACCGAACAGGAGCAGCGCGGCCACGACGCCGATCAGCCCGAGCGGCGCTGTCAGCACGACCATAAACGTCCGCGAGAAGCTCTTCAGCTGGATCATGAGCAGCGTCAGCACAGCGATGATCATGAGCGGCATCTCGGCGTTGATCGAGGTTTGGCCTTTCACGCTTTCTTCGACGGAGCCGCCCACCTCGATGCGGTAGCCGACCGGCAGCGTGGCTTTTTGCTCCGCGAGCGCGTGCTCGATATCGCGAGTCACGTCGATGCCCTGCGCGTTGCCCCGAATGTCGGCCTGCACTGTGATCGTCGGCTGCCGGTCGCGCTGCCAGATCACACCGTACTCGAGCGTGTCTCGAACGTGTCCGAGGGAACCGAGCGGTACCGGGCCGTTCGGCGTCGGAATCGCGAGGCTCGTGAGCTTCGCCGGATCGACACGCTCGCTCGCCGGCGCACGCAGATCGACGTTGATCAGCTTGTCCCGCTCACGAAACTGCGTGACCGTGTACCCCGAGAGCGTCATGGCCAGGAAGTTCGATACGTCCTCAGACGTGACGCCAAGCTGGTGTGCCCTGTTCTGGTCGATCTCGAACGAGATCGACCGTTCCGCCGGCTCGTCCCAGTCGAACTGCACATCTCGCGTGCGGGAATCGGCGCGGACCTTGTCGGCGACTTTTTCAGCAATCGAGCGCACGGTCGCAATATCGTTACCACTCACGCGGAACTTGATCGGGAAACCCACGGGCGGGCCGTTCTCGAGCCGCGCGACACGCGTGCGCGCGCCGGAAAGCTCTCTTCCGAGTTTGGCATCGAGCCAGCGCATCAACTCTTCGCGGGTTTCGACGCTTTTTGCCGTGATCACGAACTGCGCAAAGTTAGGCTGCTGAAGCTGCTGGTCCAGCGGCAGGTAAAAGCGCGGTGCGCCCGTGCCCACAAAGTCGACGAAGTGGTCGATCCCGGGATTGCCGTCGAGCGCCTTTTCCAGGCGCTTTGCTTCACGCAGCGTCGCCTCGAACGAAGCGCCTTCCGGCAGCCGCAGGTCCACGAGCAACTCTGGCCGTTCCGAGTTGGGGAAGAACTGTTGCGGCACGCGCGTGAAGGCCACCATCGCGATCGCAAAGAGCACGGCAGTGACGCCAAGCACGGCCCAGCGGCGCTCGATACACCACGTGATCCAATCCGAAAGGCGCCGGTAGAAGCCGGTGTTATAGACGTCATGTTCGTCATGAGCGCCGTCGCGCCAGTGGGCCTTGCGCTCCGGCAGCATGTGGAAGCCGAGCAACGGGACCAGCACGACAGCAGCGAACCACGAAACGATCAGCGAAATGGCCGACACGTGGAAGATCGAGCGCGTATATTCGCCTGTGCTCGATTTCGCGAGCGCGATCGGCAGGAAGCCCGAGACCGTGACGAGGGTGCCCGTCAGCATCGGGAACGCCGTGCTTGTGTACGCGAACGCCGCCGCGCGCGTGCGGCTCCAGCCCTGTTCGAGTTTCACGGCCATCATTTCGACGGCAATGATCGCGTCGTCGACGAGCAGCCCCAGCGCGAGCACGAGCGTGCCGAGCGAAACCTTGTCCAGCCCGATATTGAACACATGCATGCACAGCGTCGTCACGGCCAGCACGATCGGAATCGTGATCACAACGATCATGCCGGTGCGCAGGCCGAGCGAAACCAGGCTAACGACCAGCACGATCGCTACCGCTTCGCCGACCGACCTGACGAACTCATCCACCGAGTGCTTGACCGCGTGCGGCATGCTCGATATGGGAGCCAGCTTGAGCCCCGCCGGCAGGGTCGCCTGGAGTTCGGCGGCTTTTGCGTCGAGCGCCTTGCCGAGGCTGATCACGTCGCCACCCTTTTGCATCGTGACGCCGATGCCGAGAACCGCCTGCCCCCCGACGCGCATCTGGGTGACGGGCGGATCGTCGTAGCCGCGGGTGATCTTTGCGATGTCCCCGAGCCGGAACGTGCGTTTGTTCGCGGTGAGAAGCGTGTCGGCGAGCGCCTGCACGTCCTTGAACGCGCCGCTCGGTCGCACGAACACCCGGTCGTCAGCCGTCGCAATGGTGCCGACCGGCGCCACGGTATTTTGTGCGTCGATTGCCTGGGCGAGTTGCTGCGGCGTAATGGAGAGCCTCGTCAACTCTGCATTCGATATCTCGACGAAGATGTGTTGGTCCGGGTCGCCAAAGTAGTCGACCTTGGCGACGCCGGGCACGCGCAGCAGGATCGTGCGCAACTGATCTGCGTAGTCGTGCAGTTGCGCAGGCGTAAAGCCGTCGCCTTCAAGCGCATAGATGTTCGTGTAGACGTCACCGAACTCGTCGTTGAAAAACGGTCCAACCGTCCCCTTGGGCAGCGTCGCCGCGATGTCGCCCACTTTCTTGCGCACCTGATACCAGGTCTCGGGGACCTCCTTGACCGGGGCCGAGTCCTTCATGGCGAAGAAGATCATCGACTCGCCGGGCCGCGAGTAGCTCTTGATGTTGTCGACGTACGGCGCGGCCTGCAACTGACGGCCAATCCGGTCCGTGATCTGTTCCTGCACCTCGCGGGCAGTCGCACCCGGCCAGTAAGTCTTGACCACCATGGTCCGGAACGTGAACGGCGGGTCCTCCGACTGGGCAAGCTGCGTATAACCGATCACGCCGAACAGGGTCGCAAGCCCGATCAGAAAGATGACGAGCTGCTGATGGCGCAACGCCCAGGCGGAGAGATTGAAACCGCCTTCGCCATGTGCCTCGGCGTCGGACGGGGTGACGGGCGCGCTGTCGCGCGCGGTTTCAGGGTCGCGGGCGTTCATGACGAAAAATCCTCGGGATGCAGCGGGGCCACTACTTGCACGTGCTGGTTTGCGCTCACTGCGTGAACGCCTTGCATCACGACGCGGTCGCCGTCGTGCAGGCCGCCGGTGACTGAGACCGTACGTTCGTCGTAGCGCGCGATGCTGACAGGGCGCAGCTCGAGGGTGTCGCTGCCGGCGCGCACCACCCACACCGCTGGATCCTCGCCTTTGTGAAAGAGCGCCGTCACAGGCAGCGCGAACGGACGCGCCGCGGCCGCATCGCCGACGGCATCGAACGCGACATTGGCCGTCATGCCGAGGCGAATATCGGGGCTCGGCGCAGCCAGCGTAAGCTTCACGCGCCAGGTGCGGCTTTGCGGGTCGGCGGCGGGCGATACCTCGCGCACGCGCGCCTCGAAGGTCTTGCCGGGCAGCGCGGACAGGCTCACGCTCGCCTTGCTGCCGACGGTCAATGCGCCAAGTGTCCGTTCGGGCGCGTCACAGACGATATCCACGTCCCCCGTCCAGTCGAGGTGATAGACGGCTTGAGCTGCCTGAACGTTCTGGCCGGTGTCGGCATCCTCCGACGTGATGACTCCGTCGTGGTCTGCCGTGAGCGCGGCGTAGCGAAGGTGATCGGTGGCGAGCGCCATTTGGGCAAGGGCCGAATCGCGCTGCGCGAGCGCCGTTGCGTAGGCGTCCTGGGTCTGCTCCATCTGCGCTGGTGCAATCAGGTTTGCCTGCGCCTGAGCTCTATCCCGATCGAGCTGCTGCCTGGCGTACACCAGGCGATGTTCGGCGGCGTCTAACTGCGCGCGCGCATTGACAAGGTTATTGCGCAGATCGGTAGGGTCGAGCAGCGCAACGGTCTGTCCCGCCTTGACGGTATCGCCGAGGTGAACCTTCCTTTCGGTGACATTGCCTCCTACCCTGAACGAAAGGGGCGTGGAGTACCGCGCTTCGACCTGGGCCGGCAACGAGGCGATGGCCGCGCGCCCATCGGGATGAATCGCGAGAGCGACAACAGGTTTGAGCTCCGGGGGAGCCGTTTCGCGCTGGTGGCACGCCGAAAGCAGGATTGCGCCGCAAGCCGCGATGAGAAGCCGTCCTCGGAGGGATGGCCGGGCGACGGACGACAGGAAGGGACGCGCAAGCGTCTGCGCGTTAAGACCGGAAAGTTTCACGATGTTCACAAGGCAGGTGATGGTCCACTAATAAAAATTGGCGAGGCATCGGAAGACACGGTGCGTCTGGCAGCATGCTTTGCCATGTGCGCTAGCGCTCGATTTGGCATGCCTATAATTTAGTATTCCTACTCGCCTCTTATGCTACAAACCGCTTGCAACTCTTCATACTTCGTCATCGCACGCGACACACTCCCACGAAACAGCTAAAGAACGAGCGTAAAACAGGTCCTCGCCCCGAGCCCGACGCTGGTGGACGCGGACGGCAGTGGACGACTCGTCTTCAGCGCTACAACGCCCGGGTCCGGGCAACGTCGCTACTCAATTCGTCTGTCGATGCTGTCACTGATCCCCCCTCGACAGTGACATTAGACCCATACCTGATTATCTTGTCAATCATGACGATTAAATCTACGATATGACAATACAGAAATTTGGAGCCGTGATGCCTGATACCCCGAACTCCCGTGCACCCCGGCAGCGCACGCAGAAGTTGCCAGCTCCGGCTCAGGCGACCGAAGGGCGCCAGCCGCGCGGCACCCGCCGCAAGCGCGAGACCCGCACCCGCCTGCTCGACGCCGCGCTCAGGCTGATGGCTGAAAGAGGGACGGATTCCGTGGCCATTAACGACATTACCGAGGCCGCAGACGTCGGTTTTGGCTCCTTCTATAACCACTTCGGGTCGAAGGAAGGGATCTTTGCCGCGCTCGTCGAGTGGGTGTTCGAGGAATTCGCAGATACGCTTGATCACCTCGCCAGCGGACTGTCTGACCCGGCCGAAGTGGTCGCCGTGTCAGTGCGCCATACGTTGATGCGCGCTCGCCGCGAGCCGGTGTGGGGACAACTCCTGATCCGCGAGGGTTTTTCGGTGCATGCGCTTAGCTGGGGTCTCGGCCAACGACTGCTGCGCGATAGTCAAAGAGGCATTTCCGCGAAACGCTTTGTCGCCCCGGATCACTTCATGTGCATCGTTTCGGTTACGGGCATCATCTTCGCGGCGATCGCCGCTGAACTGAACTTTGCCGCCTCGGTCACACCAGCGATCCAACGGCAGAAGGCATCTGGACTCGGTGAGCAAAACTTTGCGGAGCGCGCTGCGACGGTCGTGCTACAGGCACTTGGACTCAAGCGCGCGGAGGCGGAGAGAATTGCGCAGCTGCCGTTACCCACTGGTAAGCCGGAAGTCAAAGTCTATCGAGCAAAACCGCGCGTCCGCTGATCGGGTGGACAATTTCCAGCCTCAGGCCACGGCTTGAGGGGCGACGAGACCACAAGCGAGGCAGCTGTGATCGAAAAAACGGCGCTGACAACGAACGAATGTGAAGGCTGCCTTTATATGATCGAAAGCATTGCAATATCGCGCCAGGCGCACGGAGCACCCGCCGATCGGGGTCACTGAGTCGTGTCTCCGCAGCCCACAAGTTTCGAGAATTGCACGCGCTCGAATACGGCCTTTTTGCGTTCTCTTAGCGCTGGTTCTTCCGGCGTTCGGCCGGATCCTGTGTCGCCGTAAACATCAGTCAGCTTCCGTAAAGCGCACTCGCGAGATAACGGCGACGCAGTTCGCGCAGACCCGTCGCCAGGATCGCGCTGGCCGGCAGCGCGAGCAGCACGCCACAGAATCCGAAGAGCTGGCCGAACGCCAGCATGGCGAAAATCACCGCGAGCGGATGCAGGCCGATGCGCTCGCCAACGAGGCGCGGCGTGAGAATGAAGCTTTCGAGAATCTGGCCGACGCTGTACACGACGACCACCGCGCCGACGCCATACCAGCTACCGAACTGCAGCAGAGCGGCAAGTAGCGCAAGCGCCAGCCCAGTCGCAAACCCGATATACGGAATGAACACGGCAAGCCCGGTAAAGAGACCAACGGGTAGCGCTATTTCGAAGCCCGCAATCGTCAGTGCTATCGGATAGAACGTGGCGAGCACACCCATCACGAGTAGCTGGCCACGTAGGTATTGCGACAGCATCTGGTCTATCTCTGTCATGAACTCCCGCGTTTTGCCCAGCCAGCGCCGGGGAACGAAGCTTTCCAGACGAGCGAACGCCTCGTGCCTGTCATAGAGCAGATAGAACAGCACGAGCGGCACCAGCACGACGTTGCCGACGACAGTAATCATCACGTTGCCGCTCGCGCGCAGGGACCGCCACACAGCCAACGCGACTGTCTGTTCGCTCGCTTTGAGATTCATCGCCACCATGTCGCGTACATTGCCCAAATCGAGCGAGTAGCTCAGGCCCAGGAAAGCCAGTTTGGGTTGCAACCATGTGTCGAGCGTCACTGCGAGGGACGGAATCTGTCTGACCAGTTCAGGTCCCTCCTTCTGGATCACGGCAAGCACGAGCAGAACGAGCAGCGCAGCCATCAATCCGAACAACAACATCATCGCGAGCGCCGCGAGCCCGCGTGGCGTGCGATGACGAACCAACCATTCGACCCCCGGCTGCAGAACATATGCGATGAGCCCACCAAGCAGGAATGGCGCGAGGACGGGGCGCAAGATCCATAGCAGGACGGCGACCGTCAAGACTACAGCGCCCCATGAAAGGGCTTGGCGATTGTACAAAGTCATAAGCGCAACGTGCGGTGAAAAAATTGAGTGCTCTCGCACTGGGACGGGGGAGATCCCGAACAAACCGGCGAATATAGGTCCGGCTCGTTAGAGGGAACGCAAACCATCAAATGCCACGCACCACATTGCCGTCCCTGCTCTCCCGCGGCGGATGTCGGCACCTTTGTTCAGACCAGCCTCCCGCTTTCTCTCGTTACGCAACCAGGAGCAGTTCGATGGAGAACAGCTGGGCCTCTGGGCGGGCGCGCGCCTCAAGCAGGCAATCCGGATCCAGCTCGAAGAAGGGCTCCGGTTCGCATCGAAAGGAACGTGAGATGACTAGCGCATGAAAAAGTCGCCGAACCCGCAACGCCTTTCCATGAAACTGCTCGCCCTGGTCACGTTCGAAAAGAACGGTTCATGCGTGCACCGGATTGGCTTTTGGGATCATCGTCACCAGACGATGCCTGCCCCCTCACCGGGTAGTTGTTCTGGTTCCTCTTGGCTTGAGACAGACAGTCGTCCAGCTGCCAGGTGAGTTGACCGATAGCGTCGACGAACAGACTCGATGCTCGTCCATAAGATCGCGCAAGCGTTGCGGCATCGAGCAGCGCCCCATAAGCGTATGCGCAAGACGCCGGTAGCCTGGATGTGTGTTCGGGTGATGCGTACGTGGACCCGGTGACATTCGCCGTGGATAGTGTTCGTGCACCCGTTGGCGAGCATCCGCTCAAGATAGTGATAGCGAGAAAACACAGGCTGGCCAAATGGCACAACCGCTGCCGCATCACCCACCCCCTAAAGCTGCAAACTGACGAGGTTTTCCATGGTCGCCACAATTCCCATTCCTCAAATGACCGTCCCCGCTAGACTACTTTGGGCTGGTGGCCAACCGTGACGAATCCCCGCATAATTTGATAATATCATCATTTTCGCGCGCAATGTCAATGTTGATATTTAATGCGATTCATGTGTGATAGCCGACAAAGGGATTGCTCCACCTGAAACATTTTTCCGACAGCTCCACGCGCCAGTCGGCGTGTGAGCAATCAGGTACGCCGCCAAGGCGCGGGTTCGCGCTAGGGTCCTTACCCCAGTTGACCAGGTTGCGCCCTTCACGAACGCTGCAATCGGATGTCCAAAAAAGATGGCCAGCTTTCGAGAAATGCGGCGATCCCATGCTTTCGCGGGACCGCTTCCTTCACCGCCTCGGCCGTGAACGCCCCAACGTCCAGGAGGCGGTGCGGATTCAACCGGTGGAACCCAAGGCGCCTATCCGCTCGACCGGAGCGTTGCCTACAGGCGTTTGCAACGTGTGCGATGCGCCCGGGGACCGCTCCCCAAGCTACCGCGCGACAGCTACGCGAGCGGTCAAGTCTCTATGACGTCTCCCATCACATCTTTGAGCGCTAGTAAAACGCTGAG
>NZ_JBNDMO010000042.1:0-37354 GCF_050436625.1 Paraburkholderia sp. GAS334 | reverse complement strand
TGCGCCAGGTAAGGCACGACGTACCTTACCGCCGTTTCCGACGGGATTGATCGGGCGCGATGCGGCCATCGCGCAAGTTCGCGCCGCGCTCGATTAGATGCACGGCGCTGTTCTCCTTGATGCCAATGACCGGCCGCTGCGCCCCGCGATTCTGTGGAACGATATGCGCAGCGTCAGCGAATGCGATGAACTAACGGCGCGCGCACCAGGGCTGCACGAAATCGCGGGCAATTGCGCAATGCCAGGGCTCACGGCGCCAAAGGTGCTATGGGTAGCACGCCACGAGCCGGAGCACTTCCGGAAACTGGCGTGCGTCCTGCTGCCGAAAGACTATTTACGTCTGCGTTTGACCGGCGTAAAGCTCACGGACCCATCAGATGCGTCGGGAACCCTTTGGCTCGACGTTGCGCGCCGCGAGTGGTCTGACGAGCTTTTGCAGGCCTGCGACATGACACGCATGCAGGTGCCCCCGATTGAAGAAGGGTGCCGGGCGGCCGGCGTCGTGCGTCGCAGCGTCGCCAGCGAACTTGGCCTGCCCGCAAACGTAATCGTTGCTGCGGGCGGGGGCGACACCGCGACGAGCGCGTTGGGCGTGGGCGCAGCGGAGGCCGGGGATGGATTCCTGTCGCTCGGTACATCGGGAGTACTATCCGTCGTCACCGATCAGTTTCGGCCGAGCCCACATCTGGGAGTTCACGCGCTGTGCCACGCGATACCGAACAGGTGGCACCGAACGAGCGTCGTGCTGTCTGCGGCCAGCTGCGTTCGTTGGCTGTGCAACCTCACTTCGGCTGACGAAGCAAGTTTGCTGGGTGAGGTCGAGAGTGTCAGCGCAGACTACCGCGCCAAAGCCCCACTGTTCCTACCATACCTTTCCGGCGAACGAACACCGCACAATGATCCGTACGCCCAGGGCGTGTTTTGTGGACTTGTCGATTCGACCGATCGCGCGACGCTTGCTTATTCGGTGCTTGAGGGCGTCGCGTTTGCTTTGTCAGACGGCCTCGACGCCCTGCATGCGGACGGCACCCGTGAGACCGCGCTCACTCTTATTGGTGGAGGCGCACGCAGTGCACACTGGGCACAGTTGGTCGCTGATGCCTTTGGGGTACCCATACGCCGGCAGCCGGATGCCCAGTCCGTCGCTGCGCTTGGAGCCGCACGTCTCGGCTGGCTTGCGGCTGACGGCGATTTTTCGGTCGTAATCCGTGCGCCGCTGGTGTTGCAGGAATTCTTTCCTGACGCTGAGCGGCATTCGACACTGTCGGCCCGGCTGGCATCGTTCCGCGCCCTGTACAGGCAGTTACGCCCGCTTTTCCCGCAATGACACGTTCGATCCGGCACCGGTGAGTTTGCTCTCCCGGATCGAGCGGTCCCTCACCCTATCGCATACACACGTTGCACACGGGACGGTTTTGTCTCTCGAAGGTCATGGTCCAGGCGTCACCCTGTGGGCCGCTGCTCATCCGTTCGCATCCGTCGTTGCTGCTGTTCTGCGCAGTGTCCGCGTTCGTCGCTAGTATCGTGGCCGGCAAACCGACGGGTAGCGTGGCGCGGCCGGCCGGTGAACGGTCGCTTGCCGGCCAGGAAGAGTCGGTCACGCTACTTTTTCGAGTGCCTGATACCGCAACAGATAGCGGTCATCCGCATCTGCCGTCCGCTCGTCACGATCAGCACCGCCTGCAGCGATTATTTTGTCGATCTCGCCGGTAACGCGGCTTCGATTGCGCAATTCGCCCGGGTTACCTCTTCCGGACTCGAACCTTGGCCGTCACCCGGCGCTCGCCTATCCGATCTACAAGCATCAAGCGGGAAAGTCAGTCGATGCCGACAGCGCTTGCCGGGTTTCGGTTTCCTGCTCGACATACGCATTCTTCTCAGCGATGGCCTTCAGCGTGTCGGTGCCAAGCGGCAGCCGCAGCGGAGGCGTTTGCGCGTCGACCAGTTCGACCATGGCTGCTGCGAGCTTCGCGGGGTTCCCTGGCTGGTTGTGGTTCAGGTTGGCAGCGTTTCGACGCACGTTCCCCGATGTCCCGTCATAGTCTGCGATGACCTCGCGTGCGACAACGAGCGATGACGCATCGAGGAAGTCAGTCCGGAAGTAGCCGGGCTCCACGACCGTTGCATGAATGCCGAGTGGCTTCAGTTCGGCGCACAATGCTTCAGTCAAGCCTTCGACTGCGAACTTTGTCGAACAGTACGCACCGAGAGGACCGATAGCCTCCGATCGACGACATATTGATGACGTGACCAGACCGCTGCGAGCGCATCATCGGCAGAACTGCGCGCGTGATATTCAGCAGACCAAACACGTTGGTGTCGTACATACGGCGCACATCCGCATCGCTGGACTCCTCGATCGCGGCTTGAACCGCGGCCTTCGCCTGGGCTTCGTCCGTGACGTCCAGCTCCACGGGGAGCAGTGCCGGCGAGTCGCCGCGTCGCTCGGCGATCGCTGCGACATTGCGGCCGGCGGCAACCACCGCATTGCCGTCAGCCAGGGCCGCCTGGGCGATCAGGGCGCCCAGGCCGCGCGACGCGCCCGTGATGAACCAGACACGCTTAAAGCCATTCTTCGTGAGGTTGACCGCGATGTTTTTCCTACGTTTGTGGTGGAGGTAAAGCAAGGCCGATATGAGCGGGATTCGCAGCTTCGCTTTCGGCAGCAGCAAGATACGCCAGCCCGGATGCTTCGGCGCAAGCGATCAGTGCGTCGTCATTCATCGCGTGCCTCCTATGCCAGCACGGCGACGCCGTCTGCGGCCCGCACGCCCTGTCCCGCCGGCAGAACGAAGATCGGGTTGATCTCTGCTTCGACGATCCTTGGCCCAAGCTGCATCGCCATCCTCGAAAATGCGACGATCGCGTTCACGAGTGCATCGACATCGGCGCGTGGCCGCCCACGGAAGCCGTCGAGCAGCGGCCAGGTTTTCAATTCGTGGATCATCGTGAGCGCGTCATCACATGAAAGCGGAGCTTCGCGGGACAAGAGACGCATTGTGGTGTCCTTGAAAAGTTCGGCCGTGACGCCGCCCATGCCGAGCAGCAAAGCGGTGCCGAGCGGATCGCGATGAAGACCGAGGATCAGTTCTGTGCCGCCGCTTACCATTTCCTGCACAAGGAATGCGTCCGCCGACACGCCGGTTGCGGTCTGGACCTCATCGCGCATGAGGTTCAGGCGCGCACCGATGTTGTCCGAGTTCAGATCGACCGCCACGCCGCCGACGTCGCTCTTGTGCGTGATTGCATTCGACAGCAGCTTGAGCACGACCTTGCCGCCGAGTTCGCGGGCCGCCGTTTCCGCTTCCTCTACGCTTCCCACCACCCGTTCGCGTACCGATCTTACGCCGAAGCGGGCAAAGAGCGCCTTCGCTTGCGCTTCATTCAACGAGCCGGCGGGCAGGTCGCTCACATCGACGTCGGCTTCAGGCAGGCTTTCGGCCGAACGCACGGCACGTCGAACGGACTCATCGTGCTGCCACATCGCCGCAAGCGCGCTCGTCACGCTTTCAGGCGAAATGAAAGCGGGTACGCCCTGCACATTGAGTAAACGCGTGATCTCCGGCGCGTGAGGGCTCACGAATGCCATCACGGGTTTGTCGCTGTCGGGCAGCGAATCGCGGATCGCCCCGGCCATCAGATCAGGCATCGCGAGGCCCGACGATCCGACGATCACAACCACTGCATCGTAGGTCAGGCTCTCGAGCAGCGTGCGAATCGCGCCGCGCAGAAGATCCGGTTGCAGACCCGCAAGCGTCACATCGATTGGATTGCGGTCGAGCACCGCATGGTCGCCGGTTTGCAACGAACGCAGGCGGGCAGCGGTCGCGCGGTCGGGAGGTGGAGTCTCGAAGTTCGCTATGCCGAGGCTGTCGGTGACGAGCGTGCCTGCGCCGCCGGTTGAGGTCAGGATTGCGACACGTCGTCCCGCCAGCTTGCGACGTGTCGCAAGCGCATGAGGAATGTCGAGCAAGTCGGAGAAAGTTTGAGCACGAATAACGTCAACCTGGCTGAAGAGCGCGTCGTACATGCGGTCGGAGCCAGCCAGCGCGCCCGTATGAGAGACAGCCGAGCGTGCGCCGGACTCCGATCGCCCGATCTTGAACACGACGACCGGCTTGCCCGCGGCGGCCGCGCGTAAGGCCGCCGCGCGGAATCGGTGGGGATGACGCAGTCCCTCCATATAGAGGGCGATGACGGAAGTCGAATCATCGTCGACGAGATAGTCGACAAAATCCGCCATGTCGAGATCGGCTTCATTGCTGGTCGACACAAGCTTCGACAGGCCGATCCCTCGAGCCGCCGCCCGCGACAGCAGCGAACCGAGGATCCCGCCGCTTTGCGACACGACGCCGATCCCCCCAACCGTGAAAGCATCGGTCTCGAGCGCGCCGCTTGCCGAAAGCGTGATGTGATCGGTCAAGTTGACGAGCCCGATCGTGTTCGGCCCGAGCAGCCGCATCGAACCGGCTCCCTCGATCAATTGCGCCTGACGCCTCACGCCTTCCTCGCCAATCTCCGCATAGCCGCTCGCCAGCACGATCGCAGCGCTCGTGCCACGGCTTGCCAGCGCTCTCACCGCGACATGCGCGCGCTCGGCCCCAAGCAACACGATGGCGACATCGGGCGCGTGCGGCAGCGATGCCACATCGGGATAGCAGTGCAAACCATCGATCGAGTCGTAACGAGGATTGACCGGATAGATGTCGCCGTCGAAGCCGTGCTTCCTAAGATATGCGACCGGGCGGCCTGAAGTCTTGGAGGCGTCCGCCGATGCGCCGATCACCGCTACACTCGCCGGCCGCATCAATTTTGAAATTGCGTTCATGTCGATTTCCTTCGCGCTCACTTCGTCTTGTTCAGGAACGCGAGTACTGAGTCGCGATGTTCCTGGCTCGTATAGCAAACGGCCTGTGCCTGACTTCCCTGCGCGAAGACCTGATGCGCAGACAGTTCGTAGCTCTGGTTGAGAATGGTCTTGCCGAGCGCTAGCGCCGTAGGCGATCCTTGGCTCAGTTCCGCGGCCCATGCATGCGCATCGCCAAGCAGAGACTCGGCGTCGCTCAGGCGATCCGCAATCCCGAGTTCAAGGGCTTCCTTCGCATCGACCTTGCGTCCGCTGAAGACCAGCTCCTTCGCACGCGCGAGGCCGACTCGGCGCGGCAGGAAGAACATGCCGCCGCCGTCCGGAATCAGGCCGCGTTTGATGTAGCTCCACGCGAAGCTCGCCTCTTGCGAGGCGATGATGAAGTCGCACGAGAGCGCCATATCGGCGCCGAGGCCTGCCGCTGCTCCGTTCACTGCGGCGATGGTCGGCTTGGGCATCGAATAGAGCAGGTTCACCGTGTGATGCACGATCTGCTGGCGAGACCACCCGTTGAACGCGACTTCGCCGGCGGGTGCTTCCATGCGTTCGGCCATGCCGCTCACGTCGCCGCCCGCGCAGAACCCCTTGCCGTTACCGGTCAACACAACGGCGCGGACGTCCCGGTCGCGCGACACGGTCTCGAGCGCCGCAATGAGTTCAGCGCGCATTTCGTTGCCGATGGCGTTGCGTTTTTCGGGGCGATTCAGGGTGATCGTGGCGATCCGCGAGTGGATAGTGACTTGAATGGTGGAGGGACTCATGCGTGTCTCGATGGTTGAATTGGAATCGGCTGACTGGGTCAATCCGCTAGTGCAGCTTAGTCGCACCGACCGTCGAAGACACCCCATCAGTTCCACTGTGTGGAACGGGGAGCGCTTTCGCCCGAACAGTCGACCAATTCCACCCTGCGGAATTGGCCGGTTGTCATCGAACGTTCGCCGCCGATAATGGATTCCAACGCAGGACACTTGCCATGACGCACCTGCGGCCACCTATAAAGAGCGGAGACAGGATGCACGCAGCCCCTTCCAATCCCATTGAAGTCAGCGCCGCAGCGCAGCCTCAGATAGAGGCTGTCTATCGGAAAGTCACCCGGAGGCTGCTGCCGTTCCTGTTCGTCTGTTACGTCTTCGCGTATCTGGACCGCGCGAATATCGGTTTTGCGCATCTTCAGTTCTCGCAGGACATCGGCCTCTCCGACGCCGCATTCGGCCTGGGCGTCGGGCTTTTCTATGTGGGCTACATGCTTTTCGAAGTGCCGAGCAATCTGTGGCTCGCGAGGGTCGGCGTCAGAAAGACGCTGATGCGCATCATGGGGCTGTGGGGCATTGTGTCGGCAGCCACCGCATTCGTGCAGACCCCAACGCAGTTCTACATTGCGCGCGTGTTGCTGGGTGCGGCCGAGGCAGGGTTCTTTCCGGGCGTGATCCTCTATTTCACCTACTGGTTCCCGGCCGCGCGACGGGCGCGCGTCACGTCGATCTTCATGACGGCGATCTGCGTGTCGGGCATCATCAGCGGGCCGGTGTCGGGGTGGATCCTGAACAGCATGTCGGGCTTTCTCGACTTCAAAGGCTGGCAGTGGCTATTCCTGCTCGAGGGCTTGCCCTCGGTGGTCGCCGGTCTCTTCGCGTATATCTATCTGACCGACCGTCCCGAGCAGGCGACATGGCTCTCGGAGGACGAAAAAGCCCTGTTGCTCGCGGAACTGAAGCGGGACGCGCAAACGAAGGCGGCACGCGCGCAAGGTTCGATCTGGGTCGCGTTGAAGGAGCCGAAATTCTATTTCCTGACGTTCGCGTATTTCAGCGTGCCGTGGGCGAGCATCGTCGTGCATATCTGGGCCCCGAGCGTGATCCAGAAAAGCGGCGTATCGAACTTCTGGCACATTGGGCTTCTGTCGGCGATTCCATATGTAGTCGGTGCAGTGGCGATGTTTCTGCTCGGCCGGAACTCGGATCGTATGCTGGAGAGGCGGTGGCACTTCATGGCGAGCGCATTGATGGCGGCGCTGGGCGTCGTGCTTCTGCCAGCGGCGGCTAATCACGCAGGCGTTCTGGTGGCACTCCTTTGCGTGGCGACGGCCGGCTATCTGGGCATGCTGTCGCTGTTTTGGACGATCCCGCCCGCGTATCTGTCGAGCACGGTCGCGGCAAGCGGCATCGGCCTCATTAGCAGCCTCGGCCAGTTTGGCGGCATTTCGGCGCCATCGGTGATCGGCTATGCGTCGACGCACTTTGGCAGCAGCGCCATGGGCCTTTATGCGGTTGCGGTCGTGTCCATCCTTGGCGGGCTCGCGGTGGTGCTCGGTATTCCGGCGCGCGCGATCAGTGAGCGTCGGGAGTGAACGGGACGCTCGTAGCCCTCAATCTTCCAGGCGCGCGCATTCGACGGTGATCTCGTCGCGCAGACGCAGCAGGGGCGCCGCCAGTTCGCGCACGACGCTGTCTTGTGACTCCGCCGTGCGTACGCTGAAGTTGAGTACTAGCAACCGGTGTCCGGGAATGACGAGCGGCGTGGCGAGCGCAACCACTTCCGGCTGCCAGCTCGCGACGCAGAAGCCGTTTCGATGCACAGCAGCGACGGCTTGAGCGATTTCACGCGCGAGACCCGCCCAGCCGCTTCGTCCGCGCCGCTCGAAGGCGTCCATCAGCACGGCGAATTCGGCCTTCGGCTGCATCGCGAGATACGCCCGGCCGAGCGACGTCAGTTCCATCGGCACGCGTTGCCCTGACACGACCGTACGCAACGACGCACGCTGGTTGTAGCGGATCGATTCGAGATAGACCATCTCTTCCCGATCGGCACCCGCGATTCCAACATTGATATGCATTTTCTGCGCGGTGTCGCGGATGAGAGGGCCGGCCGCCTTGAGCACCGTCGATCCGCTGCGCAATGCTTGCGCCAGACTGAGCACCGGTAGTCCCAGCCTGTATGCCCTGCGTGCCGAATCGTGTTCCAGATAGCCGGCTGCCACAAGTGTTCGCGTGAGCCGGCTCACGGTCGCCTTCGGCAGGCCGGTGCGCTCTGCGAGATCCCCGTTTCCAAGAAGCGTCGCACCAGGGCCAAAAGCGTGTAGCAACTCGAGCCCGCGTTCGAGCGAGCGATTCGACGAGACCGCTTTCGATTCCGGTTGTTTATTCTCGTGGTTCGCCATAGACAATGAAGGTTGAACTTGCCGCGTATAGGACGACGCAGCGGCCGTGGCTCGCGCGGTTATTGCTACCGTTCCAGGGCGGATATTATGGGTAACGATGGGCTTCGTCCCACTGAAAAGTATCAGAAACCCGGTAATGCACACCTTTTCGACTTGCTGCTAACTTGGGCACCAGACGAGGCGATGCGCCATCGTATCCTGGTCGGAAATCCCGCTGTGCTCTACGGTTTTCCGTCGACGTAGCCGTTCAGGTTGCTTCGCGGCGCTGTGGTTGAGGATGCGGTCCGTTCGACATGCGCATACGACGTTGTCGGAAGGGTGCCTTCAAATCTGTTCGGTTGCCCCCTGAGGGAAAGTTGATCCGCGCTTACCGAACGGCGGCTCGAGTGCTATCAACGGTCATTTACGGATTGTCCCTGTCTGTCCCTTCTGGGTCGCTACGGGGCATTGGGCCTTCTTGGTGCTTGCCGCACATAATGTGACCGTTCTGCAGTTTAAGATGCAGCTTCTTCCTGGCCTGGGTAATGACGTGGGTCAGGTACTTCTTGCGACGAGGAACTCGCGTGAATTCTTTCCAGCGAGCCAGGCGGGCCGTTTGCCCCATCCCGTCCAGGTTTGCCCGGTTGCAGGATTTCTATAGCGCGGTGGCACCGGCGGCCGGCCGCGCCGTCGGGGCACGACTTCGTGGGGTGAGATGTTGTATTCGTCCATGAGTTCGCGGATCCGTTCGATCGCTGCGGACCGTTCGGCGGCCCTGGCGCGCTCAATCTGCTCGTCGAGGATGGCGAGTTTCGCCCTCAGATCGAGATACGTGCTCTCGCGCATGCTCAATTCAGATTTCTGGCAAGCTGCAGGCGTAATGTCTGTGCCATCTGCTCCAGGATATCGGGTAGCAGAACCTGTGCGTCAAGCGGCCCCCTGACCGAGTAACCGGAGCCCGCTTCACCGTCAAGCGCGATGACCGCAGCGCACCGTGCATGGGTGACCTGGAGGACATGGGCGCATGCGGCGTCAAGCGGGCCGCCCGACTGGCCACCCGGCACAACATTGACCTCAACGTTATCGGTCATCGTTTCCTCGGACGTGGACCGCACCTGAATTGTTGCGGTGCCTGCAACTAATACCATCTTTGACTGACCAGCCGGTTCAGGCACGTCTGGTAGGTCTCCCTCACCGCAGCCGAACGAAAGTCCAGGCGCAGATTCTCGCAGAACATGCCGGTAACGGTTTTGGAATCGAACCGGGTTGCCGACGTGAGTGCAATGCGCTTCGCAATATCCAGCGCCTGACTCGCCAGGTGCGCACGCTGCATCAGGTCGGCGCCGCCCCCGTTCGAAGAGAGCCACAGCTTGGTGGATTCAACGACGTGCTCTACGGAAAGCCACTCACCGGTCATCTCGCGCGTCAGCAGGTGCGATGCGACCAGATAGGTAAGCAGTTCCGCGCGGGCACGCAAATCCATATTCAGCGGCCGGCTCATCGTGGTAGTCCGGTTGACGCAGATTGTGTTCACGCGTCAATTGTAGAGGAGTCGGGATGGGGAGCCAAGCCATGGACATTCCATCGACTGGGAGACTTGAAGATCCGATCTCCAATTCGCAGGAGCAATCCGTGACTGTCGCAAACCTTCAGTGATTCCGTGGTGAATGCACCGCACGCGTAGCATCGGCGTCAATCGTGTCGTGTGCTGCCGATCGTCGACGGGCACAAGCCGGCCCAGGATGAGATGTTCGACAATGCCGCAAAGATCGTCAACAATGCAATATCTATCTCAATGCAACCTATTCCTCTGCGGCTCGAAGTAACCGATACCCCCGACGTTATTGACGAAGAGTTCGTGATTGCACAGACGCGCGCGTACAAAACGCAGCGTTTACGAACGAGGACGTCCGGACGCTGAGCGTTTTCATCCGCGACGACGAGAAGCGGATTATTGCCGGCCTGACGGGGAAAACCTACCGGGAATACCTTGAGATTCAGTTCCTATGGGTGGACGAGCGTTCGCGGAAAGGGGGATTAGCTTCCAGCCTAATGGCGGCAGCTGAAAGCCAGGCCCTGCAGAGGGGATGCAAACGCGCGTTTCTCGACACGCTAAGCTTTCAGGCACCCGGATTCTACAAAAAGCTTGGCTATACCGAATTCGGTCGCCTCTGCGGTTTCAGCGGCCAGCACGAGAGGCATTTTTTGAGACAGCAACTCGAACCGACGCCCCGATGAATATCCAGATTGAATCATCGCGGATTGTTCTTAGACCTTTCTCCGCGGCCGATGCTGACGAGGCGTTTCAATGCATTACACCTTCACTCACCCGGTACATGGCGTGGGAACCGCCGGCCGATCGCTGTGAGTTCGAATCTGGCAGTCGTGGAGACCGTTGATACATGAAGCCTCCGACTTCGCTTTCGCGGTACGTCAAATCACGGACAAAGCTTTCCTCGGCTTGGCGGGACTGGGTCCAGTTCTTCAAGCCGTGACTACGGCGAAGTCGCTGGAAGGGCAGGCGGATGGGTTGCGGAATGCGGTGGCGGTGTCATCGCCGCCACCGTCAATCGTACGAAAAGATACTGCCGAATTTGTCCATGCGCTCGAGCGCCATGCCCGAGCCGCGCACGACGCACGTCAGCGGGTCTTCTGCGACGAACACCGGCAGGCCGGTTTCTTCCGCGAGCAGGCGGTCGAGATCGCGTAGCAGCGCGCCGCCGCCTGCGAGCATGATGCCGCGCCCGGCGATGTCGGCGCCGAGTTCCGGAGGCGTCTGTTCGAGCGCGATCTTGACCGCCGACACGATCTGGTTCAGCGGATCGGTCAGCGCTTCAAGGATTTCATTGCTGGAGACCGTGAAGCTGCGCGGGATGCCTTCCGACATATTGCGGCCCTTCACTTCCATTTCCCGGACTTCCGATCCGGGGAACGCCGAGCCGATTTCCTTCTTGATGGCTTCGGCCGTTTGTTCGCCAATGAGCATGCCGTAGTTGCGGCGGATGTAGTTGACGATGGCTTCGTCGAACTTGTCGCCGCCGACGCGCACCGAACCCTTGTACACGATGCCGCCGAGCGAGATCACGCCGACTTCCGTCGTGCCGCCGCCGATATCGACCACCATCGAGCCCGTGGCTTCGGAAACAGGCAGGCCGGCGCCGGTTGCGGCGGCCATCGGTTCCTCGATCAGGTAGACCTGCGACGCGCCCGCGCTATGTGCGGCTTCCTTGATCGCACGTCGCTCGACCTGGGTCGATCCGCACGGCACGCAGATGATGATGCGCGGAGACGGTGCAAACATACGGGGCGCATGCGCCATCCGGATAAACTGCTTGATCATCTGCTCGGTGATGTTGAAGTCGGCGATTACGCCGTCCTTCATCGGGCGGATGGCTTCAATGTTGCCCGGTACCTTGCCGAGCATCTCCTTGGCTTCCTTGCCCACCGCCAGAATGGTTTTTTTGCCATTCGGGCCGCCTTCCTGACGAATCGACACGACGGAGGGTTCGTCGAGGACGATGCCCTTCCCGCGCATGTAGATCAGCGTGTTTGAAGTGCCAAGATCAATTGCGAGATCGTGAGAAAAGTAGCCGCGCAGAAAGCCGAACATTTGAAGTCCTGTCTCGCCTGACGCCAGGCGCTGGGGCTTGAGGTGTCACGTACGTACGGCCCTGTGTGGGTCGCGAGACAAAGAATAGCAGTTCCGGAAGATCGGGGACGCTGCCTCGCGCCCACCCAAAAGCGGCTGTTGCGCGCTTGCCGCCAGATAACGCAACCCGTCATCGCGCCTGCCGGCCATCAGCGTCGCTTAAGGTTGTCTGCGGAAAATGAACGCGTTCGAGGGAGGGTGGGCTTCGCGGATCTTAAGGAAAGCTTAAGGCTAACCTGGGGAAATCACGGAAGCCCGCTTGAAGAGACGGCCTGGCCGCAGCCGTTCATGCTCAGCGAACGCCTGACCAACGCGGAAAATTATCTGTCAATACCGGCAAAACGCACTCACGCCCGCTACTTTGTTACGGTATATTACGCACGATGCAAATTTCAGGTTGTTGGGGAAGGGCAATGAAAGCACTGAAGATTTTGCATAGCGAATCATCCAGCGGCTGGGGAGGGCAAGAACACCGTACTCTGAAGGAGATGATTGCGCTAAGAGGGATGAACCATTCCGTGGAGGTGGTGTGCCCGCAGGATGCGCAGCTCGGTGTACGGGCACGGGGAGAGGGCTTCGCCGTTCATCATGCGCCCATGAGAGGCGGCGCAGACGCGCGGTCGCTGATGACAATCAGGGATTTGCTGTGTCGCAAAAGGTTCGATGTACTGAACACGCACAGCGGTCACGACAGCATTATTGCAGGGTTCGCCGGGCGCCTCGCGGGCACGCCTCTTGTCGTTCGCACACGGCACCTGGCGTTGCCAATCAACTCCCTCGCCACCTACACATGGATTCCCCATCGCGTGATCGCGGTCAGCCGGCATGTGCGCGACTACCTGGTCTCCGCAGGCGTATCAAGAAGGCGGGTCGAGACCATCTATGACGGTATAGCCAGGCACGAGCCGCTGTCGCATTCCACCTTGCGCGCCGAACTGGGTATCAATGCGGATTCTACGGTCATTGGCATGGTCGCAATCATGCGCGACAAGAAGGGCCACGAGGATCTGATCGCGGCAGTTCGACCCTTGCTCGCCGGGCGGCCTGGGCTGCACATCGTCATGGCGGGAGACGGCCCTTGTTTCGATAAGGTCAAGGAGATTGTCGACCGGCTCCAGCTCGCAGATCGCATTCATCTACTCGGTTTTCGCTCCGATATTCCCAATGTGCTGCGTGGCTGCGACCTGTTCGTGCTGCCGACGCATCAGGAAGCGCTCGGCCAGTCGTATATTGAAGCGATGGCGAGCGGCCTGGCGGTAATCGGCAGCGACGTGGACGGCGTGCCGGAACTCATTACCCACGGTGTAAATGGTCTGCTCGTGCCGCCGCATGATATCGACGCGCTGCGAACGGCCATCCTGCAGCTGGTTGACGATCCGCGGCTGCGTGCCCGGCTTGGCCGCGCCGGCCGGCTACTGACCGACTTCAGCTTTACGGTCGACGCAATGGCGTGCGAGACCGTCGAATATTATCGGCGCGGCTTGCGCGAACGGCGGAAACCCGGATGACGCAGTACGCGAGGACGGTGCCCGTCCTGATGTACCACCACATCAGCACGTCGCCGGGCATGATCACGGTATCGCCCACGAATTTCGCTGCGCAGATGGCGTACCTGGCGAAAGCGGGATATCGGACCGCCGGCTCCGCTGAGTTCGCCGCGTACCTTGCTGGCACACCGCTGCCGCGCAATTCCATTGTCATCACGTTCGACGACGGCTACCTCGACAACTGGGTGCACGCGCACCCGGTGCTGGAGCGCCACGGCTTTACCGCGTTGTGCTTCCTTGTGACCGCGTGGCCGGGCGAGGGTGCACCGCGCCCCCATGCGGGCGCGCGCGAGGCGTTGCCTACGCTGCTCAGCCATAAGGACGGGGAGTCGGCCATCGAAAACGGGGAGCCCGACCGTGTGATCGTTCGATGGTCCGAAATCGATGCCATGCGGCGCGCGAATACGTTTGAATTTCACAGTCACACGCATCGGCATGTGCGCTGGGACCACGTCGAACCTGATCGCGCGCGCAGGCGTGCGTTGCTCCGGCAGGATCTGATCGATTCCCGTCTCGCCTTCGACCGGCTTGGCGGCGCGTCCGATCATCTCTGCTGGCCGCAGGGCTATTTCGATGACGATTACCGCCAGGTCGCCCTTGAGGCGGGCTTTCGGTATTTCTATACCTGCGAGATGGGTCCGAACCAGCGCGGAAATGCGCTCGCGGGCAGCACGGCCGTCGAACGGTCAGTCTTCCGCCTCGAAGTGCGCGACCGGCCGCCCGGCTGGCTGGCCTCCCGGCTGTGGGTGCATTCGCGACCGCGGTTGAGTCGTTTGTACCTGAAAATGAAACGTTGACCGGCGCGTTGCGTCCGAAACGCCTCTTCCTGCCCGATGTGCTGGGTGGATATCTTCAGCGCGCGGTCGGTGCGCTGCCGGGTTAGCCGCAGCGAAACCTCCTCGATCCGCGAGAAGCGCTCTTTCACTGCCGGCAAAAACTGTTCGCCTTCCTTCGTCGGCGCGAGCTCCTTCGCGCGTCGCGTGAATACGCGTTCAGCGGCGCCAGGCGGCGCATCGTCGATACCTTCCAGCATTTGAAAAACTCATGATGGCCGGTCGGACTTCCCGACTCGATTCGTATCATGTGCGCCGATTTGCGCGCCCAGATCATCGGAGTGAAAGGCACTCCTGATTGAGGCCATGAGCCCAGAACATAGCGAGCATGCAAATTACTCGATTGCCGTGTGCACGCCGCGGAACAAGAATAGGCCAACAAACACACATCCGGAGACATGCATGCACCGGCAACTGATCAATTCGAAGACGTCTCATGAACTTTCCTGAAACCACATCGATCTTCGGCCAGCCGGGCGGACACCTGCAGCCTCGGCCGGTTACCGGGCAGACCTGCGGTGAGGCGCTCGTGGGGCTGCTTGAACACCACGGCGTCGAACTCGTGTTCGGCATTCCAGGCGTTCATACCGTCGAGCTGTATCGCGGCCTGGCGGCCTCGACGCTGCGCCACGTCACACCGCGCCACGAGCAGGGCGCGGGTTTCATGGCCGATGGCTATGCCCGCGTGACCGGCAAGCCCGGCGTGTGCTTCATCATCACGGGGCCGGGCATGACGAACATCGCGACCGCGATGGCGCAGGCTTACGCCGATTCGATCCCGATGCTGGTGATTTCCAGTGTCAACGCCACACACCAGCTCGGTAGTGGCGCTGGCCGCCTGCACGAACTGCCGTCGCAGCACAGCGTCTTCGCAGGGCTCACCGCGTTCTCGCACACGCTGCTCAATGCGGACGAACTGCCGCAGGTGCTGGCGCGCGCGTTTGCGGTCTTCGCGAGCGACCGGCCGCGGCCGGTTCACATCGAAATTCCGCTCGACGTGATCGTCGCTCCTGCCCGGGCAACGCCACGCGGCGCGGCAGTATTTCCCGCGAAGCCAGCTGGTGCGCCCGCTGCGCTCGATGCGGCCGCCGACCTGCTAGCAGGCGCGAAGCGCCCGCTGATCCTGGCCGGTGGCGGGGCGATCGAAGCCGCCGCCGAATTGCGTGCACTGGCCGAACGCCTGCAGGCACCGGTAGCGCTGACGATCAACGCAAAGGGCCTGTTGCCGCGCGGTCACGCGCTTTCGATCGGCTCGACCCAGTCGCTCCCCGCGCCGCGCGCGCTGGTGCGTGAGGCCGACGTCGTGCTCGCAGTCGGCACCGAGCTGGGCGAGACCGATTACGACGTGGTGTTCGATGGCGGGTTCGCCATCGATGGCAAGCTGGTCCGGATCGATATCGACGCCCAGCAGTCGATGCGCAACTTCGCGCCCGATGTGGCGATCGCGGCCGACGCGAAACTCGCGCTCGCGGCGCTCGACGCCCGCCTGGCAACGCGTCCGCTGCCGTCGCGCGATGCCCGCTGGGGCGCGCCGCGTGTGAGCGCGGTGCGTGCCGAGGTCGATGCCGGTTACGATGCGCCGACCCGCTCGCTGGCAGCGCTCTTCGATACGGTATCGGACACGCTCCCCGATGCAGTCATCGTTGGCGATTCGACGCGCCCCGTCTACGCCGGCAATTTCGTCTTCGAGGCGGCCGCTCCGAGGTCGTGGTTCAACTCGTCGACGGGTTACGGCACGCTGGGCTACGGCTTGCCGGCCGCGATCGGCGCTCAGCTTGCAGTCGGGAACCGGCCCGTGATCTGCCTGACAGGCGACGGCGGACTGCAGTTCACGCTGCCCGAACTGGCGAGCGCCGTCGAAGCCGCCGTGCCGGTGATCGTTCTGCTGTGGAACAACCACGGCTACGCGGAGATCAGGAAGTACATGGTCGAACGCGACATCGAGCCGATCGGCGTCGACATCTACACGCCGGACTTCATCGCAATCGCGCGCGGCTTTGGCTGCTGCGCCGTAACGGCCGACACACAGGCCGCGCTTGCGAGCGAACTGAAGCAGGCGGCGGCACGCCGCGTGCCCACGCTGATCGAAATCGACGAACAGAAGTGGTTCGACCACGTTTCGGGAGGAGCGGCATGAACGCGCGAAACGACACGCAGTTTCTTACACAGCACTACATCGACGGCCGCTGGATCGACGGCGCACTGGGTCGGCGGATCGCGGTGGTCAACCCGGCGACCGGGGCCCACCTGGCCGACGTGGCCGCGGGTACCGCGCACGATGTCGAACTGGCGGTGGCCGCGGCGATCCGGGCGTTTCGCACGTGGAGGCAGACGACCGGCGCCGAACGCGCACGCTACCTGCACGCGATTGCTGCGGAAGTCGAGGCGCGACGCGAGCGTCTCGCAATGCTCCAGTCGCTGAATAACGGCAAGCCGCAAGAAGAAGCGCACATGGACGTCGACGATGTGATCGGGACGTTCCGCTATTACGCCCAACTGGCCGGACGGCTGGACGACGCGGCGAGCGAAGAGGTCAGCATTCCCAGCACCGAGCATCGCGCGCGGATTCGCCGCGAGCCGTGCGGCGTGGCCGCGCTGATCGTCCCGTGGAATTTCCCGATGGTGACGACGGCGTGGAAGCTCGCTCCGGCGCTCGCGGCCGGCTGCACTGTTGTGCTCAAGCCTTCCGAAATCACGCCGCTGCCGGAACTCGAACTGGCCTCGATCATCGCATCGGTCGGCTTGCCGGCAGGCGTTTTCAACGCGGTGACGGGCACCGGCGCAGACGTGGGCGCTCCACTTGTCGCGCATCCTGGCGTCGCAAAAGTGTCGTTTACCGGTAGCACAGGCGTCGGCCAGACCGTGATGAAAACGGCCGCCGACACATTGAAGGGCGTGAGCCTCGAACTCGGGGGCAAGTCGTCGATCATGGTGTTCGACGATGCGGACGTCGATCTCGCGGTCGAACTGGTCGAGGCGGGCGGATTCTTCAACGGCGGACAGATGTGCTCCGCGACGAGCCGGGTGCTCGTCGCGCGCGAACTCGCGCCCACGTTGCTGGCGAAGCTTGTCGAGCGCGCGGAGCGAATCGTCGTTGGCGACCCGTTTGCGCCCGGTGTGCGCATGGGGCCGCTCGTGAACCGCGCCCAGTTCGAACGGGTGCGCGGCCATATCGAACAGGGTATTGCCGACGGCGCGCGACTCGTCACCGGCGGCGGCCGGCCAGCCGGCGCGCCGGAGCAGGGTTTTTTCATCGCGCCGACGATTTTTGCCGATGTACCGCCGACGAGCGCGCTGTGGCGTGACGAGATATTCGGCCCTGTCCTGTGCGTGCGGGTGTTCGACACCGAAGAAGAATGCGTCGACATGGCAAACGACAGCGAGTATGGGCTCGTCGCGACCGTCGTCACCGCCGACGAGGCGCGCGGCGAGCGGGTCGCTCGCGCGCTGGAGGCCGGTGTGGTGTGGATCAACACGCCGCAGCTGATCTATCCGCAAACCTCGTGGGGCGGCTACAAGCGCAGCAGCATCGGGCGCGAACTGGGCCCGTTTGGCCTTGCCGCCTTCCAGGAAATCAAGCAGGTTCTGACGCTTCGTCAGGCCTCCTAGCCAGTCGGTCTGGAAAGTACGGTCGCGCGGGAAATCCGTTGCCGCGCGTCGTGCAGATTGAATTCAACATAAAACAGTTTTGGAGGAGCACATCATGAATGCTTTATCTCGCTCGCGCTTTGCGAATCGCCTTCTCGGCAACACTGTCCTGACGCTGTCGATTGCCTGCGGCGTTACGCTAGGCGCGCTGGCTCCGGCCGCGCATGCAGATGCACTCGACTCGATCGCGAAGTCAGGTGTCGTGCGCGTCGGCGTCTTTGAAGACTATCCGCCGTTTGGTTCGATCGGTTCCGATATGAAGCCGGTCGGCTATGACATCGACATGGCCAGTCTGATCGGCAAGGCGCTGAACGCGAAGGTGGAACTCGTCCAGGTCACGGGCGACAACCGCATGGCGTACCTCGCCGACCACAAGGCGGACATGCTGCTGAGCGTCGGTCAGACACCGGAACGCGCGAAAGTGATCGATTTCTCGCAGCCGTACGCGCCGTACTACCTGGCGGTGTTCGGTCCGAAAAACGTGTCGGTCAAAGGCCCGGCGGATCTCGCCGGCAAGACGATCTCGGTAGCGCGCGGCACGCTCGAAGACCTAAGCATCTCGAAGGTGGCCCCCGCGAGCGCCACCATCAAGCGCTTCGACGATCCCAACGGGGCGATCGCGGCGTTCCTCTCCGGACAGGCCCAGTTGATGGTAGTGGGCAACGACGTCGGCGCGACGATTATTGCCCGCCATCCGGCGATTGAACCCGAACAGAAGTTTGAACTGTTCAGTTCACCCGACCACGTCGGCCTGAACAAGAGCGAAACGCGACTGATGCAAAAGGTCGACGAGACGATTGCGCAGGCAAAGAAGGACGGCACGCTGAATGCAATCTCGCAGAAGTGGCTGAAGACACCGTTGCCGGCGAATCTGTGAGTGCACGATGAGTTACGCATTCAATTTTAGCGATCTGCACACTTACACGGGATTGCTTGTGCGTGGTGTGACGATCACGCTCGGACTCACGGCGGTGTCGACGGCGCTCGGAGGGGCGCTCGGCGTAGCCGGCGCCGCTGTCGGCGCGGCGGGTCCGCGTTGGGCGCGCGCACTGGTGGGGGCCTATGTCGAGTTGATCCGCAACACGCCATTCCTCGTGCAGCTTTTCTTCGTGTTTTTCGGACTTCCGGGTCTCGGTATCCATATCGGCGAAATGGAGGCGGCGGTGCTCGCGATGACCGTCAACCTCGGCGCGTACGCCACTGAGATCGTTCGCGCGGGGATCGATTCGATTCCCCGTGGACAGGTCCAGGCGGCAGTCGCGCTGGGTCTGCAGGGCCGGCAGGTGTTTCGGCACGTCGTGCTGCCGCAGGCGCTTGCGAACGTGTTTCCCGCACTGCTCGGACAGGTCATGATCGTGATGCTGGGATCCGCCGTCGTGTCGCAAATCTCCGTGCAGGATCTGACGTACGCGGCCAACTTCATCCAGTCGCGCAATTTCCGGTCGTTCGAAATTTATCTCGTGATCACGGCGATCTATCTGGGCCTGGCGATCGTGTTGCGACGCATGCTGAACCAGTTTGGCGCGGGTCTCTTTGCTGGGCGGAAGCGATGAGCGATTTCACTCTCTGGGACATCGCGCGCAATCTGGTGATTGCGGCGCGCTGGACTGTGTTGCTGTCCTTGATCGCATTTGCAGGCGGAGGCGTGGTCGGCGCGATCCTGCTGGCGATGCGCGTGTCGAAAAACCGTGCACTTCAGTATGTGGTCACAGGGTATGTCGAACTGTTCCAGGGCACGCCACTGGTGCTGCAACTGTTCCTGGGTTTCTTCGGCTTGCCGCTGCTTGGTGTCGATGTTTCTCCGTGGGTCGCCGCAGCGGTCACGCTGACGCTCTACACCAGTGCCTATCTCGTCGATATCTGGCGTGGTTGCGTCGACGCGGTGCCGCGAGGCCAGTGGGGCGCCGCGGCCAGTCTCGGCATGACATATGGCCAGCAGTTGCGCTACATCATCTGGCCTCAGGCGCTCCGGATCGCCGTAGCGCCGACAGTCGGGTTCCTCGTGCAAGTCGTCAAAAGCACTTCGTTGACGTCGATTATCGGGTTTGTCGAACTGACGAAGACCGGGTCGATGATTACCAACACAGCGTTTCGCCCCTTTCCGATCTACGGGATGGTCGCGCTGCTGTACTTCGCGATGTGCTTTCCGTTGACCCGCTACGCGCGTGTGCTCGAAATCAGGTATCAGACGCGTGTGCAACGCTGATTCAGCAGGGCAGCGGTGGTATTGACTTAACGTTGACAGGTTTCAAAATGATCTCCATTAGCAATGTTTCGAAGTGGTACGGCCAGTTTCAGGTCTTGACCGGTTGCACGACGGAAGTGAAAAAGGGCGAAGTGGTCGTGGTGTGCGGCCCGTCGGGTTCGGGCAAGTCGACGCTCATCAAGACGGTGAACGGCCTCGAACCGTTCCAGCAGGGTGAGATCACGATCAACGGCCAGTCGCTCGGCGACAAGAAGACGAACCTGTCGAAGCTGCGTGCCAAGGTCGGCATGGTGTTCCAGCACTTCGAACTCTTCCCGCATCTGTCGATCACGGAAAACCTGACGCTCGCGCAGATCAAGGTGCTCGGCCGCTCGAAAGACGAAGCGAATGCGAAGGGCCTGAAGCTGCTGGATCGCGTCGGCCTGCGCGCACATGCGGACAAATATCCGGGGCAGCTTTCCGGCGGGCAGCAGCAGCGTGTGGCGATTGCGCGCGCGCTGTCGATGGATCCGATCGCGATGCTGTTCGACGAGCCCACTTCGGCGCTCGATCCGGAGATGATCAACGAAGTGCTCGACGTGATGGTCGAACTCGCGCAGGAAGGCATGACGATGATGTGCGTCACGCACGAAATGGGCTTTGCGAAGAAGGTCGCGCACCGCGTGATCTTCATGGACCGTGGCCTGATCGTCGAAGACGACCGCAAGGAAGAATTCTTCGCGAATCCGAAGTCGGATCGCGCGAAAGATTTTCTCGCGAAGATTCTCCACTAACCGGGCTTTTTCACGGCGTCACTGCGCGGTGTGCCTTTCGGAAGCCGGAGCACTCAACAGTCGTCGCCTCACGCATAGGCACTTCTGGACATGAACTTCACGATTAGGGCACGCCTTGGCATGACCATGGCGTTTCTCAGCGCACTCCTGTTGATTGTGGGTGCGCTTGGTCAAGCGGGTATGAGTCAGGCGAACACGGCAAACAGCCAGACCTACACCGTTCAGTTACCCGACACGATAGCCCTTGCCAACGCGGAACTCTATTCGTCGCGCTCGCGAACGGCGCTTGATCGTGCTGCGCTCGTCGTAGGCACGCCGCAGGTTGCATCTTTACTCGATCTCTCGCACAGCATGGGCGAGCAGTCCGGCGCGTGGTGGAAAAAGTATCTTGAAGGGCCGCGTGATGCGGCAGAGGACCGTCTCGCGCAAGCGGTTGCCTCCGGGCGCGACGACATGCGACGCGCCCTCGATGCACTCGAAACAGCAGTCCGGAGTAGCGACTATGCCGAGATCGGCAAGAAGGAAGCGGCTGTTTCCGCAGTCGCGGCGAAGATGGTCGCCAGCGGCGATGCGCTGAAAAAATTCGAATACGACGCGGCGAAAGAAAGATACGAAGCCGCACAGAAAACGTTCAGGACATCCCGCATCGTCAGCCTTGTGGCAATCGCGCTGGGGCTCGCGGCCGCGTGCTACGCATGGTTCGCATTGGACCGTGCTATCGGACGCCCACTCAACAAGGCGCTTGATCATTTCAGGGACATCACTGAAGGCGACCTGCGCAGGCCGGTAGTCGCGTCGTCGCGCGACGAGATGGGCCGTTTGCTGGATGGACTCGCAGAGATGCAACGCGGCCTCATCGAGACGGTGAACACGGTGCGCGCCAGCAGCGAGTCGATCGCTTCAGCGACAGGCCGGATCGCCGCGGGCAATATCGACCTGTCGCGTCGGACCGAGGAGCAGGCGGCATCGCTTGAGGAAACCGCGGCAAGCATGGAAGAGCTGACCGGCACCGTCAGGCAGAATGCCGACAACGCCCGTCAAGCGAGCGGACTGGCATCAAAGGCATCCGATATCGCGAACGTCGGTAACGAAATGATGACCCGCGTCGTCGACACAATGGGCAAGATCAATCAAAGCTCGACGAAGATTGCCGACATTATCGATATTATCGAAAGCATCGCGTTTCAGACCAATATCCTCGCGCTGAACGCTGCTGTGGAAGCGGCGCGTGCGGGCGAGCAGGGACGCGGATTCGCTGTGGTTGCAAGCGAAGTGCGCGGCCTGGCGCAACGCTCTTCATCGGCGGCGAAGGAAGTCAGGGCCTTGATTGACGACTCGGTTCAGCACGTGCAAAGCGGCTCGAGACTGATTGATGAGGCGGGCCAGACGATGAACGAGATCATCGGTGCGGTGCGACGCGTCACCGACATGATGGGCGAGATCGCCGCTGCTTCCGTCGAGCAAAGCACGGGGATCGACCAGGTTTCTCGTGCCGTTACCCACATGGACGAAGCCACACAGCAGAACGCAGCGCTAGTTGAACAGGCTGCTGCTGCATCCCGGGCGCTGGAGGACCAGGCGCTCAGGTTGCAAGGCGCGGTTTCCGTGTTTCGCATCAGCGCCGCCGATGAAATGAGCGAGCTGGCGAGTGGGCGCGGCTAGCGCTTCGACCCATACAGGAGTTCGACGATCAAGGCACGCACCGGCATATCAACGCCGATTCTCCGTGCCTTGATGACAATTTGCGCGAAGGAGGACCTGGTCGCAGGAAGAGGGCGAACCTTACAAATCAAGCGACCTCACCAACCTTGTTGAAAGCGCCGCCCGATGAAACCCGGTTACGTGTGGAAACGATAGCGCACCCCGAACGCGGCGTGCGTCGAGGCGACCCAGCCGGCGTCACACATCCCATTGGCGCTGAAGCTCCAGCGTTGTAGGATTCAATCGAGTGGGCGAGCACTACGCCCAACCCGCGCGCGAATTCGCCTTGTCTGCGAGCACTTAACAACCTCATCCCCTCATTGTCCACCTTGCGGTCACAAGGAGCTCCCTGAAATGAGTTCTCATTTTCTGCTCGCCGCAGGGGCCGAAATACCCAACCCGGATGCGCACTCCCAGAGTGGCGACGCCGTCCTGCCGACGTTCGGGAGTACTGTCGCTGACGCTTTTTCGCTGCTGGCGACGTCGACCGCAGAGGACGCGGTGCGACGAGTTCGCAAACTGGAATCGAAAGCAGACCCCGAAGTTCTGCACAAGCTCCGCGTTGCGTTTCGCCGGTTGCGTTCGCTATGGTGGGCCTACGGGCCGCTACTGGACAGGAAGGATGCCAGGTTCCGGTGTGGCGAATTCAAGTCCCTGGCAAACGCCGCCGGCAAGACGCGCGACTGGGATGTCCTGAAGGACTTGCTCGATGCCGACCCGTCTACGAAACATTCCATCAAACCGCTCATCGAGCTTATCGACGAACGTCGCGCCGACGCGCTGTCGTTCAGTCGCCGCACGATTGGAAACGCCGGTGTCGAGCGGGTACTGGAGCAGGCGTGCACCGGTGCACGGACCCAGCTCGAGTCGCGCGCCAGGGGGCTCGTTCTCGTTGAATTTGCCGAGGACCGGGTGAGCGTGGCTGAGAAGGCCCTGAAAAAACGGGTGAAGCGGGCAGCGTCGCAGAGCGGCTCGGACTATGCCGCGCTTCACGAAGTGCGAATCGGGGGGAAGAAGCTGCGATATCTGCTTGAGTTCTTTTCGCCCGTGCTGGATGGCGGACACCGGGCGGTGATCGAGCGCCTGACATCAGTCCAGGACGAACTTGGGAGGCTGAACGACCTTGTCACGAGCGAAGCGTTGCTGCGGGAGTACATGTTTCAGCTAGGCGAGCCCTGCCTTGTTGAGGAAGCCATTGGCTATCTGCACGACCAGAAGGGGTATCACATGGGCAAGGCGCAGGAGATTTTGCGCGCTCAATGGTAGTTGCTAACGTGCCGCGCAGCGCAGTCGGTGACGTCGGTTAGCTATCGGCAGATTTTCGCTTCTTCATTTCGATGCGGCGCGTCAGGTCCGTCAACAACCACTTTGCGACCACAGCCGGCTCTGTCACTCCGTATTCTGCAAACTTGATTTCATTTTCGTAATAAACGATGACAGAACCGCTCATGACGCGATAGCGGCCGCGATAGCGCGAGCCATTCAATTCGATTTCAATTTCTCTGGTTGCTTCAGAGCTGTCGGCCATCAATCACTGCTCTCTGGGTACGTAGGTAGGACTACACCGAAAGTAGCGAACCGATCTGTCTGCGTCAACGACGGGCAAACCCGGGGAATGCCGGTATCCCGGCAGGTCCCCGGCGACTGATCCGGACAGCGGTCTCCTGCTGTTTTTCAACGAACCGTGTCGCTGTCGTCTAGTGCATGTTTTGCTGAGCGCTGCGCAGGTTTTCCCGAACACGTTTGGCAACGAGGACGGTCAGGTAGTCCAGGATTCGCGCGCCGTCGCTATATTCGGCCCATGTCTCCGCGTACATTTTCGATACGGTCTCTGCAGGGGTGTTGGTGTCAGCGGCGATAGCGTTGACGACATCCTCGGCATTGAGCTGGGCCATGATGCACTCCTGGTGTTTGAAGAGAGGGGGATGGGCGCCGTGCGGGAAATCGATTAAACGATGTTGCGAATGTGCATGCAAATTGAATCGACCTATCGTCGAGGCGAGTCAGTTGTCTTCGCTTTTGTCAGCACAGATTCTGTCGTTTTCCTGACCAAGGGGTGCTTACTTCACAGCCCGGTGCGCGACAGTGGTGAACAACTCATTGCACACATCCGGCATGCAACGCACAAATCCAGTCGTTTCAGTCACTTGCACCGCTTGCTCGTGAAATTGTCCACAGCCATGCGAACAGATTCTGTGGATAACTTAATGACCGTACCCGGAGGGTGGCATCGCCAATGCAGTCCAGCAAGTGTTCAGAAACGATATATACTGTTTATATCGTTTGTCAATCAGGAGATGATCGTGAGCGAACCGGGTATCAGGAAACCGACGAAGAAGGCCTTTCACTTCCCCAAGCATGCAAACGGTCATGCGAAAGCCGACGACAAGCAGGCAAGTGAGAAAAATTCACTTGAGACGGAAGCTAAAGGTGTGAAACCGGCATCGGAAACTGTTGCAAAGCGCAAGCGCGCGGTAGCCCCCGAGGTAGCGGTAAGTCCGCCTGCGGAAACGAAGCCGAAGCGCGCGAAGAAGGAAAAGGTTGTGCGTGACAGCTTCACGATGCCGACGTCTGACTACGAGAAAATCGCAGCACTGAAACAGAAGTGCCTGGACGCAGGCGTTGCCGTGAAGAAGAGCGAGCTATTGCGTGCAGGGCTGCTGATGCTGGAATCCGCTGCACCCAAACGACTTCTTGCTGCAGTCTCGGCCGTCGAAACGGTCAAAACGGGACGGCCGACGAAGTAGGCAACGCGGCTATCCATCGCGTGGGACAGGCGCGCCGGCGGTTGCTTGCGCGGACCGATGGTCTGACAAGACCACACAACCGTTGCACCTTCGCGGAAGTGGCACAGACTGAGTGGCGGCACGCGCAATGGAACAGGCATCCATTGTCGATGCTTCCAGTCGACGCCGCCTGCTTCACTGGGTTCAGCGATTTGTACGGGAACGCTGTGGGCAATGACGCAGTGGGTGCCGTCAGAAATCGCATCAACCCGTTGCGGAATACGTCACTGGCCACTTCCGCCAAGGAACGAAAATGTCGGACATGCATCTTTCCAGCGGGTTTGATTCGGACCTCAAGCTGCTTTCAACGAGGCTGCTCGAAATGGGCGGACTGGTGGAGTCTCAGATTGCTCGCGCGATGGAGGCACTGAACACCTTCGATCTGGCACTTGTCGAACAGGTTATCGAGGACGAACGCCGGCTCAATGCGATGGAAATAGAAATCGACGAGGAAGTGAGCAATGTTATTGCCCGTCGACAGCCGACGGCTCGTGACCTGCGTCTCCTGATGGGCGCCTCCAAGTGCATCACCAACCTCGAGCGTGCGGGAGACGAGGCCCGGAAAATTGCAAAGCGAACACGCCGTCTTGCCGTGGATAGCGCGGCGTGGACTGTCGACATCACCGAAATCAAGGCGTCCGGCGAAATGGCCTCACACATTCTGCGCAGAGCACTGGATGCGTTCGCGCGGATGGATACGGTTGCAGCAGCAGAAATTGTCAGAGATGACGAAGCCATCGACAATGAGTTTCGAGCTTTCGTGCGTAAGCTTATAACGTACATGACGGAAGACCCTCGAACAATCTCGATTGGACTTGACTACCTGTTCATAGCGAAGGCCATCGAGCGTATCGGCGACCATGCTACCAACATCGCTGAGTTTGTCGTCTACGTTGCGAGTGGTACCGATGTTCGCCACGTGTCACGTGACCGGCATAAGCGCAACACCTCTGGCAGGTAAGATCAGGGAAGGGGAGGAAGCCCTGTCACCGTTTGTGATTGTCGAGATGTTCAGCGCGCAGCGCAAAGACGATAGTTGTGCGGTCTTGAAGCCTTGCGCAGCAGGAACCGGCGGGCGAGTGCGCCCGCCGGGACTGGATCAGGCGAACGGATCAGGACGCGGACGCGCCGATCCGTCACGCAAATCCGCGAGGATTCATCGACTGCCAGCGCCAGTGGTCAGCGCACATCTACTCGATGCCAAACTGCGCGCGCCATCCCAGCAGCCTGTCGGCCGCGGCCGGGTCAGCAAAACACTGCGCAATGTCGCCAGGCCGGCGCGCGACGATCTCATAGGGCACAGGCTTCCCCGACGCCTTCTCAAACGAGCGCACCACGTCGAGCACGCTGTATCCCTGACCCGTACCGAGATTCACAACGAAGCTCGCATCGTGCTTAACCAGCGCATCCAGCGCCGCAAGATGCCCACGCGCAAGATCGACCACATGAATGTAATCGCGCACGCCGGCGCCATCGGGCGTGTCGTAATCACCGCCGAAGACGCGCAGCTTCTCCAGCTTGCCAACTGCAACCCTGCAACCTGCGCGACAAACGGCATCAGGTTATTGGGCACGCCAGCCGGATCTTCTCCAATCAACCCGCTTTCATGCGCGCCCACCGGATTGAAATAACACAGCGTCGCGATCCGCCACGTCGGATCCGAAACCTCAAGATCACGCAGCACCTGCTCAGCAATCAGCTTTGACTGGCCGTATGGATTCGTCGCGGAGAGCGGAAACGATTCATCGATCGGCTCGCTTTCCGGCACGCTGCATGGAAGCCGTCTGGACGGTCGACCATCGCTTCCTGTGGCTAATGGCCGGTCACATATACAGCCACAGATTTGCGTTCGTCCGTTTCCGTTTGACACTTGATCTGCCGTCGGGATGCACATGATTGTTCCGCTGCGCACATCACGTCCAACTGAAAGGGAGTTTTTATGAAGTGTCTAAGCCGATTTGATGACCGGCTGTTCCTACCTGTGATTGCCTGCACATGGCGTTGTTTTTTGGGGTGGGGTTAACAAGCGATTTGATGACTGGAGAGGCGTAGACGTGCGTTGCCTCAATATTCGGCCGTTGCAACGTTCGCCCTGTTCTGTTTGCAACTTGTGACCGCAAATGATGCAGTTACCTACCCCACGGAGGGTCTATGGGAACACCCCGTAAAATCTGGCGCATTTTCTGGCAGGAATGTCAGGATTTGCTCAGGGAATACCTGTCTCCGCTAACCGCAGTAGTTCAGTGGTGTCGTCGCAAAATCAAGTAGCTCGTCTCGTTCGCACCCGCGTCGTCAAGCGACGTGGGTGTGCCGTTGTTCCCATATCCTGGTTGCATTCTGTATCACTGGGATGATGGCGTCCCCTTCGTTTGCTCTCCCCTGCCGGCACCGATACCTGGTCGAGCCCATTCAGGCAGAGGTTGGCTCGCCTTGGCACGGATATCCCGATCTCTCTCGGTTCGCCATCGCCCAACTGGCCTTCGGATCGAAACTGATCTAAATGGCCCGCCGCAAGCCTTGGCAATTGCATTGGGCTAACCCTCATCATCTGCGATCGATTTGCATCTGCCGTGCTCGCCGTGAAACTGGGTTCGTGTGTTCGCTTCGCTTTTCGCGGACCACCTTCCTCACTCAACTGGAGCACACCATGCGACGGATCCATACGCCCCTAACGCAAGTTCTTGATGACCTCGCCTGTACGAATAGTCCGCAAGCGATCCGCTGGTTCATCAAAGCGACAATTTTCCTGACCAACGTTGTTCCGTTCGCTTTTTTGGTGGTCCCATGGTTCGCGTCTGTGTGGGCAATCGGTGAATTGCAGTTGGCTGCTGAGCACGTTCTCGGAGGGGCCGTATACGCTTTCATGGAGCTTTTGAAGCTAGGCATGTCAGCGTTCGCGTTTGAGGTGTTGATGCTCATGTTCATCATCCGGGACGAGTGGATCCCAATCGCCCATCAGAACGTATACGACGGAATCGAAGACCTGTTGCAGCCGTGGTTGCGTTAAGCCGCTCCGCCCACCCGAACCTGACTTCAGAGACTCCGCTATGAAACGTCTTCTGCACCATTCAATGAAGGTTATTTCCGTGTTCGCTCTCGCGCTGATGCTATACGGCTGGGCGCATGCGCTTCTTGCAAGCTTGCATACAGACGCACCATTGATCCGATCCCAACGGCTGTGGATGCTCGGTAATACGCTGTTGGTCACTTCTCTGCTCTGTTTTCTGCTGCGTAGATACGCGGTGACGCGGTGGATCGCGATCGCAATGATTGGAGTGGCCGTGTGTCGCGCGCTGTTCCCATTAGACGGTCTTTCGATCGCAGCCCTCGCTGGGTTGGCGCTGACTATCTTTGCCGAGGTCGTACGTCCCGATCGCAAAGAAGTTCAGATTTCTCCTCCGCGGTCCAGCGCGACCGGCTCGGAAACAAATGCGCACCCTCAAACAGAACCCGTCTACGAGTTCGACGACCTGATTTCGGTGCCGGCAATGCGCTTCAGCGATATCGTCGGGATGGCGGATACGAAGGCGAGGCTACTGCGCGCAGGGCGGCAAATCATCGAGAATGGAGGCGCTCGACGCAACGGAATTCTGCTGTCCGGCGAGCCCGGTAACGGGAAAACCATGTTTGCGCAGGCTCTGGCAGGGGAGCTGAACGTCCGCTTCTTTTCGCTGAGCTATCAGGATGTCGCGTCCAAGTGGATTAACGAGACGCCGGCCAAGATCAAGGCGGCGTTCGCCAGAGCCGCTACGCTTGGTGAGGCAGTGTTCTTCATTGACGAGATTGATGCATTTTTGAAACCCCGAGGTGATAGCAGCCATCACATGGACCGTGATCTGACCAACGTGATGCTGACCGAGCTGGTGCGTTTGCGAGGCAGCCGTATCGTGGTGGTAGCCGCCTGCAACCAGATGGAGTGGCTTGATACTGCGGCAAGGCGTGAAGGGCGCTTCGATTTCAAGATCACCGTGCCGCCGCCGGACCTTGAGGCGCGCAAAGCCATCCTTAACCGGTCGGTTGTGACGACAGTGGATCGCGTCGGATTGCCACCCGCAGTGCTCGACGCGCTCGCTGAACGTTGGGAGGGTTTTAGCGCCGCGCGGATCGCATCCATTGGTCCAGAGCTCGCCGACATGCGGGGAGAGGGGCTCTTCGGCCGCAATGATGTGACCTTCGACGTCGCCATGCAGGCAATGCGCAGATTGCAGGGAAGCAAAGGGCGCCTTCCCGAACACGTGAAACGTATCGACGACATCATCATGCCCGAGGCTTCCCGGGACGAACTGCGTGACCTCTCCTTCAGGCTGAAGCACGTATTCGAACTGGAGAAGCTTGGCGCGCGCCTGCCACGCGGCGTACTGTTCTATGGAATACCCGGCACCGGGAAGACTCAAGCCGCCATGTCACTCGCCGCCGCAAGTGGCTGCGCGTTCCTGAAGACCACGGGCGCCGAGCTGCTGGCGAACCCGTCGTCGTGGGACCGGTTGATAAAGGATGCAAAGGATTTGCGACCGACGATCCTCTTCGTCGACGAAGCGGACGACGTCCTGCGCGACCGGCGTGGGTCTGGAGTGGCCCCCGTCACGAACAGGATTCTCGCCACTATCGACGGCGCGGATGGGCGCGTCAGCGATATCCTGTACATCGCCGCGACCAATCATCCGGACGCGCTTGACGAAGCCGCGATCCGAGGCGGGCGGTTCGAGCAGCAGATCTACTTTGACGTCCCGGATGAGCATATCCTTGCGTCGTATGTGAGGACCAGAATCCGGGTGCTCGCCGCCGGGGTTTTCGGTATATCCCGCCACACAATGGAGTATCTGGTGGGCGGTCTGCGGGGGTCCTCGATAGCGGACGCAGATGCGGCACTTCAGCGCGTGATTGACAGTGCGGCACTCAGAAAACTACGTGAAGGGACGACGACGATCACGATGGCCGACGTACGGCCGGCGCTGCGTCGCGCATTTCCACAGGAGTGAGCGACAGTGCTTCGACGACCCCGTGCGCGCCAGATAGGTCGCGAGTCTGCTATCTGCGCGTGCGGTTCATGGGAATCTTTCAACTGGAGGGGCAGCGATGCTTGTCGAGCTGATTGAATACAAGGATGTCCCTCCTGACGGACAGATGTCCTCTTCAGCCCGGGTTCCAGTTGACGGCCTGTGGCAGGTCAGCGTACCGCAGGGAGGCAATGGCATCGGCGATTTTGTTCCCGATCCCGCGCACTACGTCGTGTGCCTGTTTCCGCGGACAGCTAGCGGGATCGTCTCGGGATACTGCTTCGGCTTTGAGAGTCGGCGGGAGCTGGTCGAATCCATGGGGGATTATGCCTGCGCGTCAGGGGTGCTCATTCGACTGCAGTAGGGCACGCGACGTAGGCCATCACAGTCCTTCGATGCACGTCCAAGGCATGCGCTCTGAGGTCGAGTGCATGCACGTTACTTGACCGGCTCCTGTTTCGCCTATTTATTCATTCACGCTGGAGCGCTTCGTGCATTTCGTCGCGGGTTCAAAGCGGCGCAGAGCAGCTTTTCGAGCGCGCACGAATGGAGCACACGATGCCGATGCAGGAGCCGTCAAGGAATGGCGAGGCGTGTGACGCGAAGTAGTGGAAAGGCAGCCTGTGCTGCCCCCTATGCCGATCAACGTGCCCGTGATTTAGGCTTACACTGTGCTCGGGTATCGCGTGTTCCGGGGCAAATCGGACCAAACCGAATTGCACTGCCACTGAGAGCGTTTTGACAGGTTGACCGGATCGTCGTATGCGACGGAAGATCGCATCAGGTTCGGCGACGGCGACCTAACATGGGACAAACATTCCAAGAAATCCATCATGAAACGGTACGAGGCGCTCGCTAACTCATTGGCTGATGGCATCCGGGCTGGCCAGATTCCAATCGGCTCCCGACTGCCATCGCTGCGCCAGATCATCGCGCAATGGGGCGTTAGCCAGTCGACAGTCTTTCGCGCTTACTATCGGCTCGAAGAATGGGGACTAATTCGCGCCGAGGAGCGCACCGGCTACTTCGTCACGCCCGGCGCCGGAGTGAAACCTCCCGCATCACAAAGCACGGCCGCGCCTGCGGAATCGACTCGCGTCGATATCAGCGACCTGGTCTTCTTCGTGCTTGATGCAGCCAAACACGCGGGCATTGTGCCCCTCGGCTCGGCATTCCCTTCTCCCCTGCTATTCCCATCGGCGCGCCTGCACAAATCGCTGGCCCAAGGCGCGCGCGCTCAGCCCGTGGAGCACGGTCGCGGATCTTCCGCCCGGTAACGATCAGCTGTGCCGCCAGATCGGCCTTCGATACGTTGCTACGGCGATGTCGGTGTCGGCCGACCTGCGGATGAACCCGGCGTGCGCGCCCCCTACAAAATCTAGGGGCGTGATGTACGAACTCGTCGACAGTCCGACCAAGCATTGCATCGGACCCGTATCATTGTCTGCGCTAGCCGTGATTTGCGGCATTGCTCGAATCGCTTCTACTTACTGATGCCTCGCTCAACCTCCCTTACAGACGTCATTACCCTCGCTGAGGTCCAGTCGCTGGTGGACCTGAAGACCTTTACTCGGGGCAAAGCCTATTTCCAGAACGGGGCGGTGTCGCGCCTTGAGGAGCACGACGGTGTGCTTCGCGGGAATGTGCGCGGCACGCAACGGTACAGCGTCGAACTTGGCGCAGGCGCCGACGGCGAACTGACGTACGAATGTGACTGCCCGGTGGGCGCCGACGGCATCTTCTGTAAACATGCGGTAGCGGTCGCACTGTCGTGGCTCGAGAACACAGGCGAAGAGGTGTTCCATTCCGACGACGCCGAACCGGCGAAGCCTCGCAAGAAGCGCAAAACGCATGAAGAACTGATTAGCGAGTACGTCGCGACACTTGGTGAAGACGCCACGCGCGACCTGCTGCTCGAAGCTGCCGAGCGCGACATGATTCTGCGCGACAAGCTGCTCTTTGCCGCGCGCGCGGCGACTGCCAATGACCTCCCAAGCATGAAGACTGCGGTGCGTCAGGCAGCGCGAATTTCGCGACCGCTCGACTGGCGGGAAGCCGGAGCGTACGGGGACGGCCTGATGTCGCTCGCAGATATGCTGCGCCAGCGTCTCGTAGGGCCGAATGCGGCGCAGGTAGTCGAACTCGCGGAGCTGGCGATTTCCGGCGCGGAAAAGAGTCTCGAACAGATTGATGACTCCGGCGGTGACGTCATGCCGGCAATCATGGAACTTGCGTCCGTGCATCTCGATGCATGCCGCCGGACGGCGCCTGATGCAGCGAAGCTCGCGGAGCGGCTGTTCCGCTTGCAGACAGAGGGTGTGTGGGATACGTTTTACAACGTATTGCCGGCGTACGGCGAGCCACTCGGCGACGACGGATTGCGTCGTTACCGCGAACTGGTGGAGCGTGGGTGGGACGAGTTACCCCAGCTCGCCCCGGCCAACGACCTGCGCAGGTCGTTCGACCCGCTGCGGATGCGACTGGAGCGCGCGATGGAGACGCTCGCGGAGCTCGATGGTGACGTCGACGCACTGATCCGCATCCGCTCGAAAGACCTGTCTAATCCGTATCGTTTTTTGCAGGTCGCGGAGCTTTGCGCGAAGTATGGGCGTCACGACGAAGGGCTGGCCTGGGCGGAGCGCGGTCTTACGGAATCGGGGAAGAATACTGACGTGCGTCTACTGGATTTCAGCATAACGGAGTACTTGCGGCGGGAGGATTTTGAGAAAGCCGGTGCATTGGCCTGGCAGCGTTTCGAGTCGCGTCCCGTTGCCGAAGCGTTCACGGCGCTAATGGATGTCGCCACGGCAACCGGTCGGTACGATACAACGCGCGAGCGCGCACTCAACCATCTGTGGGCGCTTGTCCGCACTGAAGAGGCGCCGACCAAAGCGAAGCCCAGCCAATGGCAAACGCCAAGCCGCACCGAACTGGTCAAAGTTTTTCTTGCCGAGTGCGAAAGCGAGACCGCATGGGAAGCGTTCTGCGGAGGTCCCGTGGCGATAAATATCTGGGCAACGATGGCGGCCGTGCGCGGTAAGACGCATCCGCACGACGCCATTGCGCTGTATCACCGACTGCTGCCGATTGCGGCCGAAAGCGGAACACGAAACGCCCGATATGACGAAGCGTTCGGCATCGTGCGCACCATAGGGAAGTTGCGGGCAGAGCTGAAGCAGCACGCACAGTTCGTTGATGAGCTAGAGACCGTTCGCCAGATGTATCGCGTCAAGCGCAACTTCATCAAGCTGCTGGCAACGTTGGGTTAGCGATACCGATGACAGGCGATAGCACGTAAGAGCTACAGTGTGGTCAGCAAATCTCACTGTGCCGTGGCTCGCTTCGCCATATTGTCCGCCGGTAGCATTCGTTTGCTCCTGGAGTGACCACAGGCACCAGGCTTGCGGCTCCAGCCGCCGAATTATCCAGCGCCCAGTATCCGCAACGCGGCATTTCCTTCGTCCGTAATCGAGAACCTGGTTGTGCCTTGTCCAGAGTCAACCAGTTGGGCCAAGCCGGCTTCCCGAAGGGCTAATACGTCCGGCGTTACTCCAGTCGCGTCGACGGACGCTTGAAATAGCACCAAATGCGTCGCCAGCTTATGCGCACTCAGGCACAGCATCCTTTCGGACGCGTAGTTGCGTTCAATAATCTTCATGGCCAACCTCCTGTTTGGCGCAGTCGCTTTGCACGTTGTATGTCAATTACCCGCATGCACGTCATCGTTGCGATGACGGCGCGGGCGTCAAGATGTATTCGGCACTCGCTGTCTGCTGGCTGCACTAAATCGCACATGACATTCGTGCGTGTGCCGAATCAGCGCTGAAAACTATGAGACAAGAGTTTTGAGACGCTGCCAGAACGCGGCGAATCTATGCGGTTCGGGAGCGTGCAGGGCAAGCATGGCGTCGTAACGGACGCGCGATTCCGAGACGTGAGGCAGTTGCGACACGAGGAGACCGAAGTTCATGATATTTCTCCGAGCGTTTGGCTTAATGCGGTTCCCGGAAAACCAGCAGACGCGAAGGTCTACTCGCTTCCCTCAGGCAAAGGTAAAAGTGGGCGGCATATGGGGTAACTGTCACTGTCCGGCATGGCGGCTCCTTTTCGATGTTTTGGTACGCACGTCTGCTACGCGCGTGTATATTCACGCCTTCGCTCGCGCCGGGATTCGACAAGGCGCGAACGAACCCAGCCGCGAGTTAATGCCCGCGACGCTGCGCCACGCGGACGCATGCAATCGCTGCGGCCATATGGCGCTAATTGAGGTGCACGGAGAGAGTCATCACGGCGCGCACCGTCTGCCTGCTGGCAAGACGGCGGCTGAAAGAAAAGAGCGCGGCGTCCTGCAGGTCAGACAGCGAAACTGCCCGAAAATCGGCGACATCGATTGTCCAAGGCATCAGTCCTCTTTTTGAGATTCAATAGATTCTAGGCGGGCTTCAAAGCCATCGGCAAGTAAAAAGATTGCAAAGAACGTCTTGCTAACCGGCGTGAGGAACGTGGTTGACTTGCTTCGCTAGCGTTGAAGGGAAGCCGGGCGTGCGGCACCGCGCGCAAGGAGGCAATCGGTTGGAGCAAGAAGGCCGTTGAGGAATTTATCGCCAAACGGCGGGCGCGGTCTTGTTACACATGGTTGAAAGGCGCGGCCAGTGCCGTTCAGCGAACGGTGACAGGAGCTGCAACGTCTGTTTCCTGTCTGGACGTCACATCGCTTCGTCGACGGCCGGTTTGCGTTCGGCTCCGAGCAGGCCTTCAACAATGTTTGTCTCTGCCTTCGCGATATCGTCCAGTGACGCTACGGACAGTTGTTCGTCCAGAATTGCGAATGCGACGCGAAGCCGCGTGTAGTCGACATCGTCTAGAAGCCATCCGCCGTCCTGCTTTTCAGTGGCATCCAACTGCACCACCGCTGTCTGTGCCTCTGCTATGTACCCGATTTTGTCTGACTGGTGTCCGAGGCGGCAAAGCTCCCCGGCGACAAAGAGATATCGACCCAGCGTAGTGAACAACTCGCGCGAACCGTGACCCAGGCGAAAGGCATCCATCGCGGTATAGCACCGCAAAAGCATTGTCCGCGTAACAGGCTCGTGTGTAGCCCGGCTACTCTTTGCACTTCTATTTAACGGCGTCACTGCGTGCCCTCTGGTTGTGGCTGGTTTCTTCTGTCCGAGCGTATACCGCCAGGTACCAAATCATCCAGGGCCCAGCACCTGCAGTACGGCATCACGAACTCCATCGGGGTGAAGTGACGAGTGTTCCAGAGGCGGCTAAACGGAATCACGAACGACAAACCACAGAATAGGACCCTCGCCGAAACAAAAGACATTCTTCAACAGGTCAAGGGGTGAGCCTGATCTCGCGACCGCCCACCTTGAGAAGAACGGGAATCCAGGTCCTTGCCTTCGAGGTCCGGCCGCTTGTTACGTGCGAAGACATCGAACAGCAGTGGAGAGCCGCCATATTCCGCACAGAAGTCTCGCACGCGCTGTTGAATTGAGCGATAGCTTTGCTGGACTTCTTCCTCGCTTTGCAGCAGGTTGTACTCTGAAAGTTTCGTGTACAGGTCGCGGAGCACGCTCAACGTCGGCGCGTTCAGCACCACGTGTCCATTTGCAAAAATCGCCTCGAGCACATGCGGCCGCTTATTGCATTTGACGCGCAAAGCCTTGATGAAACTGTCGGCCAGCCGCGAAGCTTGCAGAAACGGCAGGGGTGGGAATTCGATTTGATGGGTCTTGCCGTGCGTTTCGGGCGCGCGTTTCTTTGACCAATGGGCGCGTATATCCCGCACCATTTCAGCCTGCCAGACGTCGAACGCGGCACGGTCGGTCAGATTCGCGGCGTCAAAGTGGCCCGGCCCGAGTTGCTTCGCGAACTGCCGGTCGGCCCATTCGTTGAACACTGCCAGTGGGCCATACGGCTCGCCGCTGTATCCCGTCGCGACTCCACGGGCGCTCTTCGCGTCAACCCCGGCGTGTGTCTCTTCCTTCGCGTGACGGAACCATTTCTCGGCCTCGCCAAGGTACTGCTGGTATTCCGCTGCAAGTGCGGCGTTGTCTGCATGCATAGGCTTCTCGTGTCTTAGTGAGGGGCACTCGTCCGCCCACGCCAGTGATTCGAGAAGGTGCGAACGAACGCAGCCGCGGGTTGACGGTTCACGACGCGGTGCCATGCGGACACGCGCTATCGCTGCGTCAATACGGCGCTAATAAGGGTGCACGGCGAGAAAGTTCTACGGCGCGCACCGTCTGCCTGCAGGCGAGGCGGCGGATGAAAGAAGAGAGCGCGATGTCCTGCAGGTCAGACAGCGAAACTGTCCGAAAATCGACGACATCGATTATCCAAAGCATCAGTCCTCTTTTTGAGATTCAACAGATTCTAGGCGGACCTCAAACCCATCGACAAGTAAAAAGATTGCAAATAACGTCTTGCTAACCGGCGTGAGGAACGTGGTTGCTTTGCTTCACTAGCGTTGAGGGGAAGCCGGGCGTACCTGTTAACAAATCATCACCTGGTACGTTCCGCGAATCGTTTGCGATGAGCGGTCCCACTTGGTCATCCGGTAGTGGGAAAGATGCCAATTGTGCGCCGCTACAAGTTCGCATACGGTTTACGCGTGGCGGTGTATTTTTTTCGGCAAGCATCGCCCAATCGCGGCTACTCTAGTAGCAGTGGACCGTGACACTCCGTCGTCCGAAGACATCGAACGTATCTACGACGCGGCCGATGGCGTCGATATGTCGCGGCTTTCTTCACTTTTGGAAACAAATATGGCAACCGGTACTGTGAAGTGGTTTAACGATGCAAAGGGCTTTGGCTTCATTACGCCGGACGATGGCGGAGAGGACCTGTTTGCTCATTTTTCGGAAGTGAAGGCGGAGGGCTTCAAGTCTCTTCAGGAGGGGCAAAAGGTGAGCTTTGAGGTCAAGCAAGGACCGAAGGGCAAGCAGGCGGCCAACATTCAGCCTATCTGACACCTGAGCGCACTCGCTGTCGCGCAAAGAATGGTCCGCCGAAGCGGACCATTTTTTTAGTTATGTGCCGTTTGTAAGCGTCGGCGTAAAGTTGACCAGTAGGGGGTGGGGGGGGGGGGGGGGGGGGGGGGGGCGGGGGGGCGGGGGGGGGGGGGGCGCCCCCCCCAAAAAAAGAAAACGGCGCACGCGAAACCACGCCCCCCCGCCCCCGGACACACCCACCCCGCCCGCGCC
>NZ_JBNDMO010000041.1:0-39052 GCF_050436625.1 Paraburkholderia sp. GAS334 | reverse complement strand
CAGTTGTTCGCGTTCCGATTCGCTCAGCACGAGTTCTCCTTTGGGCCGTCCGCTCATCGTTACCTCCCGTATCAAGTGCCACACAAGACACTTTAGTACGGGATTGACATCTTTCAATGAATTTCTAACTCAGGACACTAGACGGTGATAACTAGATCGGTGTACTTCGACAGATGGCCGTCTGAAGTCACCAACCGTAACGGTTCGGACAGAGCCTGTGCGACCAGAAGCCGATCAAACGGATCCCGATGAATGTCGGGCAGATCGCGAACCATTGCCGCGTGTACCGCCCGGACCGGCAATTCCGAAAAGCCGCTCGCTTCAATCTCGGACACCAGCAGGTTCACATCCACATCGAGCTTGCCAAGACCGGCCTTGATCGACGCTTCCCAAATACTCGCGCTACTGACGAAAACATCGTCGGCATCCAGTATCAGCTTGCGTGCCGCTTTGGTCAGCTTTCGGTCGTCCGTGACCGACCAAAGGAAAACGTGCGTATCGAGAAGCAGGCGCATCAACGGCCCTCGAATGCAGCGATGACGTCATCGGGCAACGGCGCATCGAAGTCTTCCGCAATGCGAACCTTGCCTTTCAGGCCACCAAACCGGCGCACCACCTTGACCCGCTCCATCGGCACCAGTCGCGCGGCCGGTTTGCCGGCCTTGGCAATCACAATTTCCTCGCCGCTGGCTGCGGCATCGACCAAGCGCGAAAACTGCGTCTTCGCTTCATGAATATTGACCGTCTGCATAACTGCTCCTAGTGGACTAAGCCCATATTAGTCCACATTGGTTCACTGGTCAATACGTTCGGTATATCGGCATGTCGCTGAGGCGTCTTGAGACTCAGACCTCGAAAGCATCATCAAAAAAGGCTATGGCTTCGCGCAGCTCGCGTGATGTAACGTCAAGATACGGTGAGACATGATCGAGATGCGAATGCCCAAGCAGCAACTGCACAGTGTCGAGCGAGTGGCCCTGCGCAACCGGGCGGCTCGCAAACGCCCTACGACCACTGTGACTGCTATAGCCGACGCCGAGGCCAGCGGCGCGGTATAGACCGGTGACATAGCTCTGAAGGCTATCGGCCGCCAGATATTCGACCGTCTCGCCATCGAGGTTCACCCGCCGCTTCACGCTTAGCTCGAAGGGGCCACCTTTCTGCGTGAGGATCAGCCGAGTCTGAGGCATGAGGCCGCGATACTCCCGTCGATCCAGAAACGCCCCTGCACCGCGTTTATAGCGCCATTCAATGTACCGGTCGAACGCTGCGATTGTGCGTTCGTGAAAGAGATAGATGCACCGGGGACGACAGCCCTTCGTGAGCGAGGCACGTAAGCTGACCTCTTCGCGTCGCGCACCCGATTTGGCGAGTACGTCACCGATTTCAATGCGAGCAAATTTCGGTGACTCGCATCCCGCATGTGATGCCGAGAAGCAGAGTTAGGGTGTCGCGTTCGGGGAATCGGCTTGTCGCCTCAGTGACTCGCAGCAGATGGCGAAATTTGGCCGGGGTAAGGACTTTGGCGCGTTTGGGTTCCATGTTTCCTGTCTCGGAATACGCTCGAAAATCGAGCCAGTTACGAGAGAGAAAACGCTGGGCGCTCCTTTCCAGTATATCGCCCGCCGCACCTCACTTCCTCGGAAAAACGACGCCTTGCGCCCACCCACCCGAGGTCGCATCCACCCACAGGACATCAGGATCGCCAGCCGCCGGTTTTCCTGGCATGCATCGACGGGCAGTCCAGGTGCGCCGCCGAAGCGCCTCGCGTCACTCCAGCAATGGCCCGTTCGCGGCTTCCCTTACCGGTTTGCGTGGCGGCAACGGATACGGCGCGGCCGCCATTTCTTCCACCGGGTACAGGTTCAGGAACGAACGCGCCTCGTCGGTGCTTCGACAACCCAGCCAGTCGTCGTATGCGGACGGCGACACGATGACGACCGAGCGCTTCTCATCGCATGGCTTGTGGAAGCGCTGCATGAGCGGATGGTTCTGCGCATTGACCGTCAGCATCGTGAACGACAGGGCCGGCAATCCGTCCGGCTCCTCCCATGCGCGCCACAAGCCGGCGATCGCGAATGGTGCTCCAGAAGCCATACCGATCCGCCAGCGGACCGGCTTGCCTGTTTCGTAGTTCGGCTCATAGAAGCTCGAGCACGGAATCAGGCAGAGTTGCAGCTTCTTCCACGCGCCGCTAAAGCTGCGTTTCTCGGCTACGGACTCACTGCGCGCGTTCATCGTGTCGAATACCTTCACGCCCTGCGGGATGCGCCTGCGCGGCACCAGGCCGAACGTCGCGGCGTCCGTGCCCGGTGCGCCGTCGAGCCGCCGCAGGATAGGAGCCGTGTAGTCCTTATAGATTTCGCGTTTGTAGTCGAAGTCCCGCCGTGGGAAGTCCGTGAAGCCGTCGAACAGGTCGGCCTCATCGGTCTCGCCGACCCGGTAGCTGGTACACATGGAGCCTCCTTGGTGATCCCGTGATAGTGCCAGATGCAAAACAAAAAATCCTGGCTATACTGTACATCCATACAGGTATTTCGAGCCCGCCATGAACGTGTTCCGCTACCAGGCGCGGAATCCGACCAGGACTGTTTCTGGTGCGAGCACCACGACGGCTACGACCAGGCGGGTAACGGCATCTGTTGGCACCGGGATGCCGTGCAGATACGTGCGCATCCGGAGCGCGGCTGCGCTTTCTGGGTCAGGGCAACCGGATCGGACGACGGGACGCCACCTCGCAAAGGAGATGAAAGTGGACGAGCCGATTGAAGCTGACGACCAGCCCGATCCAACGAAGCGCACCATCGCGCATGTCACGTTCGAGTATCGCGAGGTCGAGTTCCCTTGCGTCCGCGATTTTGGCTATGGATGCGACGAAGATTTTGTCTGCGAGCTGTACTACGAGTGCGCGACGTACAAGGACTTGCGACAGGAAATCCTGCGCACCTATCCCAATGCCAGCATCCCCGAGGGGGATGCACACGTTGCGATCGAAATAGCTGAGCTGGAGATCGTCCACCTGGACTGAGAGCACCGCGCCGCTATTTCGCGATTTCGGGGTTCCACGCGGGCAACGGAAAATAGCTTGCGTGCGTCACGCACGGGGCGCACGTACCGCCCATCGACAGGACTGGTTCGCAGGCGGTTCGACTTTTTCGCCCAAGGCGCCCTATATCGTGAGTCCAACGGCCCAGCGCATCGCGCCTGTAATCGATTGGCGCATGCCATGCATGTCGTGACAGGGATCGCGACCGAGCGCTCGCATGCACTCAACGGCCGTCTCCATGTGCCACTGGTCGCTCGCCGCGACGTCCGGAAGTTCATCCCAAGAAAGCGGCATCGAGACGGCAAGCCCGGCGCGGGCATGAATCGTTAAGGCGATCGCTGTCGTTGCGCTTCGTCCAAAATGGTAGGCGCTATCTGTTTCTTAGCACGATCGACGAGCGTCATTCGTCGAATAGCCATGTGCGAACATTGGAACGTCGGCTTCACTCTCCGCATGCATCGAATTCGTTGGATTTACAGGATCCGTGACGCGAATTACGCCTGATACGGCGGCCGGTATCTCGGATGCCCCTCTGTTGCTTCTCCGCGTGCTGCCGCCCAAAAATAGCTAGCGTATGTTCGATGTACATCTGCGGCTTCGGTTAAATCAAATGCGCGTGCCAGCACGATATGGATTAACAATCGCACGATTTCCAGATTGTCGTTGTAGAACCCTTCAATTTCCTCATCTGTTGAGTCGGGCCGGCTCGGTGCTTTAGGTTGCTTTTGTCTATGAGACAAACTGACACTTCGTAGCGTCACTACGTTTTTAACAATCGCGTGGGGACTGCCGCCCTTTTTATACTTCCTAACAAGCTCTTCCATTTCCGCGCGGCGTGTAGCTAGTGATTCTTTTATTGCATCATTTCGAAGGCCAGACAAACCAAGCTCGGGCGTTAGGCTAACTCCAATAGATCCAAGGCGGCGTGCTCTGTATGCGCAAAAGGTGTCGAAAAACTCTGGGCCCCTCAATTGTCGTGCTGTAATCGTACGGCCGGATCAGGTTACCCACTGGGAACCGCCAGCACAACCGCTGTAGACGCCTTCGATCCGTACGACGCTCTCCTACGCTGCAAGCTGGTGATCCGTCAATGCCGGCCGTGCGATCGAGGGCGGAAAGACGCACCAGAAGCCGTCATCGTGGCGAAAGAAGAAAATCGCACGCGAACCGCTCGGGGCCAAGGCCTCTACGCGCACATAGCGCCTCCTCTCGCAACCGATGCGACCGATGCGACCGAATTGAATTACGCGGAGCCGCGTCGTCGGAGTCGGCGCAAGCCATTTATCTACCAGGAACCGCAGAGACTTCTCGGCGCTGTTCATGTCCGCCTCCTTCCATTTCTGCCGCAGCTCACGTCGATCGGCGGCTAGTAGCAAAACGCTGCGACCTGTCGATCATGCTGCGTACACTGAGCTAACCACGCCAGAGTCCGCTTTATTCCCGAGGCTCGAATGTGGCGGCATGCCGCGATTTCGAGCGCACCTGAGCAACTTGTCTAGGGCGCGTTCACACTACCTGAGTCCATCGACGATGAGCGCGAAATTGATGAAGGCGATGAACATTACATCCAGTTTGTCGAATCGCGAGAAGATGCGCCGGAAGCCTTTAAGACGGCGGAACAGTCGCTCCACTTCGTTTCGGCGTTTGTACATTTCCCGATCGTATTCCCACGGTTCAAGGCGATTGCTCTTTGGCGGAACAACGGGGATAAAACCCAGATCCAGCACCAGTTGCCGTGTCTCATTGCCTTCGTAGGCCTTGTCCATCAGCAGGTGCAGTGGCCGATTGGGTGGCCCAAGGCTTTGGAGCAAGGCTCACCCCTGCGGTGCATCACCGGCTTGTCCGGGAGAAAGCTCGAGTGTTATGGCTGATCGAGCATCCGCGGCAACCATATGAATCTTGGTGGTCCATCCGGCTCGGCACTTGCCGATAGCCTGGGGTCCTTTTTTTTAATGCACCGGTCGCCGCCATGAACACCAATATCCAGCGAACCGTTGTAGTTCTGATTTCCGCACTGTCGTGGCCCTATGGATGGATCGTGGAAAATAGGACTCGCCCATCCCGACAGAGCCTTGAGCTGGCTTGCGTGCGCTACGCCGACGTTCTGCTTACAGATCAGAAAAATAATTCCAATATCGTTCCAACTGGAACAACCAGCAGAACTTTCATAAACACCAAGGGTATAAGTTGCAGGTGATGAAAAATGGATCCTGGCTGGATGCCCGGGTCCTATCCTGGAGCGGTCGCGGTACAAAAAAGGAGATAACTCGGGAATAAGGGAAATTCTGCCCTGGTATTGCAAGAGCGTGCCGAGTCCTTGCAAGAACCTTTGATGCTTTTCGAAGCGGCACGAAATCCCGGCGCAAACCGCGTGATTCGATTGGCGCGGGGCATGTCATGCACCATGCTGGAGAATATGATGAAAACTCTGACTTTGATCCCTATTGCCGCATTGGCGTTGTGCACCACGCTCGCCTATGCGGGTGACAACGCCGACACATCCACGACGGCCTCCGACAGCAACGCAGCTATGACGTCGGACGCAGTCGGCGGTACGTCCGTGAGCAGTAGCGGTAGCGGTGCCTACCATGGCAAGACTCGCGCGGAGGTCAAGCAGGAATTGCAGCGCGCCCAGCAGGACGGCACGCTGGATCGCTTGAACGCGCTCTACGGCGGGCAGTGAGCAGATGCACGGGATGCCCGACCCTGATTGCTCACCGCAATGATGATTATTGTCGGCTAGTGAACGAGGTCTGGCATGATGGCTTTCACCCACTTTGTCGTGCTTCGCTGGTGGATCAACGTGTGCGCGTCCGAATCGAAGGTTACCCGATGATCAGGACGTTCACTTTGCTTCTCGCCTATCAGTGCCTTGTGTCAATGCCGCCCGTAATTTCCCCAGAAGGGGCCTGGACGAAGAGGCTGCGATAGATGGTCTCGTGCGACACCTGGAAGTCCTCGTTGGCCGGGTATGTGCGCTTCAGCCACCCGGCAATCTGCTGCGGCGACCATCGCACCTTGAGCCTGCCTGCCACGATGTTTGCCAGCGCCCGGTTCTCCACCAGTCTACAGACTTTCGGGCGCCGTCCCCGATCCCAGGCGAGCTGGTCGGCCTGGCTCGCACGGTAGCCTTCCTGCCCGCCGTTACGCGCAATCTCCCGGCCGATGGTCGAAGGAGCTCGTTCGAGTTGCACCGCAATCGAACGTATCGACCGGCCTGCAACCAGCGCCCGCGAAATCTCCTCGCGCTCAGTCAGCGTGAGTGCAAGTCGTCGGGAGGTACGGTTAAAAAGCCTGCCCCCCAGTCGCTCTTCCAGGCGGGTGACCGCCCGGGAAACCGTGGAGACAGAGACACCCATTGTTGCCGCCGCGGCTGCGAACGAACCTTCTTCAGCGACCTTCGCGAACATCGCGATTCCTTCAAAGTCCGGTAACTTTGACACACGCAATTCTGCAACGATGGTTTTCAATCATTTCTATTTCGAAAGTTAGCACGCTTCCTTAGATTTGTCTCGTCGCACAGGAGATAGATCATGGAACGAAAGAGGACACTAGGGCTTGTCGATCTCGCCGGCCCCGATGCCGCGCAACAGCAGAGCATGCTCGAAGTTCATGCATTCACCACGCCCAACAGCATCAAAGTACCCATCGCACTGGAAGAGATGGGGCTCGACTATCGGCTGGTTCCCGTCAATCTGCGCCAGGGCGAGCAGAAGACTGACGCCTTCAAGGCAATGAATCCCAACGCGAAAGTCCCGGTTCTGATCGACCGATCCGTTCCTGGGGACGGCGACGTGATACTCAGCGAGTCTGCCGCGATCCTCGTATACCTTGCAGAGAAGACCGGGCAGCAGCTTCCGAAAGACGGCCCCCAACGCGGCAAGGTCTTCGAGCAACTTTTCTTCCACGCATCCGGCCTCAGCCCGGCGTTCCTGCAGTCATTGCAGGTCGAGATCCAGGCATCGCCGCAACCCGAGGCAAAAGCGCGGGCGCTGGCGGAGGTCGATCGGACGCTGGGCGTGCTCAACCAGATTCTCGAGCGTCATCCGTACGCTGCGGGCGTCGAGTACAGCATCGCAGACATTGCCCATTTCGGGTGGGTGTGGCGTCATCAGGTGATCGGAGCGGCCCTCGACAAATTTCCGTTCGTCGCTCGCTGGTACGAAGAGATTTTGACGCGACCGGCTGTCGTCGCGGCCATCGCAAAGACCGTGGCGCTCGCTCAGTAATGCAATGCAACCTCCAATTCCTCAGACATCTACACATCGTGACGTGGCTCAGTCCATAGTCAATCACCAAGGAGAATCGCAGTGAACGACCGTATTCATGAACTGCTTTATCGTAACCTTCAGGAGGTCTTTGGCGAAGGTGACGCAGAGCGTCGTCGCGCAGCCATCGAGGAGCTTTATACCGAAGATTGTGTGCTCTACGTGCCTCCGGGTACGTTTGTCGGGCATGACGCTCTCGACAAATTCGCCGGAGATCTTCGAGCATCGCACCCGCATTTTGTTTATGCGCCGCACGGTGAAGCGCAGGCCCTCCACAATGCTGGTCGCCTCGCATGGGGTTCCGGTCCGCGTGGTGAGGTACCCGACTATACGGGCGTGGATGTCATCATCGTTCGCGACGGGAGGATTGAAGCACTCTACGTCTTTCTGGATTCCGTGCCGTCATAGCCGCGCCATGATCCACTTGGCTTTCCGATGCACAAACATCGTGACACAGAGTTCGTGACTCACGTGCCTCCCGGTATTCCGGGAATCGGGACAGTCCCACAGGACGATTCACACGTGTGACGTTCAGGTGGTGCGCGCCGACTGGACACTGGCCATCCCGAACTCCCGAAAGCAGGCGCTCGTACGGGCCCAAACTGGCGGATGACGTCCAGGTTCAACAGCAGCACTGTGCCGTTGTCGGGCACATTTTTTCGTAGCAAAATCGCTGCGCAAATATACATAGGAGTTCCAAATGTCTAGAATTCTGATTCTGTATTACTCATCGTATGGGCATGTCGAGGCGCTGGCGGATGCCGTTGCCCAAGGTGCGCGCTCGACGGGTGCTACGGTCGGCGTCAAGCGGGTACCGGAAACCGTGCCAGAGGAAGTGGCCAAGGCCGCCTACTTCAAGCTCGACCAGCAAGCGCCGGTTGCGACGGTCGCAGAGCTGGCCGACTACGACGCGATCGTCGTCGGTACGCCGACTCGTTTCGGGCGTATGTCCTCGCAGATGGCGGCGTTTCTGGATCAGGCCGGCGGTCTGTGGATGAGCGGCGCGCTGAATGGCAAGGTTGGTGGCGCCTTCACGTCGACTGCCAGCCAGCACGGAGGACAGGAAACAACGCTGTTCTCGATTATCACCAATCTGTTGCACTTCGGCATGACTATCGTCGGACTGCCGTACAGCCACCAGGGGCAGATGACGTTGGATGAGATCGTCGGCGGGGCTCCCTACGGATCCACGACCGTTGCCGGTGGACAAGGTCAGCGTCAGCCGAGCGCCATCGAGCTCGCTGGCGCTCGTCATCAAGGCGAGCTGATCGCCAAGACCGCAAACAAGCTGTTCGGCTAACGTCGGATGCAATTCGCTTCATCAACGCATGAACGGGACGGCCAGACACATCCCTTGGCGGCCATCCCAACCCGGATACCCAACTCATGCTGTTAGCCGTAGCTCTGTATCGAGGCTGAGCTGGCCGTACGCCCTTCCGTTCATGAGCGTCTGTTTTCGAGTGTGAAGCCGCCGTTTGAGTGTCTCTCTTTGCGCATGGGCGAACGGCGGGAACTGGCCGCAAGCACCAGTTCGACGAATGCTCTCCTGAGCGGACGTTGGGTTCATCAACGGTAGCTTTCCGGCAGGCTGCGTGAATGCGTACTGCCCGGCTATTAACAGACGATCGCTTGCCGGAATTGAGCGGCCGCTCCCGCTACCTAAGCGGCCGTGGGAAAGCCCAGCGCCCTGCCTGAAATTGGCGGTTAAGCGCCCCCCTTTTTCTTCAGTCTCAGCGCCAAAGTTCAGCCGACCGCAGCGGCTTTGCGGCCTGGTCGGCTGAAGTGGGTGGTTGGGCAGAACGACCGACCGCATGCATTGCCGTAACCACACCGACGTAAAGCAGAAGCGGTCGCTACGCACCCGGGCCTTCGAGGCTTGGGAAACCGTAACCTGTTCCGACGCCGGGGCGTTTCACTGCATAATTTAGCTATCCTTAAGCACTGTATGTTAAGTTGAACGCCGGCTAACAAGTTGACAATACCATCGAGGCAGAGGAGCGCAATCCGCAGGTTGTTATTGCAGTACCGACGCACAAAGTTTCGCTAGCCGGTCGTCAAGTGAACGGCCTTGAGCGTCGATCTGGGCACTGTGGAATTGACTGAGCTGGGTCGACGGTTTGTCGTACTCGATGGTTGTTCCACCCTGTGTGTTCTCATAGACCATAATACGCAACGGTGCATAAAGTCCGGCCGCCACATTGACGTTGGTCATCTCAACGGCAGTAAGAACGTTGCCGGTGAAATATTCAGTACCGTTCTTGTGCTGTCCTTTTAAGACGAGCCAGTCTCCGTGCACGCCAATGTAGTGAATTACGAGGCCATCATTGGCAGCGGCTCTCTGAAGGGCAGCGCGTAATTCTTCTACCTTGTTTTGCTTAAGCAGCGTGCGGATATGATCATCGAGTCGCCCGAGACGACTCTCCAGATCCTGCTTGACGGAAGCGTACGGTTTGCTGGACGAGACGGTTACATGATCAATAATCGTCTGCGTCTCCGATACGTCGACGGTTGCTGCCATCGCGGGCGTGCAGACCACATTCATGCCAACAGCAAGAGCGGTCGCCGTGGACAAGGCAAGTCGTGAAGCGGCGTTACATAAGCTAATCACTTAGCGTCTCCTTGGAGAAAGGTTCGATATACGGATCGTATTTATGTTTTCCAGCGGAAGGGCGTCTCTGCCATGCCGTAACGCTCGTGGAACTTCGTGAAATTTCAGTCATTGAAGCAGGGCATGTTTCGTGAATCCTCTGGCACTACAGTTTCAAGTAGGAACTCCGCGTGCCTGGAACGAGTGTTTCATGTGTCTTTGCGGTGGAAAATGTTGTTGTTCACTTTATGCGCGCTCGTACGGAAATGAAGCCGCATCGTCTACCTACGATTGGTCTAGCCTCACGTCAGTGTTCAGAAGCGGCTTCTGCCCCGAGACCGCTTAGCATTCGAAGTTGCTGGGCGTCGAAGGAATCATCGCCAGTCTTTTGACGTGTCGTGACCGATCCGGCCCAACCCGCGATAAAACCCACCGGAATGCTAAAGAGGCCAGGATTCGAGAGCCAGAACGGAGGAGTGGAATCCTTGAAGATGATGCCTTTCGCACCGATGACTGCGGGCCCCAGGAGCACAAGGCCAATCGAGGAGAGAGTTCCGGCAAGTACTGCTGCGACCGCGCCTCTGTCTGTGAAACGCCGCCAGTACATCGAGAAAAGAATCACAGGTAGGTTTGCGCTTGCCGCGATGGCGAACGCGAGCCCAACGAGGAATGCGACATTAAACGTCTGGACGAGCAGCGCGAGACCCATAGCTACGGCGCCGAAGACGATGGTTGCGATCTTTGCAGTCGTGACCTGCTGACGCTCCTTGTTGCCAGATCCTGAGAAGAGATGACCAAAGATGTCGTGAGAAATGGCTGAGGCCGACGAGATCATGATGCCCGAGACGACCGCGAGAATTGTCGCAAAGGCAATCGCTGAGACGCATGCCAGCAGGACTTCACCGCCAGGCGAACCGGCGCCGCCGCCAAGCGTCGTCGCGAGTAGTGTGATGGCGCTGTTTCCGGACCTGTTTGCCGCGAGAATCGCCGCCGGACCCACAATCGCACTGGCGGAAAATCCGAGGATGATCATCATGACCGCAAAAGACGTCATCACGATCAATCCGATTTTCGCGGACTTTCTCGCCGCGACGGCGGACGGCACCGTGTAAAACCTGGTCATGACGTGCGGCAAGCCTGCCGTACCTAACACCAGAGCGAGCGCGAGCGAGAGGGTATCAAGTGGATCCTTGAAGTAGCCGCCTGGCAGAAAGTACCGCGCTGGATGCAGCGATGACAGGCGTGCCTTGTTGAACAACGCGCCCATGTCGAAGGAGAAATGCGCCAGAGCAAGGAGTACAAGGACGGCGCCGGCAGCCCAGACCAAAACAGCCTTGACGATTTGCACATACGTAGCAGCCACCATTCCGCCGAATAAGACATACGCGATCATGAGTACGCCGATCAGCAGGATCGCGGCGTTAGTGCCAATCGGCAGTAGCAGACTGGCCAGCGCCCCGCCTCCAACGAGTTGCGCGAGCAGGTAGGCTAACGAAATGAGCAGCGAAGAACCCGATGTAGCCGCTCGAACTCCGCGGCTACGCAAACGAAGGGCGACAACGTCGGAGAGCGTGTATTTACCGCAGTTTCTGACCGGCTCGGCGACGATCAGCATGATCATGATCCAGCCGGCAATGAAGCCGACCTGATATACGATCCCATCGAATCCGAATAATGAAACCAGTCCCGTCACACCTAGAAATGATCCGGCGGACATGAAGTCGCCGGCTAGCGCCAGGCCGTTCTGAAAAGGAGACAGATTGCGTCCCGCCACGAAAAATCCGGATGTTCCGCGTGATCGGCGGGTACTCCACCCTGTCAGAAGGAGGCTGAGACCGATAAAGCCTACAAAAGCGATGATTCTGAGCGCGCCATTACTGATCAGATTACTCATGTCGATCACCGTTCGATTGTGCAATAGCGCTGCGAAGGAGTTCAGATGCTTTCGGGTCATAGGCTCGTTCGGCCCATGCGCAGTAACCCCAAAAAGTGGCGATCGTGAGTGCAAACTGAACGACTATCGCCAGCAGTCCGAGGTTAAGCTCCCCGTAGACACGCAGGGACATCACGCCAGGAAACTCCAGGACTGCGATTAACAGGCCGAAATAGATTCCCAGGGATGCGTATAGCAATGACCATACGAAACGGTTCCGAAACTGAGAGAGCCCTTGCGTCTTCTCGACAAGGGACAGGCTGGATGATCTGACTTTCATCGCATTTTGTCTCTCGAACTCAGCGTTGATTGATTCCATTGATTGCATGTCGGGTCTCCTCCGTCATCATGCCCATGGTGGACGTCTTGATACGTAATCTCGCTAGACCTTCGCCGGCAAGACCTCGCCGCGGCTCTCTCCAAATCCAATCCGGGCGAAGCCAGGTTTCTGACAGTAGCCGCGAAGGATAATCGCGTCTCCATCCTCGACGTAGCTGCGCTTCTCACCCGTACTGAGCGTGACCGGGTCGCTTGCGTTGCGTGCAAGCTCCATCAAGGCCCCGGCTTCTGATTTCTCTGGACCCGAAATCGTGCCGCTTCCAAGCAGGTCTCCCGGGCGCAGATTGCAGCCGCCGACGGTGTGATGGGCGACCATCTGAGCGATGGTCCAGTACTGATGCTTAAAGCTGGTGAGCGAGAGTTGCGACGCCGGGAGGTTCCCGGCTCTGTGACGCGCAGTCTCCATCCAGACTTCCAGCTGGATATCGATTGCCCCCGTGGCGCTGTTCTCGTGCGAATCCAGATAAGGCAACGGTCTTCCATCTGTGTCCGGGCGTGGCAGGGCAAGTCTGAACGGAGCCAGTGCGTCCAGGGTCACGATCCACGGCGAGACGGTGGTGGCAAAATTCTTTGCCAGAAACGGTCCTAGCGGCTGCATCTCCCATGCCTGAATATCGCGGGCAGACCAGTCGTTGAGCAGGCATAACCCAAACACATGACTGTCAGCCCGATCCAGTTCAATCGACTCGCCAGCCGCATTGCCTTGTCCGATGTAAATGCCAAGTTCAAGTTCGTAGTCCAGCTTGAGCGATGGCGAGAAGGTCGGGGTCTCCTCGCCCGGAAGCATGATCTGGCCCGCTGGACGCCGAAACTGCTGGCCGCTTAGCCCGATGCTCGAAGCTCGGCCATGGTATCCAATGGGTATCGATTTGAAGTTGGGACCCACGCCGCTCAAGCCGAGTAGCTTGCTGATGTTTGTCGCGTGGTGAATCGAGGTGTAGAAATCCGTGTAATCACCGATCTGTGCGGGCAGACCGTACTCCACTTCGGAAAGCGGGACCAGACACGCCTTGATCGCTGCGCGATCGTCGGAACTGGCGTGCTCGTGAAGCGCCTGGAATAGTGCGTGTCGCAATGCGCTCCACGAAGACGGACCCATCGAAAAAAACATATTGAGAACGGGCTGCGCGCACGCCTTCGCAGCTTCTCTCGCCGTCTCGTTCAGACCGGCATAAGACGCCCACGCGGACATGTCAATGACCTGATCACCGATCGCGACTGCGCCCCGAAACGCCTCATCGGAATTCTTTCTGCGGAAAACTGAAAACGGCAGGTTTTGAATGGGAAAGTCGCCGGCCTGTGCGTTGGCAGACTCAACCCAGCTGCGCGCAGCGGGATCGTGAGTCTGATTCAGAGTCTGTTGCATGTTTGTCTCGCTTCAATCAGGTGGAGGCCCGAGCCGGTCGCCAGATGCCCCGCTCGTTCAGTACGTCGATCCTCGCAAGCCTGTCTCGCAGGTGAGGACGTGGCGAGGCCGCTCGACCGGCCCCGTGGATCTGAAGATGTGAGATCGACGGGATAGACTTCACCATTCGCCCAGGATCGTTCAACCTGCGCATTCACGGGTAGCGACCCTTGCGCTCAGTCGAACGTGCCCGCAGGGTTGCGCCTGCTCAGGAGGATTCGGCGCTCCTGCAGATCCTGAATGAGCGCTGCGCTGAGGTTGCGCTCTGAGAGCACCTCGACGTTATGCTCGCCCTGGAAAGCCGGACTGCCTGGCTGCGGCAACTCGGACTGGCTAAAATGCCACGGCGCACCTGGCATGCGTATCGTGCCGCCGGACCTGTCGTCCACATCGACTAGCGCACCCCATTCCTGTACCCACTCGGAGTCGGCGAACTCGTTGACGCTTCGGACTACGCCAATCGCCAGTCCGGCTTCGCTAACCTGCGTCTGGAGTAGATCCAGATCGTTGAATGTGACAATCCACGCGCGGACCTCGGCCAGCAGATAAGCAATGTTTTGTCGCCGCGACAGCGCCGTGCCGAAGCGAGGGTCACTTAGCAAATCGTTGCGGCGCATCATCGCGCAGTAACGCGTAAACATTGGCGTGTATATCGGGCTGCCCGCGATGGTGAGCCGGCGGCCATCCGGCAGATCGAAGATGTGCGAATCAGGCGCCGATAGAATGATCGGCTCGCCTTCTGTATCGATCTCCGAAAGTTGTGCCCCCAAACGTTCGTTAACTGACAGCATGGTGGCGGCCATCGAGACGTCGACGTGTTGCCCTTCTCCGGTCCGGGACCGATGCTGGAGGGCAGCCAGGATTCCGATGACGCCGTGAAGTCCGGTGTACATGTCGGCGTGGCTGCACGCGTCGTTACGCACTTCAGTGAGCGCATCGCCGAAATGGTTCTGGACGATGTCGGTCAGTCCCGACTCGGCCTGCACGGTCGGCGCGAACGCCGGACGGTTTCGCCAGGACGTCGCTTGCCCGTACCCACTCAAAGACGCATAAATCACGGACGGGTTGAAGGCGCGTACCTGCTCATAGCCGAGTCCAAACCGATTCAACGTTCCCGGACGAAAATTTTCGACGATGATGTCTGCGTCCCGGCACAGGTCGATCACGATCGCCCGTGCCTCTGGGAAGTTGAGGTCGAGGCTGACGTTCCGCTTTCCGGCATTCTGCTGAACGTAGTACAGAGACATGTCTCCGATATGCGGCATGCTCACGCGGCCGATATCGCCGGAAGGCGGCTCGATCTTGGTAACGGTCGCGCCGAGGTCCAGTAGGGTTTTGGTGCAATGCGGTCCGGCTAGCACCCGCGTGAAATCGATCACGCGAATGCCTTCGAGTGGTGCTGACATGATCAGTCTCCCTTGAATTCGGCTGTTGCGGGCCCTGTCGAAAAGAACGATGCGAAACCTCGTTCCCGGTCGGCCGTCTTCCAGATCATGTTGTTGAGGTTGACCTGTTCCAGGTCCGCGCTACGGACGCCGCCATTGGCCGAGAGATTGGCCTGCTGCTTGATGCCGTTGAGGACTGCGGTCGGGCCTGCTGCCAGCTGTTTGCCCAGCGACATGGCTGCAGTCTGGAGTTCGGCTTCCAGCACAACGTGATTGATGATGCCCCAGCGTTCAAATGCTTCCGCTGAGTGCCGGCGCCCGATCAGCGCAATTTCTTTGGCCCGCACGACGCCCGCTCGCTGAACGAGTCGTTGAGTGCCCCCGAGCAACGGGATCAGGCCCACGATGTTCTCGACCTGTCCAAAGTAGGCCGTGTCTGCGGCGATGATCAAGTCGCAGGTGAGCGCCAGTTCAAGGCCACCGCCAAGCGCGGCTCCATGAACAGCAGCGAGGGTCGGGACCGGTGCGTTCTCCAGCACATCGAGGAACTCGAAGAATTGATCCGGGTTATGCTGGATCACCGTCTTGCCGTCAGAAAACGAGCTCATTTCCGCACCCGCGGAAAAGTGACGCATCTCACTGTTGAGCACAATCGCGCGGGCGCCTTTGGCCACTACGTCTCGATACGCGGCGAGTAAATCTGCAATCATCGCGTCGTCGATCAGGTTGTGCGGTGGCTTTGCCAGTGAAACGACTCCTACGGCACCATCCATTTCAATTTTTACAGTAGTCATGGTTCTCTCTACAGTGTTCGTTAGACGGAGAAAGGCCGCTGGCCTGGGCGACATCCGCGGCGTTGCTAATGGGTCGGGATTTCGGCCTGCGTGTCCGTTACCGATTGGGTACGCCGAAAACGGACGTCGCCGCGATGGGTTGAAAGGGTGAAGCGTGTTGCGTCGCGGAACGGACGTGCGCGCGGTTTTGCGAGCCATCCGCAACCCGCTGTCCAGCCCGCTTCCGACATATCGCCATGGGGGAATTGCGAATACGGCTGGGGGCCGATTGCGCCATCCATGGATTTCCGACGGGCGCTAATCAGGGTTGTCACCAGTGTCAGATAGGGCTTCACTGACTCGTCTCCATCTAAAATTTCGGCGTGTGCCGTTGATGGTTACTATCTCAGCGACATCGATAGGCAGCAACGTCAAACCACGCCAATTGCCGCGTCAAAGTGTGCCAAAGCGCCCTCGACAGGCACCTGAAAATTGTGCGAGCATATCCGCATACTGGAGTGAGACGTATCGTGCGACCACCGAAAATAATTACGCCCCTGTATCCGGATCTCGACGCTCCGACGCAGAGTCTTCTGGGGCTGGCCGCGCTCGCGGCCGAGCTGGCGGCAGAAGGGGTTTCCGTGAACAAACTGTTCGCGAATACCGGCGTCCATGCGAGACAGCTGGAGGATCATCAGGCGAGAATCTCACACCGGCAACGCCTCGCGATCTATCGAAACGCCCAACGGCTTGCGACACGGGCCGATGTGGGATTGCTTGCAGGGGCGCGTCAGAGGATCAGTGACTTCGGCATATATGGCTATGCCATGGTCAGCAGTACGACCTTTGGAGACGCCCTGAAATTTAGCGTTGAAAATGTCACGATGGCCGGGGCAGTTCTGCAAATCAGCTATTCGACCGAGGGGGACACCGGAATCTTGAGGAGCCATGGGCTCGCGTCGCTCCGCGACATGTTGCCGTTTGTCGCGGAATTCTGGCGGAGCTCAATGACGGTTCTATTCAGCCGGGTGCTGGAAGCGCCTTTTCCGTCGAAGCGGATGGTCATGGCGTATCCGGCGCCTCCGCATTGGCGAAACTACGAAAGGATGTTTAATTGTCCAGTGGAGTTCGGTGCCGACTCGATGGAATGGCATTTTGACGTTCGCGTGCTGGATCGCCCGTGTCCAAATGCAAATCCGATCACTGCGCAAATCTGTCAGCAACTTTGTGATCGCATTCTTGAGGAACGAGACGGAATCCCCGAGCTTCCCCGGCAAATACGGATGGCCTGCTTAAACTCGCCGGGCGTGTTCCCTTCGGCCGAGAAGATGGCTGCCCAGCTAGGTATGTCACTCCGAACCTTGCATCGACGATTGGCCGATGATCACTATTCGTATCAAACGGTGCTGAACGATGTTCGTCGTTCACTCGCTATCGAGTTTCTTGAAAATACAAGGCTTCCCATTGATCAGGTCGCCGAGCGCATCGGATTTTCTGATGCAGCGAGCTTCCGCAGGTCGTTCAGGAAGTGGACTGGAAATTCACCCAGTCTGTATCGAAAGGGGCAAAACAAGGATGCGTAAGGGAGGCCGACGACTGTTACAAAAGTGAAGCATCCGCGCCGGCACTGCACTGCGGCTGGTGCGCGCGGCTCCGGCCGCCTCGAGGCTGGAGGTTTGCGGCGCTGCCCGAAGCGCGCCGCCAAACGTGGCCGATAAACGTATCGTGTTGGGTCATGCGGCACTCCAACATACGAGACAGCAAACCAGAACGGCAGCCACGAGAGGCGTACCGTTTGGGGCACTTCCAACGGCAGGTGGGCCTTGAGCTGGTCTGCCGATGGTGCCGACGTGAACTGGCCGATCGCCAGGATCCTGGTCGAGACGGGCAAATCGCGCCCGGGCTTCCTCAATGAGCGGCAATCGGGTCGAAAGTTCAGGCCTGCATCTCTTCCACTTTTTTCAATGCAGCGATGTCGCGCACGGCACGGACCGAGAATCCAAGTTTTTCGTACACTCTAGCGGCGCCGCTGTTTCCGTCCTTGACGTGAAGAAAAGCCGTATCGCCGCGTTCGACGATCTGCTTCGTGAGCGCGGCGACAAGGACATTGGCATAGCCTTTACCCCGATGGTCCGGGTGCGTGCAGACGCCGCTGACTTCCGTGAACCCGTCAAGGCGAACGCGTTCGCCGGCCATCGCAATGAGGGAAGCGTTACCGTCGAAGATGCCGAGATAGCGCCCGAGTGTCACCGTGCGCTCCTCCATCGGTCCGGGCTGCGTCAAGCCTGCCAGGGCCACCATCGCAGCGCCATCGGACAGATGAAGCTCCCTAATCACAAGCGCCGTCGTACCCCTGATCGGTGCGCGGAAACTCGTCTGCGTGCAGATCATCTGCAGAAACGGATCGCGCCACTCGGTTTCCCAGCCGTCCGGCACTGATTCGCTCCTGGTGCCGAACAGACCGATCGTTTCGCCAACCTCCACGATATCGGCAAGTGCTGTCCACGACTTGCTGGCCAGAGGATTTTCCAGTGCTGCTATTGGCGAAATGTCTGGCTGATAGCGCCTCGCTCGACCCTCGCCGATGCCGAAATGCCGTTGAGGGCCTGTGAGTGCTTGCCATACTGGATTGTCTAAGGGGTGCATAGTTGTTACCTCGCAAATTTGCGGAGGACCGACTGCCGCAGCGTCGTGACACGGCAGCATTCTGGTTGCGCTCACATTTCCGGTGAAAGACGCTGTTTGATCACCCGTCGGGATCCGTCCAGAAGCGCTTTCGCAATCCGCCGATTGGGATGTGCGCACGACGGTTGGGGCTACTGAGACGCCAGACTTTCGCGCGGCTCGCGGTCGCTACGTGATTTCGCGCTGAAAGAACACGCCCGTAGCTGGTTCCAACTCCGATGCGCTAACCGAATGTTTGGTTGATGGCGGGGCGACTCTGGATTACTTCGTGTTCGGCCGAAAGAGCTCGATATTGGCTTTGACGTATTCGCCAACTGTGATTGGCTTTCTACCCGTAATGGTTTCAACCAGGTCGTTGGTGCCGGCAAAGACGCCGTCCTGATAGTCGCGATACACCGAAACGACATGCTGGATGAAATGCTCAGAAAGACCCATCTGCGACAGGCGTTGCTCGCATGCAGAGAAGCTCTCGTCCTCGTAGCGGATCTCCCTGCCCAGCACCTCACTCAACGTCCTGGCAAGTTCGGCGTGGCTCATCTCGACAGCGCCGTACAGCGGGTAACTCTTCCCCGCATGCGGCGTCGGATTCAACAGGAGGTTGGCAATGACGCGTCCTTGATCCGACGCCGCAATGGGGGCGTGGCGGCCGTTTCCTGCCGGCACTTTAAGAAGGTCATGATTGACGATCTGCGGTAGTTGAAATCTATACGTCAGCCATTCCATGAAAAAGGTGGGGCGCAGATGCGTCACCGGCGTTCCCGCCCAGTCGAGCACCCGCTCACCGTACCAGTGAGACAGCGATGCGCGACTCTTGGCCTGTGGACGTGCTGAAATCTGCGACATATTGACGATCGAGCGAAGACCTGCGTCCCTGGCGGCATCCGCGAAATACGCGGTCGCATCAACGAGTTGCGGTTGCATGACCGGATAGACGAAGTAGGCGCCGGTCACTCCCCGCAATGCATGGCGTACTGCATGGCTGTCAAGCAACTCGCCGCAGACAACCTGAACGCCCCTGGCACGCAATGCCGCGGCCCGCTCGTCGTCGCGGTGAACAAAGGCCCTTACCCTGGCGCCGCGCGACAGCAGTTCCTCAATGGCGGTGCTGCCGGTTTTGCCGGTAGCACCGGTGATCAAATAGAGATCGCTACTCATTTTGTTATCCTGATGGTATTCCGTGGACAAGGAGTTCACTGAAGTTCGGCGATGCCGTTAGCGGGGCATTTGCTCAACTGCCGCTTGTTGACGAAGAGTTCGGAAGCAAGACTTGTAACTGCTTGAGAGGTCCGATGGGAATGAACTCAAACGTCATGAGACCAGCCTGACCAAGGGGCAACTCCTCGAGAAGTGCATGCGCCTCCTCGACACTCATAACGTCGAGCAGGAAGACAACGCCGGGGCGATCCTGCCGGGCGTACCACTGGGCGATCTTGCCGTCGAGATAGAGGCGTATCGTTTGAGGGACTTCCAACGGTAGATGGGCGTTGAGCTGGTCTAACGATGGTGCCGACGTGAACTGGCCGATCGCCAGGATCCTGGTGGTCGGTACTGGGGGCAACGCCTGGATGGCTGGCGGTGTCATTTCGGATTCCAAAGGTGGGACATCGGGTTCGTCGGAATTTAGAGCATTCTCGACCGCTAAATTTAGAGTAGACTAGAACTCTAAAAACCGCAAGGCGTTTTTCTGGAACCAGGGTCAGCAAAATGAGAAAGTCGAGAATTGAAACGGCCGAAACGAGGAAGCGTATCGTCGCAACGGCTTCCAGGGTATTTCTAACCAGGGGTCTCGCCGCAACAGGCATCGCCGACATCATGGTTGCCGCTGGCCTGACGCAAGGCGGCTTCTTTCGGCATTTCCGATCGAAGGGGCAACTGGTTGCCGAAGCCAACGGCGCAGCGTTCGGGCAACTGATGGACATGTTCGAGCGTGCCATCGCCGGCAAGCCGCCAAGGGAAGCGCTCGGTACCATCGTTTCTCTCTATCTTCACCAACTTCAGGGCAAAGACCCGGTGTATTTGTGTCCTTTGGCTAATCTGGGCAGTGAACTTCGGCACTCCGACGAACAGGTCAAGGCGACGACCGTAGACGGCTACGAGCGCCTGGTCCGACAGATCGCCCAGCAAACGCAGCAGCTAGGTATCGCGGGGCATGCAGACGTGGCCAATGCGATTGTTTCGACGTTGGTGGGTGCGGTGACGCTGTCCCGACTCGCCCCTGATCCAGGCACAGAGGAGACGATCCTGCTGAACGCGCAAAACGTCGTTCGCGTTCTATTGCAGTGTTCGCCACAAGCAAATGTCCCGACACGTAAGCGCCGGAGTTCGCAAGCAGAGAGTGCATAAACCATTGAGTGTTGATTTGGTGGCAAATCAACACATCTCGTTTAAGGACGCCAGAGCCGCCGCTCTCTTCCACCGTGCCGAAACGCGCCGCTTAGTTTTCCGCGCGCGATGGCCGGCGAGCGGCAGGTCAAAGCGTCACCGACGATTGGCTCGTATCGGCCGGGAAGCGGACGGTCGTGAGTCTTGTCTGAATGGCGCAAATGGGTCCCATTTCGGACGCACGTCACGGCAATTCGAATGTCCGAAGGGAGGCGCATAGCAGCCGAGCTATCCACGAAACGACGACGAGTGTCACGCCGAGGATCAGGCAGTCGGCGCTCAGGCTTTACGCGGGTACGGACCGGCCAGTCAGGATTTCAAAGCATATGAGGCGCGCAACGAAACTTGCGAATGTCGCGTACGCTCCCTCGGCCTTTCCGCACTGCAGGGAGGTTCTTGACGAATTCGCCGAATCGCAGTGGCATTTCTACGCCCGCCGATATGTACGGACGCTGGTGCAAATCACCGGGGATGCATCGCCGTCGGAACTTATCGCCGTCAAACCGACTCCACGTCGGCCATCGGCGCACGCGGCTACTGGCCGTGGCGCAGCAAGGAGATATTGAGAAGTGGGGGAAAGACCAGTCAGGAAGTGACTGATTTGATTGGTTATTATTTTAGGGGCAAAGCGCTAACCCTTGTCGCAACTAGGCCTGTCTACAGCAATAAAACGCAGCGAAATCAAGGGGACCGTTGTTGTGCGGTGGTGTCGCCGACGCCGCCTCAGCTACAGCGTGATGCGGCTATCCAGCGCGAACCGACCTGCGCGAATGGTCATGCGACCTTCGCCTCGAACCATTTCACGATGCCCTCTCCGATCTCGTGGGGGTGGTCCTCCATCAGCATGAAAACGCCGGGCCCGAGGTCGAGGGTGTCAATGTTCTTAAAGTTGCTTGCCGCCCATGCCGCATTCTCCGGCGTCACAAACAGACCGGGGGTCGCGTGAATCAACAGCTTCGGAATAGGTGATTCAATCAGCCATTCACTGTACTTGGCGATCACCCAAGCCGTGTCGATCGGCTCCCCCCCAAAGGGCCAATCGCGCGGAAGCCGGGCCATTGGGCGGCGCGACTCCCAATCCGGGAACGGGGCTCGATACTGGTTCATCTCCTCCTCACTGAGCTTTCGCAATGTGACGGCCGGGATGGTACTTTCCACGATCAGGTTCTGCCCCATCAGAAGCTCGGGGCCGGTTTCCGGCGAGCGGAGCTTTTCGAACTCGTCGGCGATGAGCGGCCAAGTCTCCTTGAGCGTCCCCGGCGGCTTCACAGGAAACTCAAAGAACGCAACGCCGCGAATGCGTTCGGGAAATCGCCGAGCCACATCGAGGCCGACAAGCGCGCCCCAGTCGTGAAGAACCAGCGTGATATTCCGAAGATCCAACTGCACCACGAACTCTTCGATAAATCTGATCTGATCGAAGATCCTGTACTCGATGTCGGGGTGATCGGATTTCCCGAACCCAATGAAATCCGGCGCGATACAGCGGCCAAGCGGCTCGAGATGGGGGATAACGTTTCTCCAGCAATACGACCAGTGAGGATTACCGTGCAGAAACAGAAATGGGTCACCCTGGCCGACATCAACGTAGTGAAGTCTTGAACCATAGAGGTTGGCGTAGTTTTCGGCATAGGCGAACTCGGCCGAGATTGGCCTTTTTGTATCTGCGGCTGAATTAGCTTGCATCACGCTGATGCCTCCGATTGAGTATATTTGCGCGTATCGGCGCGGAAAGAAGCCCGACAACGGATTGCCGGCTTGCACGCTTCTTCGCCGGAAAATGGTTTATAGCCGATCTAAGGGTCGGCGAAGGTCGCTTGCTGAGTCATGGTGGACTTCTTGCTGTTTGCGGCGCGCACGGCCGCTTCGGGCTACGCCCTTCGCGGCAGTGCGTCAGCACGAGAAGCCAACCACTGTCAGATTTAGTCTAGGTCACTGCATCTTATGGCGTGCATCACGCCCCATCCGCGATCACACCGTCACGACGATTTTGCCGAACTGACCGCTTTGCTCCAGGTAGCGATGAGCCTCCACCATTTCATCAAACTTGAATGTGCGATCGATGACCGGTTTCAGTGCACCGTTCTCAAGGCCCTTGAGGACGTATTCCACTGCTGCCTTCCGGCGTGTTTCGTCGCCGGTCGTGAGCCAGATGTTGTGACCTTTGATAACCGGCATCTTGGCGATCATCGCCAGCACCGGCATCGGGGTGTCGCCCTCAGCGAGCGCCCCGTAGATGTACACGATGCCCTGGAAGGCTAGCGCGGAGATCAGCTTCGGGAAGTTCGGGCCGCCGACTGGGTCGAATGCGACGCGTGCACCCTTGTTGTCCGTGAGACGCATCACTTCCTGCACCAAATCGACCTCATCCGTGGCAATCACATGCGCGGCGCCTGCTTCGAGCAACTGCTGCTTCTTGGCCGAGGTACGCGTCAGCGCAATGGGAGTCGCCCCTGCATAGTTGCTGAGCTGGATCGCCGCGAGTCCAACACTGCTGGAGGCTGCGGGAATGAGAATGAAATCACCCTTGCCTACCTTGGCGTCTTCGATGAGCCCGCCGTAAGCTGTCACGAACATCATCCACGCCGACGCCGCCTGCTCAAACGAGAGTGAACTCGGGTGCTTCACAACAGCATAGGCCGGTACGATGATGACCTCGCCATACGTGGCGTACTGGTTCATCGAAAACGAGGGTATCACGTTGACCGCATCACCCACCGCGAAGCCAGTCACGTCTGCGCCAACCGCATCGACGATGCCGGCAGCTTCGTACCCCAAACCTGCCGGGTACTTGACGGGTTCGGTGTATGCGTCGTTTCGCCACATCGACTCGGCGCGGTTGAGGCCGATTGCCTTGACCTTGATGCGAACTTCAGCGGGACCGGGAGCCGCAACCTGCATCTCGATGAATTCGAGAACTTCCGGACCGCCAGACTTCGCGAACTTAATAATGCGTGACATTAGAATCTCCTTGATTAGCGCCAGTGAACTCAGCCGGCTTTTGCAGGCTTAAAAGCTTCCACGCTTTTAAGAGTGATAGGACCCGTGTAGCCTTTTTCAGCTGCCCGCCCGCGGACGAACTCACCGTTGATCCGCAAGTTTCTGTTTTGTTCGGCAGCCCGGCTCCGTCTATGTCAGTCAGGACGCCGAGACGCCGCCGTCCACGGCGACGGCCTGCCCGGTCAGATACGAGTTTTCCTTCGCGCAGAGCATCAGCATCGTCGCTACGACTTCTTCTGGCGTGCCGAGGCGCTTCATCGGCGAGCCTTGCGCGAGAAAGTCCTGCTTGTTGCCGATGTCGCTGCCGGTCACCATCGGCGTCGTGCTGTAGAACGGGCATACCGCGTTCACGCGAATCCCGCGGCGGGCGTATTCGACCGCGGCCGTTTTCGTCAGGCCGACGACCGCATGCTTCGCGGCCGCGTACGCGGCGAGCTTCGGCGCGCCGCCGAGCCCGGCCATTGACGCGACGTTCAGAATCACGCCGCCGCCCTGCGCGAGCATCCGGCGGATCTGGTGCTTCATCCCGAAGAACACGCCCTTCGCGTTGACCGCGAAGCTCAGGTCGAGATCGGCTTCGTCGGTGTCGATCAGCGCCTTCATCGACGGCGCGATCCCCGCGTTGTTGATCCCGATGTCGAGCCGGCCGAACTGCGCGACCGCCGCGGCGACGAGCGCTGCGACGTCCGCCTCGACGCTCACATCGCAGCGCTGCGCGATGACATTCGCGCCCGCTGCGCGCAGCGGCGCGGCGACGCGCTCGAGCCCGTCGGCGTCGAGGTCGCCGAGCGCAAGCCGCGCGCCCATCGCCGCGAGCTCGTGCGCAAGCAGCGCGCCAAAGCCGCTCGCGGCACCCGTGATCATCACGACCTGGCCTGCATAGCTGTCGATCTTCATCGCCGCCTCAGATCGTGATGCCGCCGTCGACGACGATGCATTCGCCGCTCGTGTAGCTCGACGCGTCGGACACCAGATAGAGCACGGTGCCGGCCATCTCGCGCGGCTCCGCATGGCGGTGCAGCGGGATCTCGGCCATCCAGCGCTCGTAAATCTCCTTGTCCTCAAACAGTTCGCCCGCGAACCTGGTCTTTGTAAGGCCGGGCAGCAGGGCGTTCACGCGAATGCCGAGCGGCCCGCATTCCTTCGCGAACGCCTTCGTCATGTTCACAACGGCAGCCTTCGTGATCGAGTAGATGCCCTGCTTGTCGCCGGGCTGCAGCGCGTTCACCGACGCGATATTCACGATCGCGCCGCCGCCCTGCGCCTTCATCATCTTGCCAGCCTCGACCGACACGAAGAAGTAGCCGCGGACATTGACCTCGACGGTCTTGTTGAACGCGGCGAGATCGGTATCGAGGACGTGACCGAAATACGGATTCGCGGCCGCGTTGTTGACGAGGATGTCGAGGCGGCCGTGCTTGACGCGGATGTGCTCGAACGTGGCCTCAATGTCGTCCATGCGGCCGATGTGGCACGCGAGCGCCTCGGCCCGGCCGCCGGCCTTCACGGCCTCGTCGGCGACCGCCTGGCAGTCCTCTAGCTTGCGGCTCGACACGATCACGTGCGCGCCCTGCTCCGCAAGCAGCTTCGCGATTTCCTCGCCGATCCCGCGGCTCGCGCCGGTCACGAGCGCGATTTTCCCGGTCAGGTCGAACAGATTTGTTGCCATGTTTCGTTATCCCAATGAATTCAGAATTTGACAAAGTTGTTGTTCGTCGCGTTTGCGCCGCGGCCTCAGCGATGTGCGTCGATCACACGCACGGCCTCATCGGCCAGCTGCAGGTTCAGCGCGATCCCGCTCGACGCCCGCGCGGCGAGTACCTGCGGCGCGGTGAACGCGATCGTGCCGCCCGAGCTCACCGTGAGCACACGCTGCTCGCCGCCTGCTGGATCACGGCGCGCGTTTGGCCTACCCGTACAACGAAATCCGCAATCGCCCGCCGAGGGTGCCGACAGCACCTGTCACGAGAATGATCATCGGATCAGTCTGCACATGAGAATTTCGCCCGGATGGCGAGCTCTTGCGACCCTCAGGCGATATCAGCGAAGTCACCGTGCCGGCCCTTTCCGGCCGCGAAACGTGCCGCACCATTGGTACCTTCCTTATGGTGGGCTTCCAGCCCATTCGCCCATTCGCGCTTGAGTGCATCACGCACCTGCAGCCCATAGGTTTCATAGACGCTTGCGCGGTCTGCACGCACCGCCGCTTGCGGAAAGCGGGCGATTTCATGTGCCAAGCTTTCTGCAACCGCTCTTGCCTCTCCCATTGGCGCGATTTTTTCGCACAGTCCGATTCGATATGCTTCTTCCGCGGGGACTTTTCGTCCAGTCAGGATGATCTCCATGGCGCGGCCTTGACCGACGAGTCGTGGCAATCTCACAGTGCCACCATCGAGAAGCGGAATCCCCCAACGTCGGCAAAACACGCCGAAATAAGCATCCTCGGACATGACCCGAATATCGCACCAAAGCGCCAACTCCATGCCCCCGGCCACGGCGGGACCTTCGACGGCAGCGATCACAGGCTTCGACAGTTCCAGCCTTGAGGGCCCAAGCGGGCCGCGCGGCGCGGGGGCCGCGCCCGGCGGAAATGCAAGGCCTTCGACGATCTCGGTCTGGAATCGTTTCCGATCCGCAAGGCCCGCAGCGTATTTGAGGTCCCAGCCGGCGCAGAAGGCACCGCCCGCTCCCCAAAACACGGCAACCTTGGCTTCAGGATCGGCCTCAAATGCAAGGAATGCGTTTGTCAGCGCGTCCGCCGTTTCCGGGTCACCGGCATTACGTGTATTCGGCCGGTCGTTGATGACCGTCGTCACCGGACCGTTCTTTTCGACATAGACGCTCATAGCAATACTCCTTCAGAGTTGAGTTGGACAATTGATCCAGATGGGCACTTGCGAGTGCGCGAACAGGCGCGCCGTAGTCAGCGCTAAGCGGTCTTCGTCTCAGCCAGAGAGAGTTCCTCACACATCCGTTCACGCATGACGAACTTCTGAATTTTTCCGGTCACAGTCATTGGAAAACTGTCGACGAAACGAACGTAGCGCGGAATCTTGTAGTGAGCGATCCGGCCACGGCAATAGTCGCGGATGTCCTCCTCCTCGAGCCTGCGTGAGCCGCGCAGGAGGACCCACGCGCACAATTCCTCACCGAATTTGACATCCGGCACCCCAAAAACCTGAACGTCCTGTATATCGGGATGGGTGTGGAGGAAGTCCTCGATCTCTCGGGGAAAGATGTTCTCGCCGCCACGGATAACCATATCCTTGATGCGCCCGACAATGTTGCAGTAACCCTCGTCGTCGATCGTGGCGAGGTCGCCGGTGTGCATCCAGCCTTTTTGATCGATCACCTCGGCGGTGCGCTGCTCATCGCCCCAATATCCGCGCATCACGGAATATCCGCGGGTGCAAAGCTCACCAGAGGTCCCTCGCGGAACTACCTGTCCTTCCTCGTCAGCGATTTTCACCTCGATATGAGGAAGAACGCGGCCGACTGTCGATACGCGCCGCTCCAGCGAGTCCACACGACTGGTTTGAAAACTAGCCGGACTCGTCTCGGTCATCCCGTAGGCGATCGTGATCTCCCCAATCCCCAAGCGGTCGACGACGCGCTGCATCACTGCGAGGGGACACGGCGCGCCAGCCATGATGCCAGTGCGTAGCGAGCTGAGCCGGAAGCGATCGAACTCAGGATGCTCTAGAAGTGCGATGAACATCGTTGGCACTCCGTATAGTGCTGTGCACAACTCGTTCTCTATTGCAGCGAGCACCGCGCCCGGTTCGAAGGCCGCGCCCGGAATGATCATGGCCGAGCCATGCGTGATACAAGCCAAATTCCCCATTACCATCCCGAAGCAATGGTAAAGGGGAATAGGAATGCAAACTCTATCCCCGGGCCCAAGGCCGAGTTCTTCGCCCACGAAGAATCCATTGTTAACTATGTTGTGATGTGTGAGCGTTGCGCCCTTCGGTGCGCCAGTCGTACCGCTGGTGAACTGAATGTTAGTAGGGTCGTCGAAATCAATGCTGACATCGGCTACCGATGCGCCAGAAACGAAGCGATCTGTCGAGAGATCCTCGAAGGGGATAGCTGCCGCGACCGTTGGACCGCCGATTTGAATGACGATCTCCAGATCGGGCAGGGCTTGCGCGCGCAATGCGCCGGGTTTCGATGTTTCGAACTCAGGGGCAACGCTTGCCAGAATATCGAGGTAGTTGCTGGCCTTGTGCGATGTCGCGCAGACAATTGCGCGACAACCAACCTTCCTGAGAGCGTATTCGATCTCCGCAGAACGGTAGGCCGGATTAAGACTGACGAGGATCAGTCCAGCCTTGGCCGAGGCGAATTGAGTCAGCACCCATTCAATGTTGTTTGGGGACCAGATCCCGATTCGGTCTCCGGGAACGAGCCCGAGGGCCATTAGACTTCGCGCTATGGCGTCGGCTCGATCTCTCAGCTCGGCATAGGTCAGGCGTATCTCCTGCTCGCAAGCAACGACCGCAAGCTGATCAGGCCAAGTCTTGGCGGCGCGATCCAGCGCCTCCCCGATTGTCTCGCCCAGTAGGGGCCGACACGCCAAGCCAGACACGTAGCTTGGTGATCGCCCCACCTCCCCGTGAACCCTCTCCGTTGAGAGCATGCCGCCTCCATGTAACGTTGGTTTCATTAAATAACACTGTTATTTTCATGTCAAGACATTATTTCAAGGTACCATGTGGTTTTCCCTCACGAGCCCTATGCCACCTGTCAACCCTGACTTTGAGGCCAGCAAGGAAGCGCGCGAGGTCGCGCTCAACCAGGCCCGGCGCCAACTTGTTCTGGACGGAGCCCGACGAGTTTTCAACCGCAGGGGTCTGGACGGCGCCTCGATGCGTGCAATCGCCGCCGAGGCGGGCTGCACGACTGGCGCGATTTATCCACTTTTTCCTTCGAAGGAAGCGATCTATGCCGAGCTGCTCGCGGAGTCGCTGGAGCGATTACATGAATGCGTCGAAGCGTCCTTCCGACTTGCGCCCAATCCGCGCGCGAAATTGAAAGCGGCCGCGCTTGCGTTCCTTTCGTACTATCGAGAAAAGCCCGACGAAGTGGCGCTGGGACTCTACCTTTGGCACGGGCTACGTCCGCGAGGACTCAGTCCCAACTTGAATGCCCAGCTGAACCGTCGTCTTGCGCTTACGCTAGATCTGTTGCGCGGAGCACTGTGTACCCTCGGCGATCTCACAGAGCCATCGGCCCGACTCGAGGCGAGCATGCTCTTCGCCTTTTTGATCGGTGCGCTTATCGTTCATCAGACTGGCCGTCTGCGCTTGCTCGATAGCGATCTCGACGCCATCGCTTCAGGTCATCTCGAGGTGCTCCTCTCACGGTTGGGGAAAACTTAGATACGAGCAAATGAAAGCAGGGCAGCGCACTCGGTCGCAATGGAGACGTGACGAATGCCGCTTTGTCAGGCTGGCGTTCATGGCCGAATCTGTTCGTCGCTGCACATACGAGCGACGCGATGACGGATTTCGGAAACACCGCGCCGCCGGCGACGGACAGGCGCCGCCGTAGAACTCTGTCACGCCCCACCGCCACTGCCCGCCCGCTGGCAACCACGCCTCGCCAGCGCGCGCCCTTCAGTTCGATCAGCGGATCCTTCGCCGCGCCTCGTTCGCCGAAACGACCAACCGGGAGACGACGTGAACGAAGCGATGCGGGATGCGCCTCCGTTTCGCATATTGCGCCAAAATCAATCTCCGATTGAGATCTCTAATCGAGATCAGTTAATTCCGCCTAACGCTGCAGACGGCTCGACAATGTGCGGATTGCAGTACTTTGCTCCAGGACACTCGCCATGGGAAATTGACTGGCAGCTCCTGGCCCCCGGCTGCTGCCTCATGCAGCCGGCGCAAGCCGACCCACTGCCGCCGTTCGGTCGAACGTCGTTCCAAGGGCAGCTTCCAAAGTACAACAGTCGTTCGTATCGGCAGTGCGACCGACGAGTGATTGCCGTTGCGGTCATTTGCCCCACGCTTGTGCGGGAAGCTACGGACGTACCCGACCCGGATCCGCAAACGCCCTAGCTGGATTCAGCTACCGGCTAGCCAGCGTGTATATCGTGCTGACCTGATTAGTCGCGGTCCGTGAATGTTCCGGCGTGCGCCGAATTTGCAGACGGCGCCACAGCGCAACAGACGGCTTCGGAGTGGCAACAACCATCGGCTGAAGCGCGAACGGCAAGGTCGGTCCTTCAGGGGGAATGCACGATCTCGCAGCGGCCCCCAGGTAGTTGATTGAGCCTGAAGTCGTTGGCGCTAGGGGAGCCTGTCATCTGCAACTGCGCCACGGTGCCGGATGGGCCGCTTATGGTGAGCATGTTGCCCACAAGCGTGAAGGAATTCGCCTCGGCGTCCAGTTCTATCGTATGGGTCCTCGCAAAGCCGTCAATAGTCCCTGAAAATGCCCCAGGGCTCCGTAGTTCAAGCCGCGCTTTGAGACCGGAAAAGGTGATCGTCTGACCGGTTTGAACGGCCTCGACCGTTGCTACGCTATTTGCCTGCAACTCAATCGTGCCGTTGTCGGCGAGTAGTGTTCCAAAACAGCGCAGATGGCCGCCCGTAGCGACTGTGATTTTGCCGGAGTTGTCGATGTCGCCAATAAGGTTCAATGAATTACCGGCAGTTATCGTTCCGCTCAAGTCAAAACCCGCGACAGCGGTCACCGTCCCGTGTCCGGTCAGTGTTCCCCCCGTGCCGAGCCCTAGGGCGGTCGTCTCGATTTGCCCGTCGCTCAGCGATAGCGTTCCGTCCACGAAAATTCCCATGCCTGCCGACACGGAGCCCTTCCCAGTCACCGTGAGCGAGCCCGTTCCCATGTGCTGGACCTCGAGCGCGTTGGTGACAAGGAGGCGCGCATTGTGGCCGTTGACCGACACGGAGCCCTGTCCTGCGGGCGCTGCATAACCAATCGACATGTCGTCAGCGACGACGGAGGCACCTGCGTTCACCTCCAGCGTCCCGGTGGCGTTTTGCCCAACGATGAGCTGTCCGCGCGCCACCAGCGACGCATCCGAAACAGTGACCTGGCCAGGACCGGCATAACCAATCACCATGTCGTCCGCGACGACGGAGGCGCGTGCGTTCACCTCCAGCGTCCCGGTGTCCCTTCGCCCGACGATGATCTGTCCGCGCGCCACCAGCGACGCATTCGAAACCTTGACTTTGCCAGTGGCAGCTTGGCCATTGGTGACGTGATTCCCGATCACCAGAGCCCACGGGTAGATCAGCGGTCGTCGTTCCCGATGGCGACGACCGCTCCGTTCTTGATTGTCATCTGGCCGTTGCCGTCTTGGCCGACAGACATCGGCAGATTGCGACAGTTGACGACGGAGTGCTCTCCGTCTACCAACAACGTTGCGTTAGACCCGGCTCCGACGGCTAGCTTGATCGCGTAGTCGTTGAGGTTGTGAGGTCCGAAGATTACGACACTGCTGTCTTTGCCGACTGTGAGCGCGCCGGCTACCAAGCCGAGCCTGGGTGTTGTCAGGATGGCACCCGGACGAAGTGTCAACTGTGCTTTGACAGGAATTGCACCGGTCGCTACCAGATGCCCGGCGATCTCGTCGGTACCCTGGAAAATGAGGACCTGCGCGGTACCCGTCCCGGTAATCGCCGCGGCGGTATTATCGATGGTCGCGGAGTCGTTGGGACCCGGCGGCACGGACGCCGGCGTTCCGCCGTCAGTGTCCCAGTTGCCCGGCGTAAAGAAGGCGTTTGTTCCTGCGCTTCCAGTCCATTGGAAATTGGCCATGGTAATGTTCTCCGCCTTCCAGCCGCATCATCATAATTGCGCCTGCGCGTCAGGGGGTACCGACGCTGCACTTATCGCCGGTGCTAAGCCTCGGCATCGAAGCCTACCTCACGTGCCGACCGGCTCGGGCGTCGTCATGATGCCGTTCTCAAAACCGCTTCCGGATCCGTTGTATAGCAAATAGATCGGCTTGTCCCGGCTGAGAAGATTCAGCGTGTTCTGGAAATCTTCGAGGTGGTAATACAGATTGATGCTGCCCCCGCTCATTCCGTCAGCGGGCAATGTCTTTCCATCTGCCTCGAAGATGAGTTGGCCGACAAACTTCCCGCCGCTCTTCAGCCAGATCCGAGGCGGAAAGGTGTTTGATGAATACATAACCTCATACTGGTCGATCGTGGTGGTGGTCATGACTGTGCTCCTTTCTGCCGTCGTTGAGATTGGAGTGCCTGAACAAGTGGCGAGATGCACTCCCGGAGATAAGACGGACATTGCGTGCGGATTTTGCAGCGAAGCGACAGCCGATTTGGCGCTCTGAACGTCCAAGAAAGACCCTGAACTACGAGACGCCCGCCGAACGATTTCACCAATCTGTTGCATCCACCGGTTGAATCCGCAGGGTATAGCCGACGTTTGTATCTCCATCCAAGCGTGCGGGCCACACTCCGGTGGCGCAACGGTATCTTCGCCTTGCCCGACAGCATAAAAGACTGACACGCTACGCCAAATACGACGCCGCTCAGCAGTTGGGGGGCCGTTAGGGCAGGCAGCGTAGTGTGTGCGCATTACGGCAGCGCGAACACCACAATGGCGTTGCCGCGCTTGTAGTCAAGTAGCTGGTTGCCGCCGGCTGCAACCGCCACATATTGCTTGCCGTGCACCGAGTACGACACCGCTGGGGCGTTGACGCCGGCGCCGCACTGGAACTCCCACAACTTCTTGCCGGTGCGCGCATCAAATGCGCGGAACAGGCCGTTGCCTTCTCCATTGAAGACGAGATTGCCCGCCGTCACCAATACGCCGCCGATCAGCGGCTGATCGGTTTTAAACGACCAGACGATCTTCCCGGTGTCGACGTTCACCGCTGCGAGCTTGCCCCACTGCTGCTCGTTCGGAATGGTCTTGAATGAACCGCCAAGCCACATCTTGCCGCCGCCCGGATACGGCGTGTCCTCGACCTGGTACGTCAACGGACGATGCAGGTTGGCTGCATATGCGAGACGCGTCTTGGGGCTGTACGCCGTCGGCGACCAATTGACTCCGCCGTTCGCACCCGGCAGCATGCGCGCGCCCTGCGGCGTTGGCAGCGTCCACATGTTCTCTTGCGGAATCATCGCCGGCGAGAAGCGGATTAGCTGGCCCGATGTGCGATCGTGCACGTAGACATGCCCGGTCTTTCCGGCATGGATTACCCCAGATACCATGCGTCCGTCGCGGTCGCGCACGTCCACCAGGATCGGCGGGCTCGCCGCGTCGAGGTCCCACACGTCATGCGGGATGTACTGGTAGTGCCACTTGTACTTGCCGGTGTCGAGGTCGACCGCCACCACCGAGTCGGTAAACAGATTGTCGCCGGGACGAATTGCGCCATAAAAGTCAGGCGAGGGGTTCCCAACCACGAAGTACACCGTGCGCGTTTCCCGGTCGATCGCTGGTGTCATCCACACGCCGCCGCCCAGCGTCTTGTAGAAGTCGCTACCCTTCTCAGCAAGTTGCTTCTTCTCGGCATCGATATTGCGTTTAAGGTCCCGGCCGGTCACATCCCTGGTCGCCCACACGCCCTCCTGTCCGGATTCGGGAATCGTGTAGAAGGTCCAAAGCAGTTGACCTGTGTTGGCGTCGAACGCTTTCACGAAGCCGCGAACGCCGTACTCACCCCCGTTGGTGCCAATCAGTACTTTGCCATCGACCACAATCGGCGCCATCTTCTCGCTGTAGCCTAGCTCGGGATCGCCGACCTCGGTTTCCCACAGGAGCTTGCCAGTCCCGGCGTCGAGCGCAACCAGCTTTGCGTCGAGCGTGCCCATGAAGAGCCTGTCGCCGTATATCGCCACGCCATGGTTGTTGGGCCCGCAGCAGAAGGTAGTAACCGGCCCCAACTTGTGCTGGTAGTGCCAGAACTCCCGGCCGGTCGCTGCATCGATCGCGTACACGTGATCAAACGACGTGGTCAGGAACATCACGCCGTTCACCACCAAAGGTGAGGTTTCCAGTGGTCCGTTGACTGCCGTCTGGAAGATGAACGCCAGCTTCAGGCGCGCCACATTGGCGGTGTTGATTTGTACGCCCGGGTAGTACCGCGTCTGGGCATACGAGCCGTTAGGAAGCAGCCAATCCGCCGCATTGGACGCTGCAGTGTCCAACTGGCTCTGCGTGACGGTCGGGTTCGGTGGCGCTAGCGTCGACAGATGCATGTGGACCGATCCGCCGGTAACCTCGGGCCGTGCAAGGGCGCCGGCTGGAGCCACCGTAAGCGTAGCCAGGAAGGCGAACAGGAACGTTCGACGAAGCGCGCCATCGCGCCCTGTATGGCGGTTGGGCTGCATGGTAACCTCCTCGGGACGAGGAAACGTCCGGATCCGAACCAGGGGCAGGGCAACCCTACAAGTTTAGGTCGTTTGCGTATTTGTCGACACCGACAAACTTCAATAACCGAAAGACGTAAAGATCCGGACTACGCCGCCACACTTCATGCCGTCGCCCCAACGCGGCCTCAACGGCAGCTTCCAAGGTGGAACCGCCATCTGCATGTCAGTCCGCGCAAGCTGGCGAACGATCGGATCTGGCCGATTCCTGACTATCATTCCAGGCTCAACAGGACGTCGTAACAGCGGCGTGAAACAGGGTGGCCAAGGAGTCCATGGACGATGAGCGAGCGGTCGGTGGTGAAGCTTCCCCGGTCTAATCAGGCCTTTCACCAACCCGAACCGACGTAGCGGACCATGCCGCCTGCACTTCTGCAATCAGTGCTGCCGAACGTCCTTCGTAACGCGGCGAAAAGTGGAACGGCACAACCGCCCGGGCGCCGATCCGGCGCGCGATCAGACCGGCCTGGCGGGCCGTCAGGTGATTCTTGCGCAGGCCATGGGCCTTGTCCTCGTCAAGAAATACGCTCTCGATAAAAAGCAGGTCCACGTCGTGCATCAACTCCGACAGGGTCTCTACGTTCGGTTCCGTATAGCGCAAGTCCGTTACGTAGCCAATGCGCTGCCCAGGAACGATGTCGAGGATCAGGTGACGCAGTTCGCCGACCTGTCGGGTCATGGCGTGCTCGCCATGCCGATCGCGCCACCGTATCTGAATTGGCGCCTCGTCAGGGGCGCCGGTCAGCACCGCATGTTTCAGTTCGCGCAGCCACGCACCCGTCGACACCCCCAGAGCCGCGAGCCGGTCCTTCGCGACGTTGACGCGGGCCTTCTCCTCGAGCACGTACGCAACGCACGGGATGTCATGGTCGACAAATCGGCCACGCACGCGAAAGGTTGCTTCGTTGTGCACCACGTCGTCAGATCGTTCAAAGGATGGGCTGGCTTCGCGGGCGAACCGTCTCCGACTTGAAAAGAGTGCGCGCTGCCCGCCACCGTCCACCCCGATTTCGCGCGCGTCGATCACCAGCTCGACCTCGTAACGATGCACCACGTTCCAGGTATAGGCGCTCAGCTTGTGTTCGATTTGTGTAAGAAAGTTGGGGCCGCCAAACATCACGATGCCAGCCTTGCGCCCGAGCATCACGCGCAAGAGATGATCGAAGCCGGAAAAATGGTCCATGTGCGTATGGGTAACAAACACATGTGACAAACGCATCAGTTGGCGGGGCAGCAGCCTGGAGATATCGCCAAGATCGAAAAGGAGGGCACGCCGTTCGTCGCAAAAGTCCACGTATAGACCTGGGTCGCCAAACGCGTCATTGACAAGCCATGATTTGAAGAGGGCGTGCATGAATCTGTCAGGGCGGCGTACGAATGGCTGTTGGTGTACCGGGCCGGAGCGCCGGGAAGATCGAGGCGCGGGCCTCCGCCTCGATTTACAGACGTATGTTCAGGCGAGTGTTCAGTAGACTTCGAGGAGCGGCGTCGCGTCGTTTAAGTAGCTACTCCGATACGGGGCTTGGTACGCGTCAGTCAAATGACAACTCCTCTCGCATGGCCCATCCCTCAGGTGGATAAACGTAGTATGGATCTTCTTCGTGCCATGGCAAAAATCAGAACCGTCCGGGGCCTCAGTACCGGCTCGTAAAGACCGTCAATACCCCGGTGTAGCCGTAAAGGTGACTCCTTGCAATCTCGCCGCCGGCGAAGAATCCCACCAGCGGTACCTCACCTAGCGCATTTCGCACCGTCTGCAACTCCGCATGCCGCGCTCCGAAGTGCGGCCCGCCCCGTCCCGAGCAACTGACATACAGGGCGCCCGACATGTGCCCTGCCGTGCCGCTTTCCAGCTCCGCGCGGATTTCCGTTGCTATGCGCACCAGATCGACCCGGGCGGCCTCGGGGTTGCGCGTGCAAAAGGCCAGATGCATGCCGGGCTCGACCAGATCCGCAATCGCCAGGACACGGTGCTGGGGATCCACGCCCACCAGGTGCCGCACGAGTGTATCCGCGCCGAACTTTCCAGGCCATTTCGGCACGTCCTCGGCGCCGGTGCTCAAGCCCGCCAGGGTGGTAGACAGCGCCTGCGACAACGCATCGATTGGCAGATCCCGGTCGAGTCCAAGATCTTGCAACACGCAATCGAGTGCGGGCTTGCCGTCCAGCGTGAGCACCAGATTGTGTTGGGCCTGGGTGATGGTGCGCACCGGCCCGATGGGCTGGCAGCCCTGCGTCACGCGCGAGATCAGACCGACCTCGGGGCCGAAGAGCACTCCGGACACCCCCCCGGTGAACACGCCATCCGCCATGTGCAGCGGACGGTTTCGCGCCGAGGATAGGCCGCCGAAGAGATAACCAGTGGTCGTGCGGGCGCTCAGTTCGTGCAGCAATTCTTGCACGTCCGGCGTGCTGCCCTCGGCATGGACCAGCGCGGTATGGGCCACGAACTCGGAGGATGTCGCAGGCAGTGGCTGCAGGCCGGAGAATAGCCGGAACGATTCCCGTGGCAGCGGCGCGACCATCAGCACCAGGGCCGGTTCGTCGATGTATTCGATGCCGCTAGCGGCCACGCCGACACCGACCGTACCGACCCAGGCGACGCCAGGCTGACCCCGGTGCAGTTCGTCGAGGATCGCCTCGGACGCGGGTGCGTAATAGTCGCTCACGTAACACCAACCGAGCGTGAACGGAGCGGATTCGTCTTGCTGTGCCGCACGGGCCGCAATTTGGGTTTGAACTTGCCTCTGGCACTCGGCCAGGGCCACCCGCCAATCGGCGTGGGCAGCGTGAGCGTGGACAAACGAAGCGCGGGACATGGCACAAACCTGTCGAAGACAACAATAGATTGGACCTCCGCTGGCAAGGCATGTTCAGCCGGCGGTTGAGAAACCCGCGATCTGAGGTTGACCCGCTTCGACGGACAGATTTGCAGTTGCGATCGATGTGCGGTTTAGCCTCCATTGAGCGATGAGTCGCGGGTTGTCCACCGTCGGGCGGCGGGTCGCCTATTACGACCATGACGCCGCCCGACGGTGGACAACCCGCATGTTGGAGCGATTTGCTTTTTTATGTGCGACTCTTCGAATTCGAGCGGTGAACGGTAGCCGATGCTGCTATGTAAGCGTCGCACGTTGTACCAGCCCTCGAGGAACCAGAACAGACGGCGTCGGGCCTGTTCGTGGGTGTCGAAGTGTTCGCGCGCGAGCAACTCCGATTCGAGTGTGCCGAAGAACGATTCGCACATGGCGTATCGAAGCAGTCGCCCGCAGTGCCCATCGACGGTTGCACGCGTGCCTCGCGACAGCGCCGCCCAAAGGCAATGGACGTGTATTGGGCGGATTCAACCGGTCGTCGCAACACGGGTTACGCGATCATGATAGATGCTCGCCGAACACTTCGGAAGGCGTTTTCCAACCAAGTGTTTTACGAGGCCGATTGTTCAGCGCGTGGGCGACGGCGGAGAGTTCCTCCACCCCATATCGAGCGAGGTCTGTTCCCTTCGGGAAGTACTGGCGCAGCAAGCCGTTCGTGTTCTCGTTCGTACCGCGCTGCCACGGGCTCCGGGGATCGCAGAAATATATTTGAAGCCCCGTATCGATGCGCAGCTTTGCATGTTGAGCCATCTCCGCTCCTTGATCCCAGGTCAAGGATTTACGTAACTGCGCCGGCAGCACCTTCATCGAAGCGGCGATCGCGTTTCCGACCGCAATGGCGCCGTGACCGGCCAATGCAGGTCCATTCTTCGTCCTTGCGATTCCGTGTTCCTTCATGCGGGGAAGGTGCAGCAACATCGTGAAGCGCGTTGTGCGCTCCACAAGCGTTCCAATCGCAGAGCTGCCAACTCCAATAATCAAATCGCCCTCCCAATGACCGGGCTCGATGCGATGTTCAACTTCTGGAGGACGTGCTTTGATCATGACTTCAGGCGTCACAAACTTCTTGCCGCTCGTGCGTGTGCGAGCGCGCGGAACACGCAATGGTCGACCCAGGCGCAGGCACGCACTCATTTCCCGCGTCAAGGCTCCTCGGCCTTTGATATACAGAGCCTGGTAAATCGCTTCGTGCGAGATGCGCATCGATTCATCCTCAGGGAAGTCAACTGGCAGCCGGCTGGCGATCTGTTCCGGGCTCCACGACACAGCCCAATGTCGGTCCTGGCGTCCACCATGACGCCGGCCTTTCCATGGCAATCGAGGGCCAACCCGCTCTCCGCCAGGAGCCGTGATCGCACCAGAGAGTCGATCCTCGACGTACCGCCTAAGCTCATGGTTCGCGGCGAGCCTTGCAGTCTTCGGTCGTCCGGCGCGCCGCTCCGCATGCCACTGGGCGGTCGTTGCGCGATATTCAACGTAGCCGCTTCGGGTTGCAGCATTGCGGCGTATTTCCCGTGAGATAGTCGATGGATGTCGCCCTACGCGCCGAGCGATCTCGCGAACGCCATGGCCCTGGACGCGCAAAAGAGCAATCTCCTCGCGCTCCGGAAAGGAAAGAAATCGAGCCGAAAGCGGTGTAAGACGGATATTGGGCATGCCGCCACTTTGCCTGAACCAGCGTGCTCCAACCGCAGAAGACACGCCAGCTGCAGCTGCCGCTTCCTCGCTTGACAGGCCTTCTGCAATCGCCGTCCAGAACCTTTGCAGGTTCTGCTTCTGATTGACGCCCGGACGCCCGATGGAGCCTACTAACGGCCGGATCCCCCGGCGGCAACGCCCATGTTTCTTTCTCATTTCACCCCCTTGGATTCAGAGGTGTTGCGACGACCGGTTGAATCCGCCTTGACACCCCTGGTCCGAATGATGAATGACATGCTCGGGCCGACGCTGCGCGAGCGCCATATCGAGCGCACGCAGCATTAGCTCCGTGTACAGAT
>NZ_JBNDMO010000040.1:0-39440 GCF_050436625.1 Paraburkholderia sp. GAS334 | reverse complement strand
TTTCCATGCCACCGTCACTTGTTCACTGCCGTTCCCGCACTAAACTGTTCTAGTTGTGTGTTGGGAGGGTAACGTCGAGCGGCAAAGAGCAACGTACCGTAGCTGGCGGAGGCGCATCGGTGAACATCGCAAGCAGAACAGCCGGTCATCGTTGAAGCCCCTTTCTCAGTGCGCTGCGATGTGGATGCCCCTTTTTAGCGCTTTTTAGCGGGAGGATCTCATGAGAATCCGGCGCGCAGTTCGGAGGCTGGCAATCATTGTTTGCTTGCCGACTGCCCTTGTAGCCACCGAGTCCATGTCAGCGCCGGTTGTTCCTGGCGGCTGCGAAACGCCAGTCAGCCAGCGGACCAACGAAGTCGGGTGCTATCTCACTGCTACCGAGGATCTGGGCGAGGTTCCCCAAGGCCCGCTCTTCTGGCATCTATACAACTATCCGACCCGAGCAGCGGCGGATGCGGCCAAGGGATCACGGGCAACCGTCGTTGAATCGTTTGGTAGGGTGTGGCTCTACACGATCGCCGATGCGGCCTGGCGCCCGTCCGGTGGCGAGCGGATTGCGGTAATCGGTCCACTCGCGACAATTGCCGGCAAACGATACACGGCCCGATATATGGAAGTGGTCTTCACGCCGGGCATGGTAGGGGGGCCTCACGCACATCGACATCCCGGAGCCGAGGCATGGTATGTGTTGACGGGGGCGCAATGCCTGGAGACGCCCGAAGGCATTACCGTCTTGCACGCGGGCGAAAGTGGTACCGTCGCAGAAGGTCCGCCGATGTACATCCAGAGCGTCGGGACTGAGATTCGCCGCTCCGTGCTACTCGTCCTTCACGATAGCTCCCAACCTTGGATTTCCGCTGCGAGCGATTGGACGCCGAAGGGCTTATGCCCGAAATAGAGGCTGTCAACCGTATTTTACCCAGTCTCTCGAAGGACTGCTTTGCGGAAAATCGAACGGCGGCTCCGGGTCCCATACCTGCCGGTCCACCCGGTGCATCCTCGACGGCAGTTTCCAAGGTACAACGGCCATCCGCTCGGTCAGCTCGGTCGTGGGGACGGGGTGTCTCACCCTACCGTAACCATCGGATGCTTTCCGAAGGCCGCACTAGTACGACATCCCGCAATTACTTTTAATAATTGGTGGCATGGTTTAGCCTGGCGGCATGAGCCGAGGTCGTCATGCAACGCCAGTGAAGCTGGCCAGGAAGGACAGAGAGGAGCCGCTGGCGCTGATCAGGCTCACGACGGCGGCACAGCGTGATGTGACGCGGGCGCGCATCGCGTTAATGGCCCATGAGGGCTACTCAAGCGCAGCGATCGCGCAGGAACTGGGCGCGACCGTGCAGACGGTCAGCCTGTGGCGCCAGCGCATTGCGCGGCAAGGCGCGCGAGGTATCCGGGAGGGCGAGCGTATCGGTACACAGAGCATTTCAGTACGGCCTCCGGGCGTTAGTTGTAAGCGGAAGCGGCTTGAGGTGGGGACGTCCCGGCGATGCGTACGAACTCACTCCACTTCCGCGTCGTCTAGCGCGTGACCGAATTCGTGAGCAAGTCGTTGATTAGGCGGAAGTGGCGGTCTCACTAATTCTGGCTCCCCGCATGTTGTGCAGGGAAACGGAATTGGTGAGACTGGGGGCGCTTGTCGTGAGACTGGAAAAACGGATTCGGCCACTCTGCGCTGCCAGTTCGGTCATATCGAAAAAAAGGTACGCCGCCCGCTGACCTTCAGAGAGAGCATCTGATGGGTTGCTTGAGGAGTTGCGGAGCTTGGCACGGTCTCGGGACTTGCTGCCATGTGAGTGCTTACGCTCGGTTCAAGCACATCAAGCGAATACATTCGTCTTTGCGTTGATGGGCGTCGTTCAGACAACAGGCGACCACAGGTCATAGTTCAGGATGTACGCGTTACCTTCTCGCTGAACTGAGCCGGCTGTCGGAAAATTGAAGTGCATGCCACTAATTGAAAGCTTGTCCGTCGCGACTCTGTCCAGCAGTTGCTTGCGCGTGTGTGCAGCCTGCGCTGAGTCGCTATCAAAAGCGATTGTAACCTCAGGCTGTGCCACCTGGATGTGCGGAAAATGGACAATATCTCCCCAAATGAGTAACGAGTCGGAACCGTCCCCCAGCAGATATCCGGTGTGGCCAGGAGTATGTCCAAAGAGGTTGACAGTCTGAATGCCTGGCAGAATCGCTTCTTGATGGAACGGCACCAGCTTCTCGCCGTAAGCGTTGAACGCGTTTCGCGCGACATCAAAGAATGGGCGGAAACCATCGGGCGCGTTCGAATAGATTCCTTCGTCGCGCCAAAACGCCAGTTCCCTCTCATGGACGAAGAGCTGCTGCACGTTCCTGAACACCGGGGTCTGAAGCGGCCCGGCAAGGCCGCCGATGTGGTCCGGATGCGCATGGGTCAGCAGAATCGTGCCGATTTGAAGTGGGTCAATGCCGGCCGCTGCGAGCGCGACTTGAAGTCGCCCACCCCAACCGTTGATGCCGCCCGCGCCGCTATCGATGAGGATCGTCCGGTCCGCAGTTTCGACAACATACGCGTTGATGTTCATCCGAGGCAAAGGTGGCACGCCACGTTTCTCGAGCAATGCTTCGGCCTTGGCAGCTTTGATACCGTCAAGCAATTCAAACGACACGTCGAGATAACCGTCACTCAGCATGGTAACGGCCATGTCTACTACCTTCTTTCGGTTAATGGCAGGCGCTTGGAATGTAGTTTGAGAGTTCACGATTACCTCTGAAGCTGATTGGTTGGTATTGGGGCCGAACACTGAGTCGCTCACTCCGCACATCTTAGTCGCGGTCTCTCACCCGAATCGCTCAACTTGCTTCGTCAACTGCTCAAGTTGGGTACGCGAATGGCGCGATGTTGCGCGGGGCAGTGAACGTACGCGCCGTCATCGGACCATCGGTCTTTCAACGTTACGCCGGTAGTAGTGCTGGAGTGCGAGATTTCAGAAGCGTGTCCCACAGTCCCGTTCCATCAAAGTCACCGCCCTTGAATGGAAACGGCAAACTTTGAGGGAGGTGGTACGGCGGTTACAGTGTCACAACAATCTTGCCGACCTGACTGCCGGCTTCCATGTACCGATGAGCCTCAGCAATCTCTTCGAACGCGAAGACCCGGTCGATGACAGGGCGAAGTGCCTTGGAGGACAGGCCTTCAGAGATAAAGGCTATGGCCTGCTGCAGTTTCTGAGCGTCCTGAGTAATCTCGAACAACTCATAACCCTGAAGGACGAGGTGCTTGCTCAGAATCTCCATCACCGGGACCGGAATGTCCCGGGAGTCCAGGGCGCCGTACTGATAGTAGATTCCTTCGTGCGACATTGCCCGGAGAATGTTTCGAGCATTCGGTCCACCGACCGGGTCAAAGACGATGCGCGCACCCTTCCCACCGGTGACATTCATGATGTATTCGGTCAGGTCTGGCATATCGGAAAGGAGAACGTGGTCGGCACCGACTGCTCGCAGGGTTTCTTCCTTTTCCTTGCTTCGCGTCAGGGCAACCGTCGCCGCCCCGACCATCTTCGCAACCTGGATGGCAGCAAGCCCGACGCTGCTAGTCGCGGCGCCAATGATGACGGTATCAGCACTGGTCAGCTTGCCGTAGTTAATCAAGGCACCATATGCGGTGACGAACATCATCCAGGTGGCCGCAGCTTCCTTGTGAGTTACGCCCGCCGGATTCTTTACTACGGCGTGTGCAGGAGCATTCACAACTTCGCCGTACATGCCATACTCGGCGAAAGAGAACGCGGGGACGACGCTCACCGGGTCGCCAATCGCAAAGCCATTCACGTTCGCGCCGATGGCTACGACTTCGCCAGAGGCCTCGTATCCAAGCTTGGCCGGGAACTCGGGGGCGATAACGTATTTCCCAGTGCGATACATCACTTCTGCGCGATTGATACCTAAAGCTTTGACCCGAATCTGGACTTCGCCGGGTTGGGGCGGCGCCTCCTGGACGTCGTCAAACCGAAGCACTTCCGGACCGCCGATTTGATGAAAGCGAACAGCTTTTGTCATGACTTGACCTCGCAATGTCGTGGATGCCCTCTGCCGAAGTAATGGCAACTGGCAAGTGTTTGACACTGTAGGGAGACGGCACGACTAGATAAACGAATCCGGAGGTAATGAACTGTTGCTTCGCATCGAAACAATCCCCTGGGCACGCTGGCGACGACACGACCTGGTTTTTTGATTGTGATTTGGCCGAGCATTGAGCCCGGAACTCAGGACACCAGCCAGGTCTCGTTGAAGGTTGTGAGTTCACTCGCAAGCCATTGCGTGAAAACCTTCACACGCGGGGTCACGTATGCCCGACTCGGATAGAGCAGTGACACCGGCCACGGCTTCGGTCTGTGGGTGGAGAGAACCTCGACGAGTTCGCCCGACGCCAAGTGTTCTTCAACCATTATCCCTGGAGCCTGGATGAGCCCGAATCCTGCAACGCCGCAATGAACGTAGGCGTTCGACTCGTTGACGCTAACACTTGCGTTGCATGTAGCCGCAGTCTCCTCGCCGTCGGCGCAGAAGCGCCACGTCATTGGTCGGTTGTCGTGTCCTGACAGGAAGTTGATCCTTCGATGTGCGGATAGGTCCGACAGAGTCAGCGGAGTGCCGTATTCCTGCAAGTACCCAGGAGAAGCACAAGTCAGCATGACAGCCGCTGCAACCCTTCGTCCAATCAGACTCGAGTCAGGAAGGTCTCCGATTCGCAAAGCACAATCGACCCCCTCGGCAACCAGATCCACGGCGCGGTCGGTCACACCAAGCACAAGTTCGAGGCTCGGGTACAGACGATTGAAATCGCGCAGCCGGTCCAGAAACGTTTGCTGTGAGAATGCGGCTGGAAGGTTAATGCGAAGCCGACCATGCATTGTTTCGCCAGTCTGGTTAAACATCGAGGTTGCATCGTTGATGCTGGCGAGAATCTCTTCCGTTCGTGTGTAGAACTGCTCGCCTTCCGCCGTTAGCGTGACGCTGCGAGTCGTGCGCTGAAACAACCTCACTCCGAGAGCTGCCTCAAGCTCCTGCACGGACCGGGTTACATGAGGACGACCGACCTGAAGCACTTCGGCAGCGTTTGTGAAACTGCCCAGCTCAGCGACTGAGCTGAAAACTTTCATTGCTTGCAGTAGTTCCATGAGTTCCCTCTGAGCTGAGCCGAGATGCGGCTAGGTAGGCCAATGCCAGCATTGTTCGTCTGCGAGGCAACAATTCGTTCAATCCTAGCGCATTTACCACGGCGCCGGAGAAACCAACAATCGTAGAAACAGTTGCTGGCAGGCGAACACACTCAGTCTTTCGCAACCGGCGCAAGACGAACGGGTCTTGACGTCCGGCCAGTCCAACTGATTCGCGTCGCAAATCCGGCTGATCCAACGATTTCGCTTCCGTGTCGGGCTGGCGTGTGACCGAATTCGTGAGCAAGTCGTTGATTAGGCGGAAGTGCGGGTCTCACTAATTCCGTTTCCCTGCACAATCAGGCCGGGTTTGACAAGCAGGGAACGCATTAGACTCAATGAACACTCATCGCGACTCAACGTCATCGCCGTGAGCGCAGTAAAAACCCGCGTCCGGCACGGTCGGTTCGTTCTGCTCAACGCTTGAAGGTCCGTTGGCAACGCGGAGCAGCCGTTCGAGTGTCCGCGCGTGTACCCCGGCGAGTGTCGGAAACTGGCCCGGATTCAGTGTGGCGCGAGCCGCTGTCAGGAAGAGCTTAGGGAGAAACAAAAAGCCGCTGTCCGTGAGAGCAGCGGCTTTTCTTACAACGGCTGGTGAATGAGGGCGCTTGTTCGCTTTGTGCTTGCGCCTGGTGCGTTATTAATTGCTGTTATTTGCCAGCCGGCGACACTGTGCCTGGGGTTGCCAGCGTGTTGTTGACCCCGTAAGCGCTGGTATTGGACGTCGAGCTAGTGTTCGTGCTCTGCTGCAGGCCCGAGTTCGCCGACCCTGCGCTCATGCCGCTGTCCGAGTTGGTGGCGCCAGGCGTGCCGTAGCCGCTCGTTGCATTGGCCGGCGACACGGCGGCGGGCGACGCTACGCTCGGGGTCGCCAGCGTGTTGTTGCTTTGTGCATAAGCCCCGCCCGACAGCGCGAGTGCGGCGACAGCCGCGATTAATGTGCTGGTTGCCTTGTTCATGACCTGTTCCTCCTGGATTGGACTGGAATTTTGATGCAAACGCAGGTAATGCCGAGTTTAGGAAAGAGGTCGCCGATAATTAAGCGCATTGTTCGCAAGGATTAATTTCGCCTTTCGGAACGACGTCTAATGGGTTCTGCTCCCAAATCTGAAGCTGGCGCGGTTCGGCATTGCGCGGTGAATGCCGGGGCGGAAGAAGCGAACGTCGCTTCCTGGCCGCCCGCTGCCCCATGCATGAGGGGCTGTTTCCCGTGGCACGTAAAGCGGCGATCTGCGGCGGGCGACCCGGAGCGCCCAGCCATCGCTACAAAAAGCAGACACGTGACGCACGTGATCAAATTGGAGTTGCTCCAATGCCGCTATCCATGTGCGTATTTCAAGTACATGCAGCACGGATTGCCCGCGCGGCCTGTTAGCGTCCCGGGCTCACTCGTCTGGTGGCGAGCAGGCCTCAACCGCGGAGCGCCACAGTAACCACAACGAGAGCCGAGAAGATCAGCGCCGGGGCGAGATGCCCGAACGGCTCCCGGTTTCGTAGCAACGTGAAGAGCACGGCGACCAGGATCGCACCGGCCAGCGTCAGGCCCAAAACTCTGGTTTGTTGTCCAAAAAGAAGTGCCGCGCACAACAGCTCAAGAGCGCCGCAGAGCAAATGAAACCATGCCGGGTAACCCCAGCGTGCGAAGTCGCGCTTCACCGCGCCGCGTCCTGCGAGATTGACCGTCCCAGCAACCGCGAACAGAACCGCTACGATCATCGCGAGAATCGACTCGAAAGATGCACTGTTCCACGCCATGGTCATGCTCCGTTGCTTTGCTGAAAGTGCTTTTGTACAGAGAGGTCCGCAATCAGGCCGGGGCCATGGGGCTTCCACGCAAGAACTCGTCGGGCATGCTGGCCGCTTACTGTCTGATCGAGCGCCAGTGCGTCAGCGAACGGTCCAAGCGATTTGCGAGCATCGTCGAGCGGCCAGGGTTCGACGCGATCGGCGCCGACCGAGGCCCGAATCGCTTCACCCATTTCGGCAACGGCAACGGCATCTTCCGCGACCACGTTGAAGATCTGTCCCGCGACTCGAGCGTCCCCACTTGCCGCCCGCTCCACCGCGCTCAGGTAGGCCGTGGCGAGATCATCGACGTGAACGGCAGGCCAGTGGTTGCGACCATCGCCGACGATCCTCACACTGCCGGTCTGACGGACCATGCCGGCAAGCATGCCGAAGATGCCGCCGCCGTAGCCGTGCACCATCGCCGGCCTGAGGATCACTGCAGCAATCGAGCGGCGTGCTGCTAGCGCCAGCACCTGTTGCTCCACTGCGGGCCGCCAGGCGATGAGTGGTGTCGGGTTCAGCGCCGATGCTTCAGTCGCGGGCTCCCCCTCCGTATTGCCGTAGACCCAGGTGCCCGAGGTATAGACAAACGCCGCGCCCGGATGCATATGCGAAAGCATCGCTACAGCCGCGGCCTCGTCAGCAGCAGCGGCGCAAGCATCGTTGGTCGACGCGGTGTGCACCACGCCATCAGCGGCACCGGCAGTCGCAGCGAAAGACTGTGGCTCGCGCAGGTCGCCGGAATGCAGTGTCACACCGAGACGTGCCAGCGCGCTGGCGGCCGCCGAGCTGTCCTCGCGCACCAGCGCCGTCACCTGATGGCCGAGGCTGATTGCCTTGCGCGCGACCGCTTGCCCGATGAAGCCAGTACCACCTGTCATGAACAGTTTCAAAGCGTTCTCCAATGATTGGCTGCGAAGTTGAACAGTCATATAAACGAGACCCATCGGTCTCGTTTTGACAAATCTAAACGAGACCGCTCAGTCTTGTCAACTACTCATCGATCTGTTATTTATCTCGCATGGACACTTCTTCTCTCCCTGGCCTGAGCCCGCTGCAATGCCGCAAGCGGTCTGCAATCCTTGACGGCGCGAAAACCGTTTTCTTACGCGAGGGTTTTGGTTTGGCAACGATGGACGATGTCGCCTCGGCCGCCGGCGTCGGCAAACAGACGGTCTACCGCCACTTCAAGTCGAAGGAGGCGCTCTTCGTTGGTCTGGTGAGCGCGATGTGCGCTCAGGTGGGCGCGCTGCTTGCCAGCGCTCAGGGCGAGCAATCCGATGGCGCACCCGAAGTCGAGTTGCGCGAGTTGGGATGGTTGCTGGCACGAGGCCTTACTACGCCGGATACTCTGGGGCTTTACCGGGCCATCGTTGCTGAGGCCGCGCGTTTTCCGGAACTCGGCCAGGTGTTTTACGAAAATGGTGCAAAGGTCGTGCGTGCCTTCGCCGCAAAAATTCTGCGAAGTCGATTTGACGAATCGACTGCTGCATTGCGGGCAGCGACATTCGTTCAGCTGGTGCTAGGCGACGCGCATCTGGAACTGACACTTGGCTACACGGTGCCCGATGTTGAAGTACGCTTTGCGCTGCAGATTGACGAGGCGGTAGCGGCTGCACTTCGCTAAGGAGCGCCGCATAAGATGTCGAGCCGCTGCATGCGGAACGCAACAGCGTGTAGCGCGGGAAGCAAGACACCGCGTGTCCGATTCCGAACGCAGTCGCGCACCGGTTTCCGTACGATCCAGGCGCGTTTCTAAAATTGTGAGTGTCGTTTTGTGGCCGGTCACTGCCTGCCGCCGATCGACGGCACGCGACCCGCTACTGCCGTTCGGACAAAATCCGTGAACGGCTCAAGTTCAACTCAATCCAGACCAACGAGCGTCACGCATGCACCGACCCGCTATTGCATCTCGCCGACGTCTGAACGGCGCCGCCATGGTCATTTCCGGGCTCCTTTTCGTTCTTTACCCGGCGATCCGCCCTTTCTCCGACGAGAGCTCCCTGCGGGGTGCTGCCGCGTTCGCGAGCGGCCAGTGGTTGATCGCGCACATGCTGGCTATGGTGGCTTTTACGTTGCTTCCATTGGGGCTGCTCGAGCTTCACCGCTCACTACAACGGACGGCGGTAGAACGTGGCGCGTATTGGGCGGTCGTGCTGAGCCTGCTTGGGACAGGACTGACCTTGCCGTTCTACGGCGGAGAAGCCTACGGTCTTCACGCGATCGGACAGCAGGCCGTCATCCAGCAGAGTGTCGCGGTGCTGAGTCTCGCCACCGTTGTTCGTTCCGGCCCGGGCCTCGCCATGTTCCTTGTTGGGTTGCTGTTGCTCGCTGTCGCGGCGATCATCGCCGCCACTACGATCTGGCGTTCGGTCATTTATCCGCGATGGAGTGGCGTACCCCTGGCCGTAGGCCTTGCGCTCTACATCCCGCAGTTCTTCGGAACGCAGCCGCTGCGCGTCACCCACGGGCTGCTTGTCGCCATCGGATGCTGGTGGATTGCCGCAGGAATATGGAGCCGCGGCACAACACAATGCTCGCTGGCTATGCAAATCAATCGTTAAAGTCAGTCGCCGTGAGCCGGGTCCGTTTTGCCGAGAAATGTGATCACGGCATTCGCCAGTTCGTCGGGCGCTTCTTCCTGCACGAAATGCCCGACCCCGTCTAGGCGAACCGTGTGGGCATTGGGGAACGCGCGTTCCCAGCGCCTCAGTTCCTTGTCCCGGAACGCGACGTCCTTCATGCCCCAGACGAACAGAGCCGGCTTCGTGCCGAGGACGGGGATGCCGTTCCACAGCTCGCCCAGCCATGGCGTCGAGGCGACAATGTGTTGCGGAAACACAAGGCAGCCGGTACGGTCTTCCGGCGACGCCAGCGGTCGCAGATAGTGCGCGTGCACTGCAGGCGTCAACTTGCGCTTGTCGGCAAATTCCTGACGCATGAACGTGCGGACGAAGAAGTTGTAGCGCCGAATCAGGAAACGTCCGATCGGCCCACCCATGAACGCGCTGAAGGCGAAAAAGTGCGGATCGCGATTCACCGGCCATGCCCAGGTATTCATCAGGATGATGCGGGAAACCCGTTCGGGGTGGGCGATCGCATACGCCAGCCCAATCGGTCCGCCCCAGTCCTGCCCGACGACCGTGATGTCGTTCAATCCGAGGGCGTCAATGAATGCGCCAAGGTGGTCGGCGTGATCCTCTGGCCGGTAACTCCAGTCAACGGGCTTGTCCGAGAGCCCGAAGCCGATGTGGTCAGGGGCGATACAGCGGTAGTCGTCGCGCAGCCGTTTGACGAGACGGCGATAGAGAAACGACCATGTCGGATTGCCATGCAGCATCAGGACCGGGCGGCCGGCACCTTCGTCGATGTAGTGCATCCGGCCCGCCGGCAGGTCAAAGTACCGCGACTCAAACGGATATTCCCGCACATCTATCCAGGTCATGATGCCGCGTCGCCTTGTTGTGCCAGCACGTAACGGATGGATTCTTCGAAAACGCGCTGGTACCCCCGATAGTCCTCCGGCGGGCTGACGCTGAGCTGCACCCACTCTCGCATCTTCGCCCGCCCGATGGGTTGAAACGGCACGGCGTTCCTGTCCGTGTCTAGCAGCTTATCAGCCGATGCCTTCGGTAGCTTGACTGCGACGCTCTGTTCGTACAGGCAGATGCAGAGCTTTCGATCGGGGTAACAGGCCGGGTAGCCGAACATCTTGCCGGCACGGACGTGAGGGACGCGCAGCAAAAGCGCATCGAGCTCCGTTTTGTGGACAGGATTGAAGGTGGGCATTGGCTTCTCCTTTGGGAGCGAAGCGTCATGCGGTCATTGCCAGCATCAGGGCGACGGGCACGATCCCAAGGCCACCGTCGGTCTCGCGTGTACCAATAAAGGCTACTTTAGAAGAAAATCGCTGTCGACGGTGGTCAAAAACCGCGCAAATCCCGGCCGTTCGGGCAAGTCGACAGCGGTGCTTAATGCCCCGACAGTGCGCCGTACTGCACTGCTTCTTGAACTCAGCGTCGCCCAACCATTCCACGTTGGACCAGAATCGCTTGTCGGTCAGCTCGGCGCGCGTCATCGCTGCCAGATGTAGCGGTGCGGCTACTTGACCGGCGTACGGCCAGGGACTGACCGTTGTCGACGCAACTGTGGACCTTCTGCCTGGCTTTCGCGGATGTCTCGTTGTGGCCGACTTCTGCCTGATTCGCGTGTTTCGCCATAGCATTTGCTCGACGACCCGAGCCTACGGCGATGATTTGTTCACCCGGAGGCTCCGTCAGCTTCTCGTCGTGGAACCGGGTTCGACCAGGAGCCGCCGTTCAAGCCGGAGACGGAAACCGGTCGCTCCAGCTGGCGCCCGCATCAGGGCGAGGCGGGCTCCGTAGTATGTTCACCCGACGAGTCCGGTGAATACGTGTCGTGAACGAGTTTGACGCGCGAGATGAGCCAGGCCGCCAGCGCGAACCACACCGCGGCGACGATGAACGCGGTGACGTAGGCGGGCCCAGCCCCGGCAAACGACTTGATCCACGACAGCATCCACCCGGTCGCCGCAGGGCCGAAGATCTGCGGTAGCACCATCGACACTTGCCAGATACCCATGTCCTTGCCGGCCGACGCATCATCCGGCAACACTTTCAGCGCGAGCGCCCAGTCGACGGCCTGATAGGTGCCGTAGGCGGCGCAGAAAGCCAACGCGACGGGGATCACCAGCAACAGGTTCGGATACAGCGCCAGGAGGACCAGGCCGATCGCCGCCCCGGCCATGATCCAGCTGGTCAGGCGGACGACGGGAACAACGCCGTGGTGGTCGGCGAGACGTGCACCCAGCAGGCTGGTCGGGATCGCCAACACCACGCCGACGCCAAGCAGCCCATTCAGGAGGCTGGTCGGATGATGAATGCCTATCACGTCCTGCAGGTAGTACAACATGAAAGTGAAGATTGACCAGATTCCCATGTTCCCGAACAGGCGCGTTACCAGCACCCAGTAGAAGTTCCGGTGGATGCGTGGATCGAGATAGAACGAGCGGATGAACGCGAAGAGCTCGAACCGCTCACGGGATCCGGCAGGCGTTGGCTCGGGCGAGCCGCGAATCGTCAGCCAAAGGCAGAGCAACATGATCGCAATGAACGTGGCGACCGCGGGATACAGTCGACGCGGAGAATACAACGCGACGAGCACTACGTTGCCGGTGATGGTGCCGAGCACGGTCATCACGTTGAGCCACGCGCTCGCGCGGTTAGCGTCGTGTTTCGGCACGACATCGGGCACCAGCCCGGCGTACGGGCCCGCCGCCCAATTCCACCAGAATTGAAGATGCAGGAACGCGAGTGTGTATAGCCATACACTCCCTGCGCCGTTGAACGACGCGAGCGATATCAGTGCGACCGAGGTGCCGAATACGCCGGCTACCAGAAACGGTAGCCGACGTCCGTGTTTTGCAGTGCAGCGATCCGATAACGCCCCGGCCAGCGGCGCCACGATCATCGCGACGAATGCGCCGGCCGCAATGACGGAGCCGGCTACGCCTTCCTTTATCGCGGCATTGCGTCCGAGCAATTCGGCCACCTGTGCCGGCACGAGCACCGGAACGACCGTCATCCATTGAGTAAAGAGCGCAAACCACAGCGACGCGATTTGTATGTGATCGAGCGTCGACAGGCGAGAAACGGGCGGTTTGGCCGACACGTCCTGGGCTGGATTGGGTAGGGTCATGTCGGTAGTCCATCAAGGTCGCGCGACGGGCCCGATGCCGCCCGGCGGCGGAAAATTCTGACCGCGGCTGTGAGCCAGGTGGTCAAGCACGGCGTCCCTCGTGCGCTGTACTTCCTGCGCCTCCGCTCAATGTGTGCTTCTTATCGAGAACGTCAAAAAATTAGACCACTGATCGAGCTTTTGCAAGCAACACACCAAGGCTCACCCGACCTGAAGTTCAGGCTTACCATAGTCGGCACAGGTGCAGGCTCCGTTAGCCGCGACGTCGCCCGCACGGCCGCTTGTCGGCTCCATAGCGCGCACCGCGCAGCGTAACGATCTAGCGGGAAGCAAGGAGCCTCCACGATGGGGACACGAAGCGTGAGCCATGGACGGCGCGATTTTCTTCGCAGGTCGGGTGCGATGCCGTCCACGTTGCTGCTGTTGGCCCTCGGAAAAGCAAACTATGGCCGGGCCGACGAAGTTTCAGCTACACCCGCCTGCACCGACGAACAAGAACCGACCCGGCAGCAGACGGCAGGCCCGTTCTTCCTGCCACACTCGCCGCAACGCGCATCGCTGCTCGAGCCGGGGATCAATGGAACGAAGATCGTCCTGACCGGGCGGGTGCTGTCGACACGATGCAGGGCGGTGTCCGGGGCTTTGCTCGATTTCTGGCACGCCAATGACGCCGGGGAGTACGACGTCGAGGGGTTCCGGCTGCGCGGCCACCAATTCGCCGACAGCGAGGGACGCTACCGCCTCAAAACCATCGTGCCGGGTCTATATCCGGGGCGAACACGACACTTCCACGTGACGGTGCAGCCGCCGAACGGGCCGATCCTCACCACCCAACTGTACTTTCCCGGGGAGCCGCGCAACGTTCGCGATTTCCTGTTCGATCGCCGGCTGCTGATGACGATCGATGACCACGGCGAGCAAAAGGCGGCCCGGTTCGATTTCGTGCTCGCGCTCACGTAGTGCAAGTCTTCCTGACGGCGGCGGCGCTGCCGTGGTGGGTGCCCGGAGTCGCGTGGAGCGATCGCGCTACGGCGCCGGCTCGCCGGCGTCGGTCACGTGGACCGGATCCCCGACACGCACACCAAGCTGTGTCGCGGCGCTGCCGCGACTCATCGCAATCTCCACCAGCCCGATCGAGTTCTCATACCAGAAAGCCTGGCCGTCCGGAGCATCGGAAAAGACCCGGGCATAGGTGACGTCTCTGGCCGCAATGGCCAGCCGGGCATTCCTGGACACGGTGCCTGCCCGCATCCCGGTCAGCGCATTGCCATAGTGATCGACGTAAATGACTTCGGCCAGATCGTCCGCACCCAACCCCACACGCAAACCTGCGGTTTCAGTCAGCTTGTCGGGAGGCAGGTCGCCACGGCTGAGCCAGGCTGCCATCGGGGCGAACAGGTCGCGACCATGGAACGAGGCGGAGAGCATCGCGGGACGCCATGTAATGCGCCAGGTGCGGGTGCGCGTCGCGCGCGCCGCCACGACCGAGAGCAAACCGTTGTCCGGTCCGACGAACCACTGCGCGTCGGCTTGCAGCACCACCGCGTCGCGCTCGCCGCCCACGCCGGGGTCGACGACGGCCAGAAAGACTGTATCCGGCAGGTACCAGCGTCGAAGCGCGGCGAGCAGATGTGCCCCTGCCAGCGGGTCGTAATTCGGGGCAGTGTGCAGCACATCGATGAGGGTGGTGCCGGCTGGCGCGTGCCGCAGCAAGGCAACCTTCAACTGTCCGACATAGATGTCATCGGCACCGAAGTCAGTGAACAGCGCGATCATCGTATAGCCTCCTTCCAACCTTGCCCCGTCTTATCGACCACCGGAGCAGTTCGCGCCCGATCCGCACGCGGCGCTGAACCTTCCCCAGAGTCCGAGCGCGGAATCGCGTCGAAAGGCGACACGGTGGCTGGGGAGCGCCGGCCTATTCGCCGAGATGGGAGAGCGCGATCCGCGCGGGCTCGAGCGAAATCTGCATAAACCCTTCGAGCGGGTGGGCGAGGTCCTCGATCAGGAAAATAGCGCCGGAGACCGATAGCGCACAGAGGAAAAGCGTCGCAATGGCGGTTCGGTTGTTTGCGCTGACCAGGCCGAAACCGGCGAAGAGCATACTCAGCCAGAGCACCAGCACCGCCATGAATGGCGTTGGGATCGCGCCCTGCCCCGGGTGGAACAGTATCCAGCGCGTTTGGGTCAGGTCGTGGCTGCTGGTCAGCGCCTCCGATTGAAGCACGCGCTGCATGTCGTTTCGTGGTGCCAGTTCCCGAAGCTTTTGTTGAAACTGCACCATTCGCACCAGGCGCTGCGGAGCGTCCACGTTAGCCTTCCCGGCACGTGCCCCGGATGCAAACAGCTCCACGGCTGAGGCGTAGGTATGGCGCAGGGACTCGCGGGCTTCCTTCGTCTCCGGGCCATAGTCGGCCAGGGAACGATCGATCACGATGACCGTAGCCGCCGTCTGCGTGAACTCGTCGTTGAGCCGGTCGAAAGAAACCTTTGCCGAGGCGATCAGGAGACCAAGGACGAGAGCCGCGAGCGTCGCCATCAGGCCGGCTCCCAACTTCACGATAACCGTCGAATCCTCGCTCAGGTGATGATCGGGAAGGAGAGTGCGGAGAGCCAGGCCGATCATCCCGCTGCCGAAGACGCACACAAACACGATCAAGGCGATTACCAATGAGCTCATGATTGACCTCTGCGGTTTGACTGGAAGTCACCCCCGCTAGAACGGGACTGGCGAAGACCATGTTTGAGTGCTGGGATGGTACACCTACACCTGCACCGCAGTGCCCGACCGGGGATATCGCCTCCGCGCCGAAATCATGTCTCGTTGCCGGGCGGACTCTGGGCGTCCGCAATAGGGAAATCTAGATCGTCACCTCGAACGGCAGTTCCTGGCCGTCCCCGCCCGAATCGGAATGCAGCCCGATAGAGGCCGTTCGAGAATATTGAGCGTGCGTCCACGCCTGGCTGCATGCTTGCACAGGCCGGGAGGACGTTCGTACACCGTATACATGCCAGCGCCACTCCCTCGAATAACGGCAGATTTTGTCAGCGAAACGGCGCGTCTGGATACCCCGGTCAGCGAGGTCGGGCGCTACGATTCTCGATTCGAGCGACGTCAACAGGCGTGTCGTGAGCATCCACAGAAAGGAGTGGCAGTGAAAATCGAAACAGTTGGCATCGTCGGTGCCGGTACGATGGGCAACGGAATCGGCCAGGTCGCGGCGCTCGCAGGACTGAAGGTGGTGCTGGTCGACGTCACGGATGCGGCACTCGCTAAAGGCGTCGCCACACTGACATCAAGTCTTGCGCGACTTGTCGAGAAGGGCAAGGTCGATGCGCCGTCACGCGACGCAGCGCTCACGCGCATCGAGACTTCGACCGATTATCAGCGGCTGGCTGCTGCCGATATCGTCATCGAGGCGGCCACGGAAAACGCCGACCTGAAGATCCGGATCCTTCGACAGATCGAGGCAGTGGTGCGCGACGATGCGATCATCGCGTCGAATACATCGTCGATCTCGATCACGACGCTCGCCGCGACGATCGGCAGGCCGGAGCGCTTTATCGGCATGCACTTTTTCAATCCGGTCCCGTTGCTGCCGCTGGTGGAGGTCATTCGCGGCCTGCAGACCAGCGACGATACCGTGGCAGCCGTCTCCGAACTGACCGGGCGACTGGGCAAGTCGCCGGTCAATGTCAGGAATTCCCCGGGCTTCGTGGTGAACCGCATTCTGGTGCCCATGATTAACGAAGCGTTCTTCGTGCTGGCCGAGGGTGTCGCGACCGCGGAGGAGATCGACACGGGCATGCGTCTTGGGGCTAACCATCCAATCGGCCCGCTGGCGCTCGCGGATCTGATCGGGCTGGACGTCTGCCTTTCGGTGATGGACGTCTTCCTGAAAGACTTTGGAGATTCGAAATATCGCGCGTGTCCGCTGTTGCGCGAACTGGTGGCGGCAGGGCGGCTGGGGCGCAAGACGGGACACGGCGTTTATCGCTACGACAAGGCTTAGACGCATGTGTGCGTCGCCGTCTGGCGAGCAACCGGTATAAATCGTTCAGTAGAATTTCGTGAAAGTCGACCCGTGGGGACGGGCACTCTGAAAACAAGTGGTGAAAGCGGGCCATAAAGAAGAACCAGGGCGGCCCGGAGATAAAATTGAGTTTTGACCTGACCTTACTCAATTGAATCAATTCTCCGGCACCGTCCCCATCGCGCTGGTCAACGGCTTCCTTGCGGGCGCTGACCCGGCGGCAGTCGCACGAACGGCCGGGCAATCGGGTATCCCGCAGGAATTGCTCCATGAGCCTGGCGCCCGTGTCACGCGGGAGCAGTTTTCGACGCTCTATCGCCTGCTGGCGATAGAGCTCGACGACGAAATGCCTGGCATCTTCAGCCGGCCGCTACGCAATGGGACGCTGAAATATCTCTGTTTAAGTCTGCTTGATGCGCCGCGACTGGAAATTGCGATGCATCGGTTCGGTCAGTTCTTTCATCTGATTGTCGATGACTTCAGGCTTGAATCGCGGCGCGAAGGTGCGCTGTGCTGCGTTGAACTTGTGCCGGATCCAGACGGCCCAGGCTTTGGCATCCTCGGCCGTGAACTGATGCTGAAGCTCGCGCACGGGGTTGCGTCGTGGTTGATCGGAGAGAAAATTCCGCTATCCGGTGTGGAATTCGATTGCCGCCGTCCGCCCCGTGCGAGCGACTATCTGTACCTGTTCCCGGGGCCGGTCCAGTTCGGTTGCGCGCGAACACTCATGACATTCGATGCGACGTACCTGGATATGGCCATCCGGCAGCGCAAACCGGATCTGAAAAAATTCCTCGCGCGCGCGCCTGAAGACTGGATTTTTGTCTCGCTCGCGGAGCAGATGGTTTCCAACCGCACCCGCCAGTACATCGCAGCCTGCCTGCCGACGATCCCAGCCATTGAAGCTGTCGCGCGACATCTGCATTACTCCGTGCGCACGCTGTGCCGGCGGCTCGTCGCGGAAGGCACGACATTCCAGGCGATCAAGGACGAAGTACGGCGTGATATCGCCATTCAACGGCTGACAGGATCGGCTGATGCCATCGCGTCGATCGCCTACGACATCGGGTTCGGCAACACGACCGCATTTCACCGGGCATTCCGGCAGTGGACCGGCAGCACGCCCAAAACGTACCGCACGATGACTTGAGGACGGCGCCATTGCCAGATTGTGGCGCGTAGCGCGGCAGCTTCCGTCAACAAAAAGGCGGATTTGGGTATCGGGCATGCGCGCCGCGACCGTTACGATGGCGCATCGAATCGCATTGCCACAACGCCCTGCGCTTATCAAAACTCCACAGGAAGAAAACTCGTGACCCGTTACGCCGCGCCTATCAAAGACATGCTGTTCGTGATGAAGGAACTGGCCGGTCTCGACGACATCACCGCGTTGCCCGGCTTCGAGGACGCGAATTTCGACACGGCACAGGCCATCCTCGAAGAATCGGCGAAGCTGTGCGGCGAAGTGCTCGCGCCGCTGAACGTCGAAGGCGATCGCAACCCGAGCGCCTGGAAGGACGGCAATGTCACCGCGACGCCGGGCTTCAGGGACGCCTTCCGCCAGTTCAGCGAAGGCGGCTGGCAGGGCGTGCAGCATCCGCTCGACTACGAAGGCCAGGGCTTGCCCAAGCTGATCGCGACGCCGTGCGTCGAGATGCTCAACGCGTCGAACCTGTCGTTTGCGCTGTGTCCGCTGCTGACCGACGGCGCGATCGAGGCATTGCTCACCGCCGGCACCGAAGCGCAGAAACAGACCTACGTGCCGAAGCTGATCTCCGGCGAGTGGACGGGCACGATGAACCTCACCGAGCCGCAGGCGGGCTCCGATCTGGCGCTGGTGCGCACGCGCGCCGAACCGCAGGGCGACGGCTCGTTCAAGGTGTTCGGCACGAAGATCTTCATCACGTGGGGCGAACACGACATGGCGAAGAACATCGCCCATCTCGTGCTGGCGCGCACGCCGGACGCGCCCGAAGGCGTGAAGGGCATTTCACTCTTCATCGTGCCGAAGTTCCTCGTCAATGAAGACGGCTCACTGGGCGAGCGCAACGACGTGCATTGCGTGTCGATCGAGCACAAGCTCGGCATCAAGGCGAGCCCGACGGCGGTGCTGCAGTTCGGTGATCACGGCGGCGCGACCGGTCACCTGATCGGCGAGGAGAATCGCGGCCTCGAGTACATGTTCATCATGATGAACGCGGCGCGCTTTGCGGTCGGCATGCAGGGCGTGGGCGTGTCGGATCGCGCGTACCAGAAGGCGGTCGCGTATGCGAAGGATCGCGTGCAGAGCCGCCCGGTGGACGGCAGCGCGAAGCAGCCGGTGTCGATCATCCATCATCCGGACGTGCGCCGGATGCTCTCGACGATGCGCGCGCTCACCGAAGGCGCGCGCGCACTCGCCTATGTGGCGGCCGCGCATTGCGACATCGCGCATCGTCATCCGGATGCCGCGCAGCGTGCGGAGCATCAGGCGATCTACGAATACCTCGTGCCGGTCGTGAAGGGCTGGAGCACGGAGCTCTCGGTCGAGGTGACGAGCCTCGGCGTGCAGGTGCACGGCGGGATGGGCTTCATCGAGGAAACGGGCGCCGCGCAGTATTACCGCGACGCGCGCATCCTGCCGATCTACGAAGGCACGACGGCAATCCAGGCAAATGACCTGATCGGCCGCAAGACGGTGCGCGATGGCGGCGCGGTGGCAAAGGCGCTGCTCGCGGGCGTGGCGCAGACGATCGAAGCGCTGGGTCAGCACGACGCGCCTGCGTTCCGTTCGATGAAGCGGTATCTGGAGCAGGGTCATCGCTCGCTGGCGGCGGTGGTCGGGTTTGTCGTCGCGAACACGAAGACCGATCCGAATGCGGTGTTTGCCGGCAGCGTGCCGTATCTGAAGCTTGCGGGCATTGTGCTGGGCGGCTGGCAGATGGCGCGTGCGCTGCTCATCGCCGCGGAAAAACGCGATGAAGATCCGGCGTTCTATGGCGCGAAGATCGCGACCGCGCAGTTCTTCGCCGAGCATGTGCTGCCGCTGGCATCGGCGCTGGAAGCGTCGATCGTGACGGCGAAGGGCGGTGAGGGTGTGCTGGGGCTCAGCGCAGACCAGTTCTAAACTTGAATGACGCTGACGAACACATACCTCAACCCGTCAGACGTTCTCAAACAACGCCGCGCAACAGGCTCGCGGTTTCCTGCAACGCAGGCAACACGCGGGCCAACGCTGCGCTTCCCGACTCCTGCCCCATCGGCATGCTGACGCTGATCGCTCCGATCACAACGCCGTTGTGGTTCCGCAGCGGCACAGCGACGCCTCGCATACCCACTTCGAGTTGCTGCTCCGACAACGCGTAACCGCATTGAAGCACCTGCTCGATCCCGGTCCGCAGACGCGCCTTGTCGACGATCGTGAGAGGGGTGAACACCTTGGGCTCGTAGCGCGCGAGGAAAGCGGCCACACGTTCGGGCGGCTGATACGCGAGCACGATCATGCCCGCCGACGAAAGCGGCGCGGCCACGCGTGAGCCGAGCACGAAGCCTACGGTTGTCACCCGATCCGCGCCGTTACGCGCGATATACACGACATCGTCGCCATCGAGCACGGCCAGCAGCGCACTTTCCTGCACGGCGGCGGTGATGCGCTGCAAGAACGGCTGCGCGATCCGCGGCAGACGCGCCGACGCGAAATAAGCCGTGCCGGCACGCAGCACACGAGGCGCCAGCCAGAACAGGCGCCCGTCCGTCTCCGCGTAGCCCGCCTCGGCGAGGGTCAGCAGGTAGCGACGCGCAGCAGTGCGGGTCAGTCCGGTCAACTCCGCGACGTTTGCCGGATTCATTCGCGGATGATCTTTGTCGAATGCTTCGATGACGGCCAGCGCCTTCGTCGCCCCGGCAATTCGATCCTTGTCGTTCACTGTCCCACTCCGTAGAAACCCGATTTGAGGGCGCTATTCGCGCAACGTGCGCGAATAGCGCCCATTTTATGCTGACCGACGTTGTCCTGTATCAGGCGAAAGCGTAATTTCCCGACATGCCTCTGCAGGCGTCAGAAGGTTAAATATCAATATCGGAGACTCACATGGCTAGCAGCCTGACCGAACACGAACCACAGGGCACACACCAGACCAGGAAGGCGACCGCGAGCGGCTGGATAGGCTCCGCGCTCGAGTACTACGACTTCTTTATCTATGCGACTGCGGCATCGCTGATTTTCCCGCAGCTGTTTTTCCCGTCGGGGAATCCGAAGATCGCGATCGTGGCATCGCTCGCGACGTATGGCGTTGGATACGTCGCGCGGCCGATCGGCGCCTTCTTTCTCGGGCACTGGGGCGACACGAAAGGCCGCAAGAACGTGCTACTCGTGTGTATGTTCATGATGGGCTTTTCGACGATGGCCGTCGGCCTGCTGCCGACGTATCACCAGGTCGGCATGCTCGCGCCTGTGCTCCTGGTTGTGTTGCGCCTGATTCAGGGCTTCGCGGTGGCAGGCGAGATTTCCGGCGCCAGTTCGATGATTCTCGAACACGCTCCATTCGGGCGGCGCGGGTACTACGCGAGCTTTACGCTCCAGGGCGTGCAGGCAGGGCAGATCCTCGCTGCGGCTGTGTTCCTGCCGCTCGCGCATTACATGCCCGAAGACGCGTTCAACGCATGGGGCTGGCGCATTCCGTTCCTGCTGAGCGCCGTGGTTCTGATTGCGGGCTACATCATTCGTCGCGAGGTCAAGGAAACGCCGGCCTTCGCGACTGAAGGCGCCGCGCCGCGCTCGCCGATCGTCGAAGCATTCAGGTTCAACTGGAAAGAGATGCTCGTTGTTGTGTGCTGTGCCTTGATGAACGTCATTCCGGTGGTCACCACGATCTTCGGCGCGGCCTACGCGGTTCAGCCTTCATACGGGATCGGCTTTCACAAGAGCGTCTACCTGTGGATCCCGGTGCTGGGCAACATCGTGGCCGTGCTCGTGATTCCGTTTGCCGGCAACCTGTCGGACAGGATCGGACGGCGGCCGCTTATCATCGGTGGCGCGCTCGGTTCAGGGCTGTTGTCGTTCGGGTACCTGTACGCCATCAGCATTCACAGCGTGCCGCTCGCGATCGTGATGTCGATGCTCATGTGGGGCGTGATCTACCAGGGTTACAACGCGATTTTCCCGAGCTTTTATCCCGAGTTGTTCCCCACGCGTTCCCGGGTTTCTGCAATGGCGATTTCCCAGAACATCGGAACCACGATCACTGCGCTGCTGCCGGCACTCTTCGCAACGGTAGCGCCTCCAGGCTCGACCAACGTTCCGGTGACGATTGGCGCGATCACGTTCGGTATCACGATTATCTCGGCGATTGCGGCGTATAGCGTGCGGGAAACGTACCGGATTCATCTGAACGATCTGGGTGTGCGCGGTGCGACGCCCGTCGACAAGCTGGACTACCAGCGTCTGCGGAAGCAGACGCTATCCGGTGCCAGGGTTGCATAACAGCTGACATGAAGCGCTCGCAGCGAAGCCGGGCTCGCTGGAGCGCTCTCAGCTAACCGGCTCTCGCGTTCAGTTCTGGCCCAGAACGCAACATTTGCCCAGGCGATTGTTGCGTCGCAGCACGTTAGCGCCTAAGCTGGTTGAGTAGAGAACGGAAGGAGCCTGCCATGCCACCTTGTGACTCGTGTCTGGGCCTGAGTGGTTCACCGTCCGCGGTGGGATGGCGCCAGGGGCTCGCCCTCTTGGGTGTCGGCGCGCTTTGCGGCGAAACGGCGGTGGAGCACTACCGGTGCGTCGCATGTGGTGCCGCCTTTTCGCGCGTCCTGATCGGCGAGAATGACGATCGCATATGGCGATCGCTCGATTGCCCTGGCGTTGGGCATGCCTGACCAGCGAGCTGCTTCGTCGATTACGCCAGCGACGGAGGAAGGGCGCGTTGAAACCAGCGCAACGACCGCTGCGTCTGACTTTATAAAGCTGCCATAAGCACCCGAATTCCCAGGTGCCGTGTGGCTCTTCACTACGCTGGTTTCCGCACTGCTGCCATCGGACGCAGTCATGGCAGCGTTTTGTGCGACCGCCCGGGCCCTAACGGGGCATTATCTGGGCGATTAACTTCGTGTAATCGATAGCATGCGTGTAATTTCATGCATCCTCTTTTGTCATGTGGACTGCGTGCGACTGATCGCTGATTTGCCGGAGGCGAGTCGCGATCCTCTACACTGTCCCCCCGGAATCAGTTTGCTGGCATCTGTACATGCCCGCCCGCCATGCAAACGCAGGCCGCCACGTCCGTTCAGATAAAGACTGGGCGGCGTCTTTTACAATAGCGACGCATTTAACTGGAGGTTCATTTGAAATCAATCGTTCTCACGCTCGCCGCTGCCGTCATCGCTTCGACGGCTTTTGTCGCCACACCCGCAATGGCTGCCACAACCGAAAAGTTGCCCTCGGGCGTTGTCGTTGAGCACCTGAGTGCCGGGAACGGCGCGCAGCCACAAGCAACTGACGTCGTCACGGTCAACTATCGCGGCACGCTCGCGAATGGCACCGAGTTCGACAACTCGGCCAAACACGGCGGCCCGGCAAGCTTTCCGCTCAACCGCGTGATTCCGTGCTGGACTGAAGGCGTGCAGAAAATGAAGGTCGGTGAAAAGGCAAAGCTGACGTGCCCGTCGGCAACGGCTTATGGCGAACGCGGCGTTGGTGCGATCCCGCCGAACAGCGATCTGACGTTCGAAGTCGAACTCATCAGCATCGGCAAGTAGTAGCTAGCAACCGGCGCCCGGAAGTACTCGACGGGCGCCGCTCCTGCTCATAGGTAAAATCGTGGCACCATGAAAATTGCTTCTGGTGGTACTTATTCTGGATCCACGAAACGCGTAACCTGATACGCGCCTGCACACCCCACGCAGGGATCACACGACAGGAAATACGCCGCATGACATCCACAGAAACTACACAGATCAAACTGCTGTCGCCGGAAGACTTTGATGCGTGGCTGCCGCTGTGGCGCGGCTATCAGGATTTCTATAAAACCAGTATTCCCGCCGGGACGACAAAGCTCACATGGGACAGAATCCTCGATCCCGCGGAGCCGGTGTTCGGCGCGCTGGCCGTATTGAACGGCCGGGCGGTCGGGATGGTGCACTGGATCATGCACCGGTCCTGCTGGACCGTCGGCGACTACTGCTACCTGCAGGACCTTTTTGTTGAAAACGACGTACGGGGCGCCGGGATTGGACGAAAATTGATCGAGGAAGTCTACGCCAGGGCCAACGAGGCGAAATGTTCGCGTGTGTGGTGGCTCACCCACGAAACCAATCTTGATGCGATGCAACTGTACGACCGCATCGCGGACCGGTCAGGATTTGTGCAGTACCGGAAAATACTGGAATGAACAACAGGCGAGGCGAGGGCAAGGCGCTCGCTATGTGCAGCGCAAATGTAAGCAAAAAAACTTTCAGTAACGATCCAGTAACCACAAATTGCAGCGATTGGCCTAACGTAGTGGTTAATACGTCACTCGACTTGCGCCATCATGATTTACCGATCGAAACTGCTTCGCGCCGTGATACCGGCGGCCCTTGTCGCACTGGCCCTCGGCGGCTGCGCGGTGGTGCCGCCGAGCGGCCCGAGCATCGTCGCGCTGCCCCGCAGCGGCGAGTCGCTCAATCAGTTCCAGCAAGATGATTACGCGTGTCGCAACTACGCGTTCCAGTCCAGCGATGCGGCCGGCGCGTCACAAAGTGCAACTTCGAACAGCGTCGGTAGCGCCGCTGTCGGCACATTGGGCGGCGCTGCGGTTGGCGCGTTATTCGGTGCGGCGGCGGGCAATGCCGGAGCCGGAGCTGCGATCGGTGCGGGCAGCGGGCTCTTGATTGGCGGCGCCACTGGCGCGAACGGAGCCCAGTATTCCGCCGCAGGCCTGCAGGCGCGATACGACGCCGCCTACGCGCAGTGCATGGTCTCGAAGGGCAACACGATCTCGCAGCCGCAGATGCCGGTTTACGCGCCGCGACCGGTGTATATGGCGCCGCAGCCGGTGTATATGTCGCCGCCACCCAGGTACGTTGCGCCGCCGGTCATGTACGCGCCGTATCCGTACTACTGACCGGGGTAATTTCGAACGCTGCTGGATGTGTCAAAGTAGCGACACATACCTCCAATTGGAGCAGCGCCTGATGACCCCCTTGCCGATTGCGGACCGATGGTTCGAACTTAAACGCATCAGTGACGACATCACCCTGCTATGGGAACCGCATGTCGTGCCGCTGATGCGCTGCAATATCTGGCACGTGCGCGGCCGCGACCGCGACCTGATGATCGACACTGGCATGGGCATTGCCAGTTTGCGCGACGCTGCGCGACATCTTCTTCAGAAGGACGTCACGGCCGTCGCGACGCATACGCATTCGGATCACATCGGCGGACATCATGAGTTCGCTCACACACTGGTTCACGAACTGGAAGCCGACAATCTGCGCTCGCCGCGCGGGCGCGGAACGTTGCTGGCGTCTGTACTGGGTGAGGACGCGATACGACGGTACCGCGATGCGGGCTACCCGTTCGACGGCGATCTGATTACCGCCCTTCCCAGCGCCGATTACGTGATGTCCGACTATCGCGTGCGGGCCGCGACGGTCACGGAAATCGTCAAGGAGGGGAATGTCGTCGATCTTGGCAACCGGCATTTCGAGGTGCTGCATCTGCCAGGCCACTCACCGGGCAGCATCGGCCTGTGGGAAGCGGCATCCGGCACACTGTTCTCCGGCGATGCGATCTACGATGGCCCGCTGCTGGACGAGATCGACGGCGCCGACATCCCCACCTATGTGCGTACGATGAAGCGCTTGCGCGAATTGCCTGTGCAGGTCGTGCACGCTGGACACGATGAGAGCTTCGGACGCGAGCGACTGGTCGCACTGGTCGATGCCTGGCTCGACAAACGGGCTTGAACATCGGGTAGCTGTCAGGTCCCCTTGGCGGCCCGGCCACGGGTGTCTCACTTCGACAGATGCAGCTTCTTCGAGAGCACGATGCCCCGCTGTGGGCTGACCAGCCAGATGGCCTGGATGTTCGCGTGCAGCGTCGAGGTTCTTGTGGTGATGTCGGTGGGCTCCTCGTTGGTGGGATCGGTGTGATCGCTCCGGTCGGTCAGGTAAGGCGGCGCCAGGCTGCATATCAGCACAATCGCGTAGTCTCCATTCGCTTCAGAAAACGCTGCCTGTGAGAGTGGCACGCGTCCGTTGACACTAGTCCTGCTCCCGCCGCCGGATTTCAGTTCAATCAGATCGATATGCTGGATGTACCCTTTGGCCTTCGCCTCCGGCGCTACCACAAGCCCTCGACCGCGTGGTCCGGTGATCGTCTTCCTGAGCAGGATCACACCCGGATCGTTGTCGCCCGACAGATCGACGTTTACCGTCAACTGGTGCGTCGTTGACCGATACAGTATTCCGTAGGATGCAGGTACGACGAAGGCCAGTTCGCGGTCGAGATGGGCTTTCGCCAGATCGAGATCGTGCGGCGTCTTGTGGGCCGGCACGTGAATCAGGTTCCGGACGCGATCGCTCAACGAAGGCGAGTTGGCATGGATGCTCAGCTTCGCGAGGGCGTCCCGGACAGCAACCGGGTCGTCGCCCACGAAAGGCCGTGTCGACAGGGCACTTCCAGAGGCGGAAATGTCAGCCTCGCCCGCATGGGTAGCCGTGGCCGCGTCTGCCGACGTCCCGGCGTGCGCCAGCGACGACATGCAAACGAGGGTGAAAGCGGCGCTTGAATGCAGCAGCATGGATTTCAGATCGGACACACAAAACCCTCCAGGGACTCAGGCAGTCTATCGCAAACGCGTGCCTGATCATTTGCCGGTGACCCGACGCCCGGCGTCAGGAACATGGATTCCCTGTCGCCGCGTTCATTTGAAAGGCAGGGCTTGGACGGGCAACGTATGGCGTACGTTCGAGGCAACTCGCGTGAGCGGAGCGCTGGGCGTCAGTTCGACGGCAACAACTGTCCGGCGTAATTCTGGTTGTCCTCCCGGAATATTGCGTCCTTCCGCACGTTTACTCGGCACTCTTTCCGACTGACTCGGGGGCCTCCGCGAAGCGTATGAAGCGCTTCGCGTATTGCCATGACTTCTGGGCGTGTCGCGTACTGCCCGAAACAGGATGAAAGAGTTGTCTGCCGCGACCGTCGCGGCAGGATTTCGGTCAGGCAGGCGGGACGGCAATACCGGCGTCGCCCGATCGCGCCATCTCGCTCCCGGGCGACGGCCGACTGCTTGCGCCGGCGTTTGTGCGTGCGCCGCGAGAGTTGAACCCGCTTGCCCTGCGGTTCATCTGGAGACCACTTTCATGGAACCCGCCACATTCCTGGCAGAAAGCATCCGCTTCCTGCCGTCCCGGCTTTGCAACGGCCCCGTGCATCGCACGCGCGCCGCTCTCAAAGGTCTTTTGTTGTCAGCGATATGCGGTGCGGGCCTCGCGCTTGCGCTGCCCGAGGCCGCTTGCGCCGACGGTGGCATCACGCAACTCCTGCCACCGTCTTTTGTGACATCGTCGACGGTCCCGCCTAACGGAGACGTTAATCCCTACGGCGTCGCATTCGTCCCTCAGGGCTTTCCCCGCTTTGGAACGATCGCTCCTGGCGACCTCCTGGTATCCAACTTTAACAACCAGGCCAACCAGCAGGGCACTGGAACGACCATCGTCAAGATCGTGCCCAACAGCAATCCCGTGGTGTTCTTTCAGGGTGGCGCCGGCCTCGGCCTGAGCACTGCGCTGGGCGTGCTCAAGGGTGGCTTCGTGCTGGTCGGCAATGTGCCCACCACGGATGGCACTTCGGCGACGGTCAGCGCAGGCTCACTGCTCGTCCTGGACCGGAACGGGAACCTCGTCGCGCAGTGGACGCCTGCGATGGCGAAGATTGACGGCCCGTGGGACCTGACCATCTTCGATGAAGGCAACAAGGCGAAGGTGTTCGTGTCGAACGTGCTGAACGGGACGGTGGTGCGGCTCGACGTCGCCGTCAACGAAAACGGCGTGCAGATTGAACGCGTGACACAGATCGCATCCGGCTACCTGTTTCGCGGCGACGCGGCGGCTCTCGTCGTAGGCCCGACCGGACTTGCTTACGATCCGCGACGGGACGTACTCTACGTCGCCTCTACCGTCGACAATGCCATCTTCGCCGTATTCGACGCCGGAAACACCAGACATGATGGTGGCAAAGGTGTTGTGATCTATGCGGACCATGCTCATCTGCGTGGCCCTCTCGGACTGGCGCTCGGACCGAATGGCGATCTGTTCACGGCAAATGGCGACGCGATCAATCCCGACCCGAAACAGCCGAGCGAGATCGTGGAATTCACGCCGCAAGGCCGGTTCGTCGCACAGCTTTCGATGGATCCGTTGCAGGGCGGTGCGTTTGGGCTCGCGTTCTCGCAGATCCGCGATGACGTCGTGCACTTTGCAGCGGTCGACGACAATGTGCCGAACATCACGGACTGGAGTCTGCACTTCGACGACCCGGCGCGCTGATACGCGAACCCGCAGATGGCCTTGCATGGTGAAAGAGGAGAGCAGCGGATATTTCGCGTCCGCCAGCCGGTCTTGTCGTTTCCCTAGCCGCGAGTCTCGATCGAGCGCATGCGGCGTTCAAGGTCGAAAAGATCGACTGACGACGCGAGGTAGGCGTCACGGCGGCTATGTTCAGCACGTTCGAGCAGGTTGCGCAACTGCTTAACAAGGTATGAAAACATGGTGTACTCCGGTAACTCAATTTGATCCGTAGTGGGCGGCCGAGGCGGTAGTTGGTTTAGAGGCAACTGCACGGCTCGACCGCCGTACTTACGCATCGATCATGCCGTTCTGTTCAGATCCCCGGCTGACGGTCGTATTGATCTCCTGTGGCGATGCGAACGTGGAAAGTGTCGTCTTTTGGCTAACGCCTTTTGAGCAATAGTCCGGTTACCGAAGACATTCGCAGTCTCGTCTGGTGATCGTGCGCATGGACACCGGTGTGGTTTCGGGTTCATGTGGGTGCTAGTATTTCCGCGTTGGTCATATCGATGAATGACCAGGCGTCCATATCTCTTGTGCAGGACGCCGCAATTGACGGACGCTTTCATGGATGCCCTTTCCGACGTCCTTCGGGTTGTGCGGCTAAGCGGTGCCGTTTACCTCGATGCGGAGTTCACCACGCCGTGGTGCCTGTTTGGCCAGGCGGATGCGGCGCTTTGCGCTGCATTTCTGCCGGGATCAGAACGCGTGATCTCATACCATCTGATCACCGAAGGCAGTTGTTCAGCACGACTGGCAAATGATCCTGACTCGGCTATTCAGCTCAATGCCGGCGAACTGCTGGTGGTGCCACAAGGCGAAGCACACATTTTCGGAAGCTCCCTGGACCTTCCTCCCGGGCTCGCGGGGCCTTTGCTGGCCGGTCAGCTACAGACGACACCAGGCCAGGTGATGAAGCTGTGTTATGGGGGAGGTGGAGCGCCCACGTGTATCGTGTGCGGGTTTCTGGCCTGCAACGATACATTGAGCAATCCTCTGCTGTGCTCGCTGCCGAGGATCTTCAAGGTCGATATGCGCAGCGATCCGCAATCAGCATGGCTTGAATCGGCACTTCGATTCGCTGCCGCCGAGGCGGCGCACGTGCGCGCCGGCAGTGTGACCGTTCTCGCCAGACTGTCGGAACTGCTCTTTGTAGAAGCGGTGCGCCGCTGTATCGATGCGCTGCCGGCGGACCGGAAGGGATGGCTGGCGGGATTGCGCGACCGGTTCGTTGGACGTGCGCTATCGATGCTTCATGCTCAGCCAGGCCATTCCTGGACTGTTGATGAGCTTGCGCAAAAGGTGGGATTGTCGCGCTCGGCGTTAGCGCAACGGTTCACTGAGCTGTTGGGACAGCCACCCATGCAGTATCTGGCGCGGTGGCGCTTGCAGCTCGCTTCGCTAGAACTCCTGAACGGGAGCAAGTCGCTCATCGCGGTAGCGGAGCAGGTTGGCTACGATTCGGAGGCGGCGTTTAGTCGGGCATTCAAGCGCGAATTCGGAATGCCGCCGGCTACCTGGCGAAAAAGCCGTGTGAAGGCGCAAATCGATAATGCGTTCCCGAATGGGGCCGGGCCCGCTGGCGAGACGACGGCTGTCCAGTCAGGGAATATTGGGGCCGCTCCAGTACCTTGACCCGCGGTTCTCTTAAGTTTGACCTTTCCGGCGCCTGTACCCGGCAGACCCCCTTTTCGTGGGGCGGTCACGGTGCTGCTTCGCAGTTGTTCTTCGATTGTTCGACAAATCCTGCCAGTCAATTCGTTTTGAGCCGCTTTATCCCGGCTGATGAGATGTCTACATTTGCGGCATTGGCAACGGAATGGTTCAAGGAACTGCCGGTCAATTTCCACGGTACAACATCTCTTCAAGGAAACGATCATGAGCAAGCTCGCAGGTAAGGTGGCCGTCGTCACGGGCGCATCCAAGGGTATCGGAGCCGCTATCGCCAGGGCACTCGCATTAGAGGGTGCTTCGGTGGTCGTCAACTATGCAAGCAGCAAGGCGGGCGCCGATGCGGTTGTTGCAGCGATTACCGCGGCCGACGGCAAGGCGGTCGCCGTTGGCGGTGATGTTTCAAAGGCAGCGGACGCGCAAGGCATCGTCAACGCGGCCATCGAAACGTATGGCCGCCTCGACATCCTCGTCAACAATTCTGGCGTCTACGAGTTCTCGCCAATCGAGGAGATCACCGAAGAACACTTCCACAAACAGTTCAATACCAACGTACTCGGCGTGCTGCTCACCACGCAGGCGGCCGTGCGCCACCTCGGTGAGGGGGCGAGCATCATCAACGTCAGTTCGGTGGTCACCAGCATTACGCCGCCGGCAAGCGCCGTCTATAGCGGCACGAAAGGCGCGGTCGACGCGATCACCGGCGTGCTTGCGCGCGAACTCGGTCCGAAGAAAATTCGCGTGAATTCAATCAATCCCGGCGTGGTGGTGACTGAGGGTACCCACAGTGCAGGGATCATCGGGTCTGACCTGGACGCGTGGGCGCTCAGCCAGACGCCGCTCGGCCGGCTAGGTCAGCCGGATGACATCGCCTCGATCGCAGTGTTTCTTGCATCGGACGACGCGCGCTGGATGACGGGCGAACACGTTGTCGCGAGCGGCGGCTTGCGCTGATCTGGACGAAAGATTCCGCCCGGCTCGGACCCACCGTGGCTCCGTCGGGCGGTTCGGACGCCGCATACCGCAAAAGTGAGCCAGGCAGACAGGAACCGCTTTTGATCATGTCGACGGTCGACGTCCCGATCAGGGCTCGATCACGCGTTGCCAGACCGAAGCTTACGACCGGCTTCTCGCAGCCGGGCCGCTCGAGCTTCGGCTCATTTGCAGACGCCGGCTAAAGTTGCACGCAAACCTGGCCGTTATACAAGACGACCAGGCGCTTCTTTCATTGACGCAGTTGTGCGAAGGCGAATCGGAAGGACTCCAGGCAGATCGGATCAACGTCTACAGGGGGGTATCCCATGCTTGCCAGCAGCTACAACAGCCTGCTTGTCCTGTTCTCGCTGCTTGTGGCGATTCTGGCCTCGTATACCGCGCTGGACATGGCAGGCCGCATTTCTGGCGCTCAGGGACGTGCAACCCACTGGTGGCTGGCTGGCGGTGCATGCGCGATGGGCATCGGGATCTGGTCGATGCACTTTATCGGCATGCTGGCATTCAGCTTGCCGATTCCGCTTGGCTACGATCCCGCGATCACGGCGCTCTCGCTGTTGATCGCGATCGCATCCTCAGCGTTCGCGCTGTGGCTCGTGGGTCGGAACGAGCTGCCATGGTCGCGTCTGGTTGGCGGCGCGGTATTGATGGGCGCCGGGGTTGCCGCCATGCACTATACGGGCATGGCCGCAATGCGCATGACTCCCGGAATCCGGTATATCCCGTCCCTGTTCATTTTGTCTGTCGTCATCGCGATCGTCGCTTCGGGCGCAGCATTGTGGATTGCATTCAACCTGCGCCGCCTTTCACCGCTGGTTAGGCTGTTGCGTGCGGGAGCGGCAGTCGTAATGGGCTTTGCCATTGTCGGGATGCATTACACGGGGATGGCGGCGGCGCAGTTCCCGCCTGGAAGCGTGTGCGGCGCGGCGCGTGACGGGGGGGACGTCGGATGGCTGGCGCTTGTGATCATCATCGTCACGCTGGCGGTGCTCGCTATCGCGCTGATCATTTCAGTACTTGATCTGCGTCTGGAGTCACGCACTTCCATGCTGGCGATTTCACTCGCCGAGGCCAATCAGGAACTGACCTACCTGGCGCTGCACGACAACCTCACCAAACTCCCTAATCGCGTGTTGCTGGAAGACCGGCTCGATCGTGCGATCCAGGGCGCGAATCGCGAAAATAGCCGCTTCGCCCTGATGTTCATGGACCTGGACGGGTTCAAGACGGTCAACGATGCCTATGGACATCACATCGGCGACCTGTTGCTGGTCGAAGTCGCCCAGCGCATCGGGTTGAACGTCCGGTCACAGGACACGATCGCCCGGGTGGGTGGAGACGAATTCGTGCTACTGGCGGGGGTAGCCGAACCGGCGGATGCGGCGACCCTCGCCGACAAGGTGCTGACTGCCGTTCAAGAGCCCTTTCAGGTGGCCGGCCGCCTGTTGCGCATCTCGACCAGCATCGGTATTGCGATGTACCCCGGCGACGGCGCCCGTCAGGACGACCTGCTGACCAATGCCGATGCAGCGATGTATCACGCGAAGGCGCTGGGGCGCAATGCCTACTGCTTCTTCGAAGCGTCGATGAATGCCAATGTTCACGAGCAGCTACAGCTCGTGCAGGATCTCCGTTTAGCCCTTGAGCGACGCGAACTGATTCTCCAATATCAGCCCAAGTTCACCGCACCCCACGGACCGGTAATCGGCGTAGAAGCGCTGGTGCGCTGGTCGCATCCGACTCGCGGGCTCATTACGCCGGACCAGTTCATCCCTCTGGCGGAGAAAACGGGGTTGATCGTACCGATCGGTGAATGGGTGCTGGACGAGGCCTGCCGGCAGATCAGCGAGTGGCGCAAAGCAGGCCATCGTGACTGGACCATGGCGGTCAACCTGTCGGCGCTTCAATTCGGCCATGCGAGCCTGATTCAAACGGTGCGGGAAGCCTTGGCGCGTCATGCACTGGAGCCACACTGCCTGACGCTAGAGGTAACCGAGTCGACGGCGATGCGCGATGCCGACGCAAGCCTGCGAATCCTGCAGCAGCTTCACGACATGGGCGTGCGCATTTCAATCGACGATTTTGGTACGGGCTATTCGAGCCTCCTCTATCTCAAGCGACTACCGGCCAGCGAACTGAAAATCGACCGCGGGTTTATCCGTGATCTCGCACGCGACACCGAAGACGCAGCGATCGTTTCGGCAATCGTGGCACTGGGCCAGACGCTCAATTTGAATATTGTCGCGGAGGGCGTGGAGACTGCGGCGCAGCAGGAGTTCCTCACCCGGCTTGGTTGCGATTCCCTGCAAGGTTTCCTGCTTGGCCGTCCGATGTCTGCAGATCACTTGATCGAAGCGCTCTCGCAAGAGAATGTCCTGAATGACGCGACGTGAGTTGACTTCCGGCGAGACTGCGTGCCGGTTGAAGGTCGGCTCCGCGCTGACAACGGACGACCTCTGCGAGGAAACAAACAGGCAAAGCGTCTTCTATCGGATCTTGATGACAACCTTTCCCTTTGCACGTCCTGTTTCGACGTAAGCCAAAGCCTCTTTGGTTGATTCAAAAGGGAAGATCCGATCGATCACGGGCCTTATCGCACCTGCGTCGATGAGCGTAGCGATCTGGCTTAACTGGTCTCCGTTGGCACGCATGAAAACGAATGAATAGCTGACGTCATGACGTTTCGCCGCTTTTCTGATGCGATGGCTCAAAAGGCGCATCACCGTTTTCAGGAACCAGGAGGCACCCATCTCTTTCGCAAAATCGGGATCGGGCGGACCGGCGATCCCGATGAGTTTGCCACCCGGCTTGAGCACCCGCAGCGACTTCTCGAGGGTATTTCCGCCCTGCGTATCCAATACCACGTCGCAGTCTTTCAGGACGGCGGCAAAGTCTTCTTTCCTGTAATCGATGACGATATCCGCACCGAGTTGCTTCACCAGTTCGGCGTTCGCCGCGCTCGCTGTCGTCGCGACGGTCGCGCCCACATGCTTCGCCAGCTGAATGGCAAAGGTGCCAACGCCGCCCGAGCCGGCGTGTATGAGTACTTTTTGCCCTTTCTTCAGTTGCCCTTTTTCGATCAGCGCCTGCCAGGCGGTCAAACCCACCAACGGGATTGAAGCCGCTTCTTCCATGGTGAGTGCTGTGGGCTTGAGGGCCACGCCGTCTTCCTTGACCGCGATGAATTCCGCGAAAGTACCGATCCGATCTTTGTGCGGTCGCGCATAGACCTCATCGCCCGGCTTGAATCGCCGCACGCGCGATCCGACGCGGACAACGACTCCGGCCAGATCGTTGCCCAAAATCAATGGCAAACGATAGGGCAAAATGAGCTTGAACTCCCCGTCTCTGATTTTGGAATCGAGAGGGTTCACGCCAGCGGCGTGAATCTGGATCAATACGTCGTCCTCACGCGGCTCCGGGACCGGCATATCGCCGGCCCGTACGTCATTCTTGCGTCCATATCGATCGACGACGAATGCTTTCATCAGGGTTCCTTATCAGTTTATCATTGCGTCAAGTTGCTCCACGGGCAGTAGCACGGATGTTGAGCTGCAGATCGGTCGCAGCACAGTCATGCGTTGACGTCGACGACCATGCCGGCACGTCCTTGTAGTCTGCCCTTTGAACGGGGAGGGGGCCGTAACGCCGTCTACGTCGCGAGCCGCAAATCTTTGCGAATACCGGCGTCTACCAGGCCCGCAGGCGCAAATCTGCGTAGCAATCGCAGACGTCCGGCGAGTCCACCGGCTGCATAGCGGAGTTTCGGGCGAGCCGCGAGGGCGGCCTGCAGTACGGTCTCAGCCACAACCTCAGGACCGTCAGCGCCCTCGACCACCTCCTTCACTCGCTTATCCACGGCCGAGCGCACCTCGCGGTACGCGTCGAGGGGGGCGTCGGGCGCCATGAAGTTCGCGTCGAAAGGCGTCTTGATATAGGCAGGCTCAATGACCGATACCCGGATGCCCATCGTGCGCAACTCATGGTCGAGCGACTCCGAATAGCCTGCGACCGCGTGCTTGGTGGCGGAATACAGCGCCATGTAGGGCATGGGTAAGAAACCCAGCACAGAGCCGATGTTGATGATGCGGCCGCTACCTTGTTGCCGCATATGGGGCAACACGGCACGCGTCATGCGGATAATCCCGAAGAAGTTTGTATCGAAGATCGCGCGGGCCTGGTCAATCGAACTCTCTTCTGCGGCGGCAGGGGCGACGCCGAAGCCAGCGTTGTTCACCAGCAGGTCGATGCGGCCCTGCAGACGCAGTATTTCCTTGACGGCAGCTTCGACTGATTCCTCGCTAGTCACGTCAAGCGGCAGCATCTCGAACGTCTGCTGGCCAGCTTGTGCACCGCGTCGACTGGTGCCGTAGACCTTGTATCCGGCCTTCGTAAGCCGCTTTGCCGTGGCTTCGCCGATTCCTGACGAGGCGCCCGTAACGAGCGCTATTCTGGTTTCCATGATGTCCTTCCGATATCGAGCGATGTCTTTACGTGGTTGGCCGGGTATTCATCCTGTTGAAATATGATTATCATCATATTTCAGGTCCAGCGGAAACCGGTACCGGTCTGGCGGATTTACGCATCAGCGGGCGCGAGTTTTTTCAATGCGGCTTCAAGAAAACTTTCCGACAGCCTGGGATCGTCAACGGCACGCGCCAGCACCATGGTGCCAACCATGGTGGCAACCGTTATAAGTGCCTGTTCGTGCGCGCCCGGCTGGCCCCAATCGGGCAACTGGCGCGCAACGACATCGATCATCTCCTTGATGCGGCGGGTGGCCGCGCGCCGCACGACCGGCGCCTGGCGCGGCATCTCCGAGCCGAGGGCGGAGACCGGGCAGCCAGTCTCTATGCCTTCAAAATGCTCCTTCGACAGATAGGCGCGCACCATAGACGGCAACGCCTGCTCTGGCGGCACGGAGGCGGCGATATGCTCCGACAGGGCCACGGCTTCAGCACCTGCGCGGTCTGCAGCTTCGGCAAGCAGCGCCTCGCGCGATGGAAAGTGCGCATAGAAGCCGCCATGCGTCAGGCCGGCCTCCTTCATGATGTCGGCCACTCCCGTGCCGTCGTAACCGCTGCGCCGAATCGCGCGCGCGGCAACCTCGACGATACGCTCGTGCGTGATTTCTTTACGACTGACGGTTTTCCGGTTGATTGGCGGCTTTTTCATGACGCCCATCATATAACATTTCGGCGCAATTTTGTGCACGGGGCAATGACCGGCGTGCTACATCGCCTGTCCAGCATCGGACCGTTCGGCCAGCTCCGGCCGCTGACGCGGTTCCTCCCACGTTCGTATTGACGTCCGCTGTACGTCCGACACGTGTCATCCGATTGGTCCACAAACTCACGATAGAGACGGGCGAAGCACCGCCGGATGCCGGGTCCGCGTCCACGAGGCGCGTACAGATCGAATCTATACTTTTCCAACTGGGCTTCGCGCTGCATGGCGATTACATTCGATGTAATTGGCGCACCGCGCAGCCGTCTCTACTCTTTGGCTATCGCGCCACCAATCCGGTGGCGCTCACCGTCAAGGAGAGACCATGTCCAGCTATCCTGTTCACACGATCGAGTCTGCCCCTGCGCAATCGAAGTCCGTGCTCCAGCAACTGCAACAGGCGTTCGGCCTGATCCCGAACATCGCAGCCACGATGGCTGCTTCACCGGTGCTGATCAATGGATTCATTGGCCTGTTCGAGCGCGTGCATGCGAGCAGTCTGACGGAGTCGCAGATCCAGACGTTGCTGCTGACCAACGCGGTCACGAACGCCAGTGAGTGGCCGGTCGCGTTTCACACCGCGCTCGCGTTGAAGGAGGGCGTACATCCCGCGGATGTCGACGCAATCCGGCACGGCGGCCTGCCTGGTGACACCAGACTGGCCGCGCTATCAATGCTGGCGCGTACGCTGATCGAAAAGCGCGGCCGCCTGACTGTTTCGGATCAGAGACGCTTCCTCGAAGCAGGGTTCAATTCCGAGCAGATACTCGAGGTCATTGCGGTGGTTGCAGCATCTACTATCACGAACTACACCGGAAGCGTTACGCAGCCAGCGCTCGAAGCGCCGTTTGAGGAATTCGTCTGGCATGCGCCCGCAACCTGAGCCCGTTATATTCGTCCGCCTTGATTAGGGAAATCCGATGAACGTCACTCGTCCCGATCCGAAAGTGCCGCGGAGCGAACTTGGGGAATTGTTACGCTATTGGCGCGACGTGCGTGGCGTGAGTCAACTCGATCTGTCGCTCGAGGCCGGTGTCTCGCAGCGCCAGATCAGCTTCATTGAGAGCGGACGCAGCGTGCCGGGTCGGGACACGCTACTGACCCTCGCGCAGACGCTCGACGTGCCGCTGCGCGAGCGCAATGCACTGCTGCTCGCCGCTGGCTACGCGCCCGTGTATTCGGAGGCACCTTGGGACGCACAGGAAATGCACAGTGTCATCCGCGCGCTTGAGCGGGTCGTTCGCCAGCACGAACCGTTTCCGGCGATCGTCATGGACCGTCACTGGAATGTCCTGATGACCAACGACGCAGCGCCTCGCTTTTTCAACCACTTCATCGACATGGCTTCGCGCGAAGGACCGCGCAACATGCTGCATCTGATCTTCGATCCGCAGGGTATGCGTCCGTTCGTGGCCGACTGGGACAACGTCTCGCGAAGCTTGCTCCAACGGGTATATCGCGAATCGGTCGGTCACGTCATCGACGACGGCACAACGCGTCTGCTCGACGAACTGCTTGCGTATCCCGATGTGCCGCGCGACTGGAAGGCGCATCATGCGCCGACCGCCATATCCACGATGCCGGTCATTCCGCTCGGCTTCGTCAGCGAGGGCGTGGTTCTTCGTTATTTTTCGATGGTGACGAGCGTCGGAACACCGCAAACCGTTGCCGCGCAGGAACTGCGCCTGGAATGTATGTTCCCGGCCGATGATGCAACCGAAGCACGCCACCAGCAACTGCTTGCAACGCATTCAAAGGAACGCTGAGCAGCTTGTGGATATCCAGTCGTGTTCTGCTGCCGGGCCGCGATCGTCAGTTATGCCAGCACGCACATCGCCGTCGTTTGGGTGTCAGATTAACCACCTGGAACCGTCATTCAACGGGTCCAGCATCGACCGGTCGAATCCGCACCGGCAAACGGCCGTGCGCTTGCGAAGGTGGTCGAGAGCGGTCTCGTATCGGCGGTCGTAATCATCGAGTGTAAACTGGCGCGATCGGACGCTTCCGGTCCTTCGCGGGCTCATGGACTTGCCGACTCACGCGGTTGTTCAGCCTGCTCTACTCCTCAAAGACTTGATCGGAAAAGGGGATGTCATGGCAAGGGATGAAATTGTCTGGGGGATCCTGGGCACCGCGAAGATCAACGACAAGGTTGTCATGCCCATGCACAGCGCGCCAAAGTGTCGGGTGAAGGGCATCGCGTCGCGATCACGGGAGAAGGCTCGGGAAGCCGCAGCCAGATATGGTTTGACTGTCGCATACGACAGTTATGAGGGGCTCCTGGCGGACCCGGAAATCGACGCGGTATATATTCCGCTGCCCAATCACATCCACGTGGAATGGACGATCAAATCCGTGGAGGCGGGCAAGCACGTCCTGTGTGAGAAGCCGATCGGGCTGGACGCCCAGCAGGTTGAACGACTCATCGCTGCGCGCGACAGCAACGGCCGATGCATACAGGAAGCCTTCATGGTTCGCACGCATCCGCAATGGTTGAAGGTGCGGACCTTGATTGACGAAGGTGCGATTGGCGAATTGCGGGCGGTGACCGGCGGCTTCACCTACAACAACACGAACCCGCACGATATCCGCAACCAGAGCGAACTGGGTGGCGGCGGTCTGCTCGATATTGGTTGTTATCCCATCACAACGTCACGCTTCGTTATCAGGTCTGAGCCAAGGCGAGTGGTTGCCCTGATGGAGCAGGATCCAATATTCGAAGTGGACCGGCTTGGCTCTGTGCTGATGGACTTCGACGGTGTGCAGGCGAGTTTCTTTTACTCGACTCAGACCCATAACTATCAGCGGATGCAATTTCACGGTACCAAGGGGCGGATCGAGGTCGAAATTCCATTCAATGCACCAGGCGATCGACCGACGCGTCTGTTAGTGAGTGAAAACACAAGCGCCGGTGTCGGGACTGATCGCTGGCTGGAACTTCCAGTGTGCGATCAATATGGCATCGCAGCCGCCACGTTCGCGGAGGCGATATTGAGTGGAAGCCCGCAGGCTATTCCGCTAGAAGATGCGCGCGCAAATACGCGAGTGATCGACGCCGTGTTCCGCTCGGCTCGATCGGGCGCGTGGGAGAGAATCCTGGAAAGTTGAGGTGCTACGCAGGAGCAAGCTCCGCCGTTCAACGTGCAAGAAGTGCCAAAGCTCGTGTGACGCGTAACAAGCCACGCATCGGAGTAGCTGGGCCTGTCATAAATTTTGTGTGTAAGGCATAACATGTAGCTCAAGGAGCATGTATGCCACGCAAACCCAAGACGAGCCCCGAGGCCCAGAC
>NZ_JBNDMO010000039.1:0-39553 GCF_050436625.1 Paraburkholderia sp. GAS334 | reverse complement strand
CGCTGCAAACAGGATGGGCCGAAGTTAACATTGACTCCACCCGTTTACAAGCGAAAACACACACCGTCACCTACAGACTTGTGGGTAATCCTGAGTCCTCAAGACGGATGATGACGTGCTGGTCGGCATGTCGTATAAAGGTGTCCGGTCCGGGCCGCCCGGTGTCCTCGACCAGATCAATCGGGGCATTGTTGTCGATCCCGGCAGCTACTATTTCCGGATCAACCCAATCTTCGAGGTCGCCTCGCCAAAATACGACTGGCTCAACAACGTGCTCGCCATCGGCGTGGGTCACCGGTTGTCCGATGGCCCCGTCTATAGCGTCTTCGAGGTGCTTTAGGCAACAGCGCCCTCCCGAACTCGCCGGGCCGTTTGTGCAGACAGGCGGCACACCTGTCAGAACAGGTGACGAATGCCCACCTGCACGCCGGTTTCATTCTGGCCACGGTCTGGCGTCAGGAACGAACCTGTTGTGATGCTGGCCCCCGCCATCTTGAACTGGGCCGATTTGTAGTTATTCAACCGCGAGATGACGCCATAGAGTCGCGTCGCTTTTGAAAGGTCGTAGTTCACAATCGCGCTCATCTGGCTTGCATCATTCCCGAGCGACGAGCTGTCCTTGATGTAGGCATATCCGGCACCGACGGCGAAGAAAGGACTGAACCGGTAATCGGCAGATAGCGACCAGGTGCTGTGATAATCGCCACGCGTGTTGCCTACCGGACCGACCGCCGGGTCATATTTCCCTGCTGGATTCGTCAACGCGTTCCCTGTCGTGGCGGAAATCACGTCGTTGGCCCTGAAAAAGCCGAGATAGATCTTTCCCCAGCCATAATCAAAGTTTCCGCCCGCCATGATTTCCTGAACACGGTTAGTGTTTGTGGCGTTGGCTGCATTCAGGTATGCCAGCGCGAGATAAACCGGACCCTGGGTCGTTTGCACTCCAACCTGGTAGACGGCATTTCCCGCCAGCGTCCCGGGCTGCCCCCCGACCGAATAGTGAGCTTCGAGCTGGGTGCCCAGCACTCTCGGAGAGATGTAGCTGATGTCGTTATCGACACGGGCCTGCCAGTTGGCGAAATTGTTATAGCCGGATCCATACGTTGCGGCACTGAACGCATCGAGATTTCCGCTCCACGCGAACATGGGCGTATTCTGGCGGCCGAACCTCACTTCGCCGTAAGGCGCCGCGACGCCGACCCACGCCTGCCGGTCGAAAAACCGGTACGGATTCTGCTGCTTGCCCGTCCCGGGATCAAATCCGTTCTCCAGAACAAACGTGGTGCGGTATCCTCCGCCAAGATCTTCCGATCCGCGCAGCCCCCAACGGCTTGTGAGTTCGCCGTTGTTCCCAAGCACATACAGGGACGTATTCTTCCCTCCTACTTTCGCCGACTGATAGCCCGCGAAGACGTCCATGATCCCGTACATCGTCAGCGATGACTGCGCGTGCGCCTCCCCTGCACCCATCGCTCCAATAGCTACCGTCATCAGTAGTACTTTGTTTTTAGATTTCGATTTTTTCACCTTGTCTCCTGTCGTTAACCCAATCTGTTCAAAACCGGCAGCGTCAGTGCGCCGATTCCGGAGCCAGCAGTCTCTTCACGATCAGTGCGAGTGGAACGGTAAAGAAGAAATGGGACATGAATCCGCCAATGATCACAGCGGGGTCGTAATAATTGGGGTGATTGTCGGACACGATCATGATCGCCACATGCATCACGATCCACGCGAGGACGGCGTAAAACAATGCGACGAAAGTCGCTTCATATCCGCGTCGGCGGAAATACGGCCAGATCATGGCGAACAGGACACCCCACGCAATCGCGAAACAAAAGTGAATGCCTGTACCGACGAAATACGCCCATACACCGATCGACTCCTGCACCGCCTTGCCGAACACGAGGCCCGTCGCGTTGCGTGGAATGCCGGCTAAGGGCATCAGGTGCTGCGCCCCCACCCACACAAGAGCCTCGTAAATCCAGATGATCACCGCGCCGGCCAATCCGCCGGCCACTCCGGCGCGCAAGATTGCCTTGCGACCCGGCTTGTCCAGAACACCAGACGCCACACCGTTATTGAGCTCACTCCCGCTCACGCTGAAATTGCCACCCATGTCTGCTCTCCTCGAAAAAAACTTATATGGTGGATGTCATGCCGCGGATGATCCACACCATTGCGCGCACAACTTCCTTTGCGGGCTCACGCGTCGGCCATCGGACAGGTAATGAACCGGAGCGCGAGGCGGTTCATGACGATGGCCACGGCGGCGATGATTGCCGGAACAGCGAGCACGGAAAATACGGTCGAAAAACTGAAGCCAAGGGACAGCAATGCACCGCCGACGAGTGAGCCAAGAATGCCGCCGAGCCGGCCGAACCCAAGCATCCAGCTCACGCCCGTTGCCCGGGCGCGGGTCGGATAGCAACTCGGCGCAAGCGCGTTCAGACCTGTCTGCGCGCCGCTCATGAAGAATCCGGCGCATGCCACGAGGACAGGAAGCAGGTCCGACTTGAGCGTTCCCATTCCCAGCGCAAAGATGAATACCCCTCCAAGCAGATAGGACGCTCCGATCACTGCATTGCGATCCATACGGTCCATGGCAAACCCGACCGCGATCGCGCCCACCGTACCGCCAAGCTGGAACATTCCGGTGATCGCCGCCGCGCGCTCTACCGGCAAACCTGCATCCTTGATCAGCGTCGGGAGCCAGCCGGTCAGCAGATAGATGATCAGCAGTCCCATGAAGTACGTGAGCCAAAGCATGAGCGTACTGAGCGCATAACCATCCGCGAACAGCATCCGAACCGGCGTCTTGACAGAAATCGTCGGTTCCGGCGCGGTAAATCTCACGTCGCGATCGAAGGCGTGACCACACACCCGCCCCAAGGTCGCTGCGATCCGGGAGGTTCCAACGTTGCGCACGAGCATCAGTCGGGCAGACTCAGGGAGCAGCCACAGAAGCAATGGCACCGTCACGAGCGGCAGGATGCCGCCGAACATGAACACGGCGCGCCAGCCGAAATGCGGAATCAGCGCAGCTGCAACAAAACCGCCAGCACCCGATCCAAAATTGAAGCCCGTGAACATGATCGTCAAAAGCAGCGATCGGCTTCGCGTCGGCACGTATTCCGACAGCAGCGTAGTCGAATTCGGCATCGCAGCGCCAAGCCCGAGGCCGGTCAGGAAGCGCAGTATGATCAGTTGAGTGGGCGATTCGGCAAATGCGCAGAGCAGGCTGAAGAGGCCAAAGCAGAATACCGATCCGATCAGCACTTTCTTGCGCCCCACGCGGTCGGCAGCGGGCCCGGCGACGAGCGCGCCGATCGCCAGCCCGACCATTGCTGCACTCATCACAGGACCGAACGCAGCACGGCTCACGCTCCAGTCATGCATGATGACAGGCGCCACGAAGCCCATTACGGCAGTGTCGAGGCCGTCCATCGTGACGATCAGAAAACATAGAGCGAGTACCAGCCACTGATAAGCTGACATCTTGCGCGCGTCGATGAACGCCTTGATGTCGACTGATTCTGCAGGTTTCATGCGTGTCTCCAGACAAAAGATTCCCCGCCCCGGGTTCTGTCGACTCCGGGGTCATATTTCCATGCAAAAGAGAGGCGCCTGCGTGCTATACCGGGCGGCTCATCACATCAGACCGCCTCGGGCACCCTGCGCGTCTTGAGAAACGCTTCGAGCGTCTCCCCCCGCATGCTGGCGTACATGCCCAGATTCGTTACCTTCACCACGCGCGCGAATTTCTCGAGCACGAAGAAGCACACGCCGTAGCGAATCAGGCCAAGCCAGTCTGCGTTGTCCACCAGTGCCCGCTCCTCATCGGTCAGGCTGGCTGCGTCGTACGCCGATGCGCGGCTTTCGAGCCACAGCGCGCGCGCCGACGGCTCGCGCATCTGCCAGAAAAAGCGGTTTAGCCGCATCGCCTTGATGCTCTGGCGAATATCGAACGGATAGGTACCGGTCAATTCCTCGACACCTGTCAGTTGAGGGTTCATTGCGTCACCTCGTCCTCATAGATCGTTACCGCCATCGCGGTACTCGTCGCGAGATAGTAGTTGCGATGGAGTTCGCGGATCCGCGGTCCAAGTGCTCCGCGCATCGCGAGCCACATAATGGTTTCGACGCTTTCTGCTCCGCCAAGCCGCACATAGTCGACATGCTTCATCGCCGCGAGGCGCTGCGGATCACGGACGACCAGATCAAGGAACTCCATGTCCCAGTCTGTATTGTTGAAGCCGCTACGCTCGCCGTGAACCTGATGGGAAAGACCGCCGGTGCCGACCACCACGACGTCCAGATCCTGCTCGAACGACTCGATTGCGCGGCGCAGGGCCTGGCCGAGGCGGTAGCAACGGTTCGCCGTGGGCAGCGGATATTGCAGGACGTTGACCTCCATCGGCACCAGCGACATCGGCCAGCCGCCCTCATGCGGCAACATCAGTGATAGCGGCGAATTGCAGCCATGGTCGAGTGGACGGTCCTGGAAAATCGTGAGATCGAATTCGTCGGAGACCAGTTGCTCCGCGATGTGAATCGCGAGATCCGGATGACCCGCGATGTCAGGCAGCGGACGCTTGCCTGCCCCCTCGTCGGCAAACTCATGATTGGGAGAGACGCCCAGTGCGAATGTCGGATAACAGTCGAAGAAGAAGCTGTTTGCGTGATCGTTATAGAACATCACCATCACATCTGGCTTGCGCTCCGCAAGCCACTTCGCCACGGGTTCGTAGCCTCTGAAGAGAGGCGCCCATGCCGGATCGTTCTGCTTGCCCTTGTCGTACGCCATGCCTATCGTGGGCACATGTGACGTGCCGATCCCGCCTATGATCCTTGCCATTTCGATGCCTTCCGTTGCTTCAGCCCGCGTTCTTCGAGCGCGCAAATTGAATAAGTTGCCTCCGCCGCCCGCTTGCGAAGAACGACCCGTTGGGATACGAAGATATTAAAACCCGCGCCTTACCGAAAGTACGGGTAAAACCTGATCCACCCCGGAATATCCGGTGTTTATTGGGCATTCCGGATTCCCGGGCTGGAACAGAGGCCGCTGGAAGCCGCGCCGCATAAAGGCCCGTTGGTATCCCGTGCTTTCTATGGGACGTATCTTTCGAGCTGACTGATTCAGGTAGCCATAACTGGATTAGATGGCAAAAAAACGAAGTCGCAAGCTCGCCTGCGCGCGGGATGCGACACTTCACATGTCGCTATACTTCTGGCAACAGAGACAGATAGACATGAACGAGACCACACAGCAGGCAATAGTTCAGACACTGCGCGAAAAGATACTTGCCGGTGAGATGGAACCGGGGCAGCGCCTCGTGGAAGCGCAGGTCGCGCAATGGCTTGGCGTGTCACGCACGCCGCTGCGTTATGCGCTCAGCGTGCTGTCGTCGGAAGGGCTGCTTGAACGGTCAGGCGCGCGAGGGTACGTCGTGCGCCGGTTCAGCGTAAGCGATGTCCTGGATGCGATCGACGTGCGCGGTGTGCTCGAAGGGCTCGCCGCCCGCTCCGTTGCGGAACGGCGAGTCGATGCCGCACTCGCGCGTTCGCTCGAAGAATGCCTGCGCGAAGGCGACGCGATTTTTGAGGCCGGTTACCTGCGCGAAGGCGACGAAACGCGATACGCGTCGATGAATGGACGCTTCCATGCGCTTATCGTCGATGCCGCGCAGAATTCCGCAGTCAGCGCCGCGCTCAGGCTGAACGACAAGGTCCCGTTCGTCTCGCCGCTTACAGTCGTCTTCGATGAAACTGCAAGAGAGCGACAGTTCATGATGTTGATGTATGCCCACCGTCAGCATCATGCGATCGTGGGAGCGCTCCTGAATGGCGAAGGCGCGCGAGTGGAAGCATTAATGAAGGAACATACGCATATTTCGAAAGAAAGCCTCAACCTCTCCTCTCCCCGACTCCATCTGATTGCTGGGGCGGCATAAAGCCGGTCAAGTGCCCGGCTGGTCATCGCGCTCCTTCACGACACCTTTATCTGTGAGCAACAACGAACTCCTCAACCTCGCGCATCTGCGTGCGTTCAAACTTGTCGCCGATACGGGCAGCGCGACGCGAGCCGCCGTGGAGCTCTTCCGCGCACAGTCCGCCGTCACGCGTTCCGTGCAGGAGCTCGAGAGAGCGCTCGGCGAGCCGCTTTTCGAGCGCAAGCCGTCCGGCATGATGCTCACGCCGACTGGCCGCGCCGTTTTTGAGCGATGCGAGCGGATCTTTGCCGAGCTGGGAGAACTGGCTCATTGGTGCGCGGCACGACAGGCGCGCCGACGCGCGCTTGTGGAAGGCGCGCTGCCCGCCTATCTGCTCAATACTCGACGGCTTCAGATATTCGTTTCGCTCGCTCGCCATCGGCATATGCCGACCGCTGCGAACGCCTTTGGCATCAGCCAGCCAGCTGTGAGCAGCGCCATGCGCGTTCTCGAAAGCGGGTCAGGTCTGCGCCTCTTCCATCGCAGCGCGCGCGGGATTCTGCTCACTACCGAGGGCGAATCATTCCTGCTGAATGTGCGTCGAGCGTTGAACGAATTGCGCCATGTCCCGGACGACATTGCCGCGCTGCACGGAAATATCCAGGGTGCGGTGACCGTCGGCGCGCTGCCGCTAGGCCGGACACTGCTCCTTCCCTACGCGATTGCCCGCATGAACGCGCGGCATCCCGGTGTGCGCGTGGTGACTGATGAGAGTGCCTACGAAACGCTTGTCGCCGGGCTGCGCGCGGGCGACATCGATTTCATCCTGGGTGCGTTGCGGGACAACGACGCAACGAGCGGCTTGCAGAATGAGCGGCTGATGTCGGAAGACATGGTCGTGCTGGCCCGACGTAACCATCCGCTTGCGAACGCGCGTGGACTGACGATCGCGGACTTACGCAATGCGCACTGGATTCTGCCTCGCACTCACGCTCCCGCACGCGGTCTTTTCGAAGCGCAGTTTCGGCGTGTCAAGCTAAAGCCGCCCATGCCCGCAGTCGAAACCGCGGACCTCGCGATCATTCGGGGATCGCTGTTGGGCACAGACATGGTGGCGGCTCTCTCCGCGCAGCAGCTGTATCACGAATGCGAGTCTGGCCAGCTGACTGTCCTCGACGTTGCGTTGCATAACACGCAACGCGATATCGGGCTCACAGTGCGTGCGGAAGGCACGCCCTCTCCCGCAGCACGCGCGTTAATCGATGCGATCCGGCTGGCAGTAGCCGACGTTGCGCGCGCAACGCGAACCGCCGGTCATTGACCCCGACCTGCAATACGGCGTCGGACGCTTTCGTCCGGGACGCCGCCCGCCTCACCGAACCCGGGAAACGCGACGTGCGCTGAGGCAATCACGCGGCCTCCCGCCACACGGACGCGGGAATACCCACGACCCCATCGAACAGCCATCTGGCGGTGCGAAGCAGCGCCGCGCCCAGCACTTCAGGCTTCCCTGGATCGCCACCGAGCGCAAGCTCCACCGTGAACTCTCCGGTCGGATGTTCGACAGAAACCTGCCGATGGGCTCCGTCAGCACTCACGACGGCAAGACCCTCGCACACCGTGCCGGACAGCACGGCCGCCGTCGCGACGCTCACGGCGCCCAACACGCCGATCGACGCATGGCATCGGTGCGGAATAAAGCTGCGTGTGCAAATCGCGCCGTTGTTGCGCGGCGCTGCAACCAGGCACATCTTCGGCACCGTGCGCGCGCTCACGTCGCCGAGATTCATCAGCGGCCCGACGGCAAGACGAATCGCTTCGATGCGCGACTTCAATTCAACGTCGGCGTCGAGCTGCTCCCGCGTCTCGTATCCGGTGCGCCCCAGATCGCGTGCGCGGATCAGCACGAGCGGCATGCCGTTATCGATGCAGGTCACGTCGACACCATTGATCGTGTCCATGAGACGACCGGTCGGCAGAAGCGCACCGCAGGTCGAGCCTGCGGTATTGCGAAACTCAAGCGGAATCGCGGCAGCGGTGCCGGGCACGCCGTCGATCCTGGCGTCGCCTTCGTACATCACGCGGCCGCCGGGCGTCGACACGGTTGCTACTGCGATCTGCCCGGTGTTCACCATATGGATTGAGACCTGCGTACTGCCCCGACGCGCGTCGACGAGTCCGCGCTCGATCGCGAAAGGACCCACGCCCGCCAGAATGTTGCCGCAGTTCTGCCCGAAGTCGACCCGGGCCTCGTTCACCACGACCTGGGCGAACAGGTAGTCGACGTCGGCGTCGCTACGTGTAGAGCGCGACACGATCGCAACCTTGCTCGTCAAAGGATCGGCTCCGCCGATACCATCGATCTGGCGCGGGTCGGGAGAACCCATCACGGCAAGCAGCACGCGATCGCGCGCGGCGGGATCGGCAGGCAGGTCCGAGGCGAGAAAATAAGCGCCTTTCGACGTGCCACCGCGCATCATCATGCACGGAATGCGGGTCTGACTGCTGAGTGCGGACATAGGTCTCGTCCTTCCGTCAAACGTCCGCCGCCGACGCGACGTAGTGCAGGCCCTTTTCAGCAAGACGTTCGCGCATCGCATAGTAGTCGAGCCCAGGCGTGCCGCCAGCGAGCACCGCGCGCGTTTTCTCTTCCCTGGCCATACGCGCCTGTGACGCCTCGGCCACGCGCTGCACCGTGTGCAGCGGGACCACCACGACGCCATCGTCATCGGCCACGATCACGTCGCCTGGATGCACGATCTGCTGTGCGCACACCACCGGAATGTTGACCGAACCGAGTGTCTCCTTGACTGTGCCCTGTGCGGAAACCGCCTTCGACCAGACCGGAAAATTCATTGCTTCCAGCGCGCGCAGATCGCGACACCCGGCATCGATGATGAGACCCCGCACACCGCGCGCCGCAAGCGAGGTCGCCAGCAATTCGCCGAAGTAACCGTCCTCGCAGGGCGATGTGGGCGCGACGACCAGCACGTCGCCCTCACGACACTGCTCGACTGCAACGTGCAACATCCAGTTGTCAGACGGCGGCACGAGCACTGTGACGGCAGAGCCGGCAATCGCTGCCCCCCGATAGATCGGACGCATATACGAGGCCAGCAGACCCAGCCGGCTTTGCGCTTCGTGCACGGTCGCAACGCCTGCCCGCAGCAGTACCGCTACGTCACGCGCATCGGCGCGCGGAATATCAGTCACCACCACACCGCGTCTCATGCCAGGTCTCCCGTCACTGCGGGCGTCATGCGCATATAGCCTTCAGCGTATCTGATGTCGAGCGCCGCCGTAATGCCGATGTTGCGTTTGGCCTGCACGCCGCGCTGCAGTGCAACCCGCGTGTAGTAGTCCCACAGGTGCTCCTGTCCGGCCATGCATTCGATTGCGCGTCGCTTGATGTCCCACACCCCGGTGATGTCGAGGAATGTATTGGGTATCCACTCGCACTGCTCGGTCTGGTGTGGCTCGAATGCGTACACCGACGGTGCGCCGATGATCTTCTGCCCGGGATCATGGCCCTCGGCCTGTGCAATGATTCGCGCTTCCTGCGCGACATGCATCGCGAGCGGATGATCGAAATTGTAGGGGTCCTTTGACGAGTGACTCAGCACGAACGCCGGCTGCACATCCCGGTATACGTCGACGAGGCGCAACAGCGCTTCGTCCCGCACGCGCAACGGATAATCGCCGAGATCGAAGAATTCCACCTCGGCGCCGAGGATTTCCGCAGCCTGCTCTGCTTCGTCACGACGTGCCGCCTTGACCTTCTCGACGGTCATCTCACCCTTGCGCCAAAGCTTCGCCGACTCGCCACGCTCACCAAAGGACAGACACACCACCTTGGCCCGGTATCCGTTCTTTTTGTGCAGCGCGATCGCGCCACCTGCGCGCCATACGAAGTCGGCGCTGTGTGCGCTCACCACCAGCATCGATTTTTCTGCCATTTTCAGCTCACTGTTGTTCCGTCATTACCAGAGCCAATTGTAGGACTCAAGGCAGTCACCAGATCAACGAATTAGCCGTATGACGCCATCGAATTTACTTATCGGGCGAGGTCCGCGACCTATGACATTGCGACGTCCCCCAAACGCTTGAACGTCGTCATTCGCTTCATGCCCCTCGAATGCCTCCCCCACTCAGGCCGCTTCGTCTGCCTCGATCCGGCGCAGAATCTGGCGCACATGTGACACATCACGATTCACGTGCCGCGCCGTCTCGAACAGTTCCGCGAGCCAGTCGATGAACGCACGCACGCGCGGCGGCACGCTGCGATGACGCAGATACGCCACCGATACCGGCATCGGCGCGGGCCTGTGGTGCGGCAGCACTTCACGCAGCCGCCCGGAGTCGAGGTACGGCTGCGCGAGCGCCCGCGGAGGCTGGATCAGTCCGAGCCCGCGCAGTCCACATTCGAGATACGCATGCTCGTCGCTGACCTGAACGAAGCCCCCAAGCGGTACGTTGACCGTGCCGCCGTCGACCTGAAAATCGAAGTCTGCCGCGCGCCCGGTCTGCGCGCGCACGCAATTCACCGCGACGTGACCGGTCAGCTCGTCGAGCCGCTGCGGCATGCCGTGCCGCGCGAGATAGAGCACGCTTGCACAGGTCACATGCTCGAGCGCGCCGAGGGGGCGGGCCGCGAGGCCCGAATCCGGCAACGCGCCAGTCACGATGCAGCAATCGATCGCTTCGCCGACGAGGTCGACCTGCCGGTTACTGACGCCGAACGCGAGCTCGATATGCTCGTAGCGCGCGTGAAAGTCGTCGAGCGCCGGCAATACGATCGCGTTCGCGACCGCTGCCGGCATCTCGACGCGCAGCCGGCCGCGCGGCTGATTGTGCGGATGCCGCAGGCTCGCCTCGATGTCGTCGATGTCGGCGAGAATCTGCACGCAACGTTCGTAATATGCGGCGCCCTCGGCAGTCAGATTGAGCCGGCGCGTGGTGCGCACGAGCAGATGGATGCCGAGCATTGCCTCGAGGCTCTGCACCAGCGTTGTCGCGCTTGTGCGCGGAATTCCGAGCGACTGCGCAGCGCGGGTAAAGCTGTTGGTGTCGACGATACGCACGAACGTCCGCATCGCCATGATGCGGTCCATCACGGGCGCTTCTCCTGTGGATTTCAAGGCACCGCGCGCGCTGCCGGCTCGCAATGCCAATACCTGTTGGCAACGTTTGCATCTTAGGCGCCGCCACCGTGGCCGGGAATATCCGAGGCCCCGCCATATTTGTCTGGTGCTCCTGCGCGAGCGCACCGACCGTCGCGTGCCGGGGCTGGCTTCCATAAACTTAACCAATAGGTTAACTATAGAAGCTCACCCCATGAAGTCAAGCAGGGTCATGGAAATTTTTTTGGAGGTCGTGCCGGCAGCTGCAATCGTCGGACTACTGGCGGATGGCACGCCTCGCAGCCGGAGCGCAACATTGCCGGATTGTAATCATGCCAGGCAGCGCTTGCCGTTATGATTGACGGATAACCGGCGACCGGAGTGCGACGATGCGAATCCTGATCATCGAAGATGAACTCAAGACCAGTGCGTACCTGAAAAAAGGACTGGAGGAATCCGGTTATTCCGTCGATGTCGCCAACGATGGTCCGCACGGCCTGATCCTCGCCCAGGAAGAAGAGTACGAGGTCATCGTGCTCGATGTGATGCTGCCGGGCATGGACGGCTGGACCATCGTCAAGACGCTGCGCGCCACGCGCACCACGCCCGTCCTGTTTCTGACCGCGCGCGACGACGTCAACGACCGCGTCCGCGGCCTCGAACTCGGCGCGGACGACTACCTCGTCAAGCCCTTTGCCTTTGTCGAACTGCTGGCGCGCGTGCGTACGCTTGCACGTCGCGGACCGCCGCGCGAAAGCGAACTGATCAAGGTCGCTGACCTCGAAATGGATATCAACCGCCGGCGCGTGAAGCGCGGCGACACGCGCATCGATCTCACGCCGCGGGAATTCGCGCTGCTGCATCTGCTCGCACGACGTCACGGTGAAGTGCTGAGCCGCACGCAGATCGCCTCCTACGTGTGGGACATGAACTTCGACAGCGACACGAATGTGGTGGAAGTCGCGATCCGCCGGCTGCGCACCAAGATCGATGACAACTTCCCTGTGAAGCTGATCCAGACCGTGCGCGGCGTGGGTTACGTGCTCGAACCGAAGGAAGTGGGTTGATGCGCGCACGCTCGCTCACCACGACGCTCGCGCTCGCGTTCGGTGGCACGACACTCGCGGTGTTCGTGCTGGTCGGCAGCTTCGTGTATATCGCGCTCTCCCATCAGATCAAGGCACAGGACGATCTGGACATCGTGCTGGCCGCACGTCACGCGCGCCGGCTCGCGCAGGAGATCGAAACGTCACGTGGCATCGACGAGCACGCCGAGCGGCTGACCAGCATCGTGCTCGGCAACGAGGCGATGTCGATGGAGGTCGACGATGCGGGCGGACGGCGGCTGGTCGAACATAACATCGCGGGCGCGCTGGGCGCGTCAGCGGCGGCAGCGAGCAGCGCTCCGCCGCCCGGCATCACGCGCGTGCCGGCTTCGGCGCGCATCACCGAAGGGGCGATCGCCGAATGGCGCACGCCCAGCGGCGCGCCGGTTCGCGGCATCCTCGCGGACGTGATGCTGCACGACGGCGAACTGGCGACGGTGCTCGTCGCGCGTAACATGAGCGACCGCTGGCTGCTGCTCGACCGTTATCGCGACAAGCTGCACATCGCCGGCGCCGCGGGCGTCGTACTGGCGTTCCTGCTGGGCTATCTGCTGATCCGCACGTTGTTGCGGCCGTTGCGCGACATCGCCAGCAGTACAGGACGCGTGACCGTCGACCGGCTGCATACGCGGATTGCCGTGACGCGCGTGCCGCAGGAACTGGAAACCCTCGTGGCGTCGCTGAACGCGATGCTGGAGCGGCTCGACACCGGCTTTCAACGCCTGTCCGGTTTCACCGCCGACCTCGCTCACGACATGCGCACGCCGCTAGGCAACATGCGCGGCGCGACCGAAGTGGCGCTCGCGCGCCCACGTTCGAGCGACGAATACCAGACGCTGCTCGAATCGAACCTCGAAGAATGCGACCGCCTGTCGCGGATGATCGAAAACGTGCTGTTTCTCGCGCGCGCCGAGCATCCGCAATTCGTCAAACACATGCGCGAATTCGACGCCGGCCAGGAACTGACGCGCATCGCCGAATATTTCGAGGGGCTCGCCGAGGACGCCGGCGTGACCATGCGCATGACCGGCGGCTGCAAGTTGAGCGCCGATCCCGAACTCTTCCGGCGCGCCGTCAGCAACCTGCTCGCGAACGCCATGCGTTACACGCCACGCGGCGGCTTGATCACGCTGGACGCGACCGACGCCGGCGAAGGCGTACGCGTGACGATTGCGAACCAGGGCGCGCCGATCGCCGCGGAACATCTCGAACGCATCTTCGACCGCTTCTATCGGGTCGATCCATCGCGCAGCACGTTGCCTTCGTCCGAAGGCGCCGCGGGCACGAGCGGGTCGACCGGGCTCGGCCTCGCGATCGTCCGCACGATCATGGAACTGCACGGCGGCACCGTGCGTGCAGAAAGCGACGCGCAAGGCACGCGGTTCATCCTGCAGTTCCGGCGCGGTTGACCGCCGACGCGGTGGCCGGTTGTTCACCGTTCCACGAACCACCTAGCGCTTTTAGCAACAGAACGCTCGCGTCCATCTGGCGTGCGGCGATCTGGTCAGCGGTGCGTTGATTCGTCAACGCGATGGTCTGCGCGGTCACGACGTCGAGATAGCTGACGGCGCCGGCCTGGTACCGGTTCGTCGTCAGTTTCAGCGACAGGTCGGCAGCGGACGTGGCGCGCTGCTGACTCGTGGCTTCGTTCGCGAGCGTGTGCAGCGCGGAAAGGTTGTCCTCCACCTGCTGGAACGCGACCAGCACGGTCTGCCGGTAGTCCGCGACCGAGCCATCGTATTGCGCAGTCGCGTTATGCAGCGTCGCATCGCGCCGACCGCCGTCGAACAGCGTGCCCACCAGTTGAGGCCCCAGCGACCAGAACAGACTCGGCGCACTGAGCCACGGCGCGAAAAACGTGCTTTCAAGACCGGCAGTCGCGGACAGCACAAGATCGGGAAAGAACGCTGCGTGCGCTTCGCCGATCTGCGCATTTGCCGCGGCTACGCGTCGCTCCGCCGCGGCGATGTCGGGCCGTCGCTCAAGTAACTGCGACGGCAGGCCGACCGGAATATCCGGCGTCGTGAACGATTGCACCTTCGGCGGTAGCGAAAACGTCGATGCCGGTTCGCCGACCAGCGTGGCAATCGCATGCTGCAACTGCGCACGCGTGACATCGATATCCGAGTCCTGCGTGCGGGTGGCTTCGAGTTGCGTTTCGGCCTGCGCGACCGCGGATGCATCGATCGCGCCACTGCGCAGCTGTTGCTGCAACAGCTGCAGCGCTGCGCTGTATGCGCTCACTGTGTCGTCGAGCAGTTTCTTCTGCGTATCGAGCGAGCGCAGGTCGAAGTAATCGGTGGCGAGATCGGCGCTCATCGACAGGCGCACGGCTTCGAGATCGGCCGCGCTCGCCTCCGCGTTCGCCTGCGCGCCGGTGACGGCATCGCGCACGCGGCCGAACAGATCAGGCTCCCAGCTCGCCGTCACGCCCGCTGAATAGTCGGGCACGGTCTTGCCCGCGAGCGCGCGGTCCACCAGATTCTGCGACGTGCGCGAGCGGCTCTGTGCGAGCCCCGCGGTAATCGTCGGGAAAAAACCCGAGCGCTGATAGTCGATCATCGACCGCGCCTGCTGCAATTGCGCGACCGCTTTTTTAACGGTCTGGTTCGAGACGTCGATGCGTGCTTCGAGCTGGTTCAGCTCGGGGTCGTTGAAGACTGTCCACCATGCGCCACGCGGCTGGCCGTCGGCCGGCGCGGCGACGGCCCAGCCGGGGGTGGTCGCCGCAGCGGTCGCGCCGGCGTAGTGCGCAGGAACGTCGACCGCAGGGGCCTTATAGGGCGGCAGCGTCGAGCATGCCGCGAGGGTGCCCGCCAGCGCGATCGCCAGAGCGCCAGGCAGTCGTGGGCGAGTTCGGGACGGATGTGTGCGGAACATGGATGAATCCTCAGGGCAATAGCGCATCAACCGTGCGCGGCCGAAGCGATCTGGACGGTCTGGCCCGCGCTGATTGCATCGCCCGGGTTGTCGATCACGCGATCCGTCGCCGACAGGCCCGAGGTGATTTCGACATGGGTGCCGAAGTCGCGGCCGATATGAACCGTCTTCAGCACTGTCCTGTTGCTACTGTCGACCACGGCGATCGTCACGCCATCCGGCCGGAACAGCAGCGCGCTGACAGGCAGTTCGAGCGCGGGCGTCGACGTCTGCAACTGCAGATGCACCTGCGCATACGCGCCTGGCAACAGCGAGCCATCATGGTTGTCGACATCGACTTCCGTACGCAGCGTGCGGCTGACCGGATCGATCGCACCCGCGCTGCGCGCCACATGTGCCACGAAATGTCTGCCGGGATATTGCTGCGCCGTCAGGTACACGGCCGATCCCGGCGTGACATACGCCGAATCGTTCTGCGGGACGTCGACATAGACGCGCAATGTGTCCGTCTGTGCGATGTGGAAGAGTTCACCCGACATGCCCGCTGTGCCCGGCGTGCCACCCGCCGTCACGAGCGCGCCGACGTCGACATTGCGCGCGGTCACCACGCCGTCGAACGGTGCGGTGAGCTTTTCGTACGACACCAGCTCGGCCAGGTGCGTGACGTTCGCCTCTGCGGCAGCAAGCATCGCGCGGCGTGCCTCCATATCGCTAACTTTCGTATCGGTGTCCTGTTGCGAAACGGACTGCGTCGACAGCATCTCCTGCCAGCGCTTCGCGGTGCCCTGCGCGTAGTCGAAGTTCGCCCGCGCGGTGGCGGCATCGGCGCGCGCCTGGCGCAGTTGCGCATCGAGTTCGGGCGCATCGATTGTGGCGAGCGTCTGTCCCGCCTTCACGTGGGTGCCGATATCCGTCGTCCAGTGCGCAAGATAGCCGCTCGTGCGGGCATAGATCGACGCTTCCGCAAATGCCATCACGGAGCCAGGCAGCAACAGTTCCTGACCGCCCGGCGCCGCTTTCGGTGCAATCACGGCAACATTGAGCACGCGCTGCGCGTCGGTCTGCCGCGTCAGCGCGGCGCTCGCGTGAAGACGCGGCACGATGCCGATGGTCAGCAACGCACCGGCGACAACGGCGAGCGCGAGCGGCGCAATGTACCGGCGCTTTCGGGTGCGTGCCGGTTCGCCGGTTTCAGCGTGCACGGCGGGCGCGTCGCCCGGCGGCAGGTTCGGAGGCAGGGATGAATCGTTCATGGCGGATTTTTCTCGACGAGATCAGTGGGTAGACGCGGGCGAACCGGGTTCGATGGGGCCTCGTGCGGCATCCCTTGCGGTGCGGCGCCGTTCGAGCCACGCATGCACCATCCCGAACACGACGGGCACGAAGAGCAGTGTCGACACAGTGCCGATTGCGAGACCGCCGATCACGGCACGTCCAAGCGGCGCGTTCTGCTCGCCGCCGTCGCCGAGGCCGAGCGCCATCGGCAGCATGCCGATCAGCATCGCAAGCGCCGTCATCACCACCGGGCGGAACCGGCTGAAACCCGCTTCGAGCGCGGCATTCAATGGCGGCTGTCCAGCGAGCAGCATGTCTCGCGCGGTATTGATGACGAGAATGCTGTTTGCCGTCGCGATGCCGATACACAGGATCGTGCCGGTGAGCGCGGGGACGCTCAATGGCGTATTGGTTGCGAACAGCATCCACGCGATGCCTGCGAGCGATGCAGGCAATCCGCTGATAATCACAAGCGGGTCGAGCCACGACTGGAAATTGACGACCATCAGCAGGTACACCAGCGCGACCGCGAACACGAGTCCGCTTGCGAGTCCGACGAACGAGTCTTGCATCGCCTGCACCTGACCGCGCATGACAATCGACGAACCCGGCGGCAGTTGCGCACGCGCGTCGTCGACGCGCTTCGTCACGTCACCCGCGACGCCCCCGAGATCGCGACCTTGCACCGACGCGAAAATATCCAGCACGGGCTGTACGTTGTAGTGCGAGACCACCGCCTGCTGTGTGCCGCGCGACAGCGTGCCCAGCGCGCCGAGCAGATTCTGCGGACGACCGCCGCTCGTGCCCGACGCCGCGGGTTGCGTCGATGCTGCGCCATTCGCAGTCAACGGCACGTTCGCCAGCGCCTGCAGAGAATTCACATCGTACTGCGGCATCTGCACCATCAACGGATAACTCACGCCATTCTTCGGATCGAGCCAGAAATTCGGCGACGTCTGCGAACTGCCTGACAGCGCGATCAGCAGGTTTTGCGACACATCGCGTTGCAACAGACCCGCCTGAATCGCACGCGTGCGGTCGACGTCGACGTTGATCGCGGGTTCATCGCCCGGTTGCTGAATCCGCGCATCCACGAGCCCACGCACGCCGCGTAGTTGCGCGAGCAACCTGTTCGCCACGACGCGATTCGCATCCAGCTTGTTGCCGACGATCTGGATGTCGATCGGCGCGGGCAAGCCGAAGTTGAGGATCTGGCTGACGATATCGGCGGGCAGGAACGCGAACGTCACACCTGGGAAGGCATTCGTCAGCACATCGCGCAGCGAGGCGACGTATTGCGCCGTCGGAGGATGACCGGGCTTCAGCGAGATCATGATGTCGGCGTCTTCAGGGCCGATCGGGTCTGACGAGTCGTAGGTCAGGTTGATGCCGCTCACGGGCACGCCGATGTTATCGAGAATCGCCGCCTGCTGGTTCTGCGGAATCACCGTGCGGATACGCGCTTCCACCTGATCCGTTAGACGCGCGGTCTGCTCGATACGTGTGCCAGTCGGGGCACGCAGATGCAGACGTATTTCGCCGGTGTCGACCGCCGGAAAGAAGTCGCGGCCCGCGAACGGCAGCAGCGCGAGCGACGCCACGCAAGCCAGCAGAAACGCGCCGAGAAATCGTCGACGATTGTCGATCGCCCGCGCGAGCATCCCGCGATAACCATCGCGCACCTGTTCGAAGCGCCGCTCGAATGCCGCCTGAAACCGAACGATGAAAGCAAACCGGCCGCCCTTGCTGGAGCCATCCTTCGAAGGCGCGCGCATCAGATACATCGCGAGCGTCGGCACCAGCGTGCGCGAGAAGAAGTACGACGCGCACATCGCGAACACCACGGCTTCAGCGAGCGGCACGAACAGATAGCGCGCGACGCCCGACAGCAGGAACATCGGCACGAACACGATGCAGATCGACAGCGTCGACACGAATGTCGGCACGGCGATTTCACCGGAGCCGTCGAGAATCGCGTCGTGCAGCGGCTTGCCGTTCTCCAGATGATGCGTGATGTTCTCGATCGCGACGGTCGCATCGTCGACGAGAATGCCCACCGCGAGCGCGAGGCCGCCGAGCGTCATGATGTTGATCGTCTGCCCGAGCGCCGCGAGTGCGACGAGAGACGTCAACACCGCGAGCGGAATCGAAATCGCGATGATCAGCGTCGCGCGCCAGCTGCCGAGGAACAGCAGGATCATCAGCGCGGTGAGGCACGCGGCAATCAACGCTTCGCGCGCCACACCCTGAATCGCCGACTTGACGAACACCGACTGGTCCGACAGCGGCGTGATGTGGAGCGCCGGCGGCAGACCGGCCGCGATCTTCGGCAGCATCGCCTTCACCTGCTGGATGATCGTGAGCGTCGAGGTCGCGCCCGATTTCTCGATGGTCAGCAGTGCCGCGCGCTTGCCGTCGCTACGCACGATGTTCGTCTGCGGCGCGTAGCCGTCGCGAACGTGCGCGACGTCGCGGATATACACAACGCCGCCCGCTACCGTCTTGACCGGCAGATTGTTGAGCGCGGCGACACTGTCGGTGCTGCCGTTCATCTGCACGTTGTATTCACGCGTGCCGATCTTCGCAGTGCCGCCCGGCAGAATCAGGTTCTGCGCGTTGATCGCGTTGACGACGTCGAGTGGTGCGAGCCCTTTTTCCTGCAGTGCACGCGGATCGATATCGACCATGATCTGGCGGATCTTGCCGCCAAACGGCAACGGCACCGAGGCGCCCTGCACCGTCGCGAGCTGCGTGCGGATGAAGCTGTTGCCGAGGTCGTAGAGCTGCTGCTCGGGCAGTGTGTCGCTGGAGAGGCCGAGTTGCAGGATCGGCACCGTCGAGGCGTTGTACGTGATGATGTTCGGCGGCAGCGTGCCTGGCGGCAGCACGCGCAGGATCGACGCCGAGTTGGACGCGGCCTCCGCGATGGCGCGGTTGATGTCCGCGCCCGGATGAAAGAACACCTTGATCACCGACACGCCATTGAGCGACTGCGACTCGATGTGCTCGATGTCATCGACATCCGACGTCAGTGCGCGCTCGTAATTCGACGTGATGCGCCGCGCCATGTCTTCGGACGAAAAACCGTTATACGACCACACGATGCTGACCACAGGGATATCGATGTTCGGAAAGATATCCGTCGGCGTGCGCAGAATGGCGAGCGGCCCTGCAATGAATAGCAGGATCGCCAGAACGATAAAGGTATAGGGCCGACGCAGCGCGAGCCTGACAATCCACATGGCAGCTTCCCGAAAAAAACGGAATGGAACGTGGGATGCGCCGATGGCGCAGCGTGGGTTCCGTGATGTGGGAAGTCTGACGAAGTGGCGCTGACCCGACACTGACCGGAACATTACCGATCTGTTATCTGCATGAGGTGGGCATGACGGGAGGGCGCGCAACGCCGGGTTCAAGATGACGAAAACGTAATCTTGTGGTCAGCGTTCGGACAAGGTCGGTGGCCAAGAATGGGAACCATGGTTCGGGTGAATGGCGCACCTGGACAAACGGGATCGAAGCCATCTGTGCAGCGATTCACGTTCCCCTCGCCACTTACTGGAGACTCACCATGAAACTGACCACCACTATGGTTCTTGCTGCCCTCACCCTGTCATTCGGCGCCAACGCGTTCGCACAGAGCACCGCGCCGCAACTGACGCGTGCCGAAGTGATCGCGCAACTGGCCGAGGCTCAGCGAGACGGACTCGTGCCGACGAGCAAGAGTGACTACCCGCCGTCCGAACAGGAGATCGCGCGCAACCGCGAAATCTACGCAATCCAGCACGGTCAGGATGGCGCCACTGCCACTGCGTCGCAAACGTCGCCAGTCGCTTCGGGCGCTTCGTCGTCGAACTGATGCGTGAGCCGGTGCAGGTCGATGCGCCGTTTGCCGGATTTCATCATGCGCCGGGCTTGCACAGCCCGGCATCGCCGCTGGCCGGATGGCCCGCCCTTCGGTCCATCGAGGGCGGCCCGTCTCTCCTGGTTTAGAACGTATGCCGCATCGCTACACGCGCGATAAACTGGTTCGCGGTGGAAGACGGTGCGTCCGCGCCGGTGATGAATGCGGTATTCAGCGGGGCCGCGACAGACGATGCGCCCGACACATGCTGATACATGCCCTGAACGTACACGTCGGTCCGTTGCGACAGTTTGTAGTCGCCCATCAGGCCGAACTGGTGCCACTTCGGCTTTGAACTGCCCGCCGCGCTGTCGAAGTGTCCGAGCGTGTAGTTGTACATCGCGCCGGCGAAGATATTCGGCGTGAACTGGTATTTCGCGTTCAGTTCGAAGTTGTCGAATTTCAGCGAACTGGCCGGATTGGCGAAGTTACCGACGTAGACCGAGCCGGTCGCGTCAGTCAGGTCGGTGTGGGAGTACACAAATCCGAGCGTCGTTGCCCCTGCGATCGTGTAGTTGAGCCCTGCTCCCCACACGCGTTCGCGGGCGGCCGTGAAGGCCGTATCGTTCGTTGCAAGCGATCCGCCCGACGTTGCGCCCGGATTGTTGATCTGCATGTACGCCGCAGCAATTGAAAGCGCTGACCCGACATACTGCGCACCGAAGCTGTACGAGCGGTTATCGTTGAAACCGCCGGCCTGGTTGCTGAAACCGTAGAGGCCGCCGAACGAGAACCCGTTGTAGGTGTTGCTCGTGTACTTGACGGTGTTGTTCAGGCGAAACGAGTTATCCGTGTTGTCGTTATCGTACGGATGCGAGAGCAGATACCCGGCCCAGTTTCCGTTTGCAGTGAGCGGAGCCAGATAGTCGACGACAGAATCGTATTGCCGGCCGAGCGTCACCGTACCGAACCTGTCGGACGCAAGACCGACATAGGCTTGCCGGCCGAACATCCGGCTGCCCTGCCCCAATGCACCCGAGTTCACGTCGAAGCCGTTTTCCAGCTGGAACAGCGCTTTCAGACCACCGCCGAGATCTTCCTGGCCCCTGACGCCCCAGCGGCTTCCCTGCGCGAAACCGCTTTCCATCTGATAGTTCGAATGACCACCGACGTTGCTCGTGTAGTTGAAACCTTCGTCGATCAAACCGTACAACGTCACGCTGCTCTGCGCCGACGCATAAAGTGGCAGAACGGCGCATCCCAACGATACGCCCGTAACCAGAAATCGCTTCATGAGTAGTGGATCCTTTGTGTGATGTTCACCCTCACGGCGCCGCTATCGGTCAGTCCCGTGCGCCGTTGGGTTGCGCACACTTTAGGGTCATCAAAATGCGGGGAATCCGGCAATTCAGTGTTGCTGGAATGACGTTGCGTCCAGCCCACGCCCATAGCGGATTACGCTGGAACTAAAGTATCGGATCGGGTCTGCGACGACTTCTCCTCGCGATAGCGCGACACGACAAAGTCGACGAAACTGCGCACGGAAAGCGGCATATGACGGCGTCGCGAGTACAGGATCCATACGGTCCGCTCATTGCTGTCCAGCAGGAAATTGCCCAGCAGTTCGACAAGCGTGCCCGATTCGATCTGGTCGTGTATGAGCGATCTGGAAAGCCGTGCGATCCCGAGGCCGGCTTCGGCCGCCCGCGCCACCACGGCAGGACTTTGTGCGTTCATCACGGGTCGCAGCACCACGCGGTGCGCGCCGTTCGTGTCGCGGAACTCCCAGTAGCGGCTCGGTGCGTCCGCGCCGAGCAGGATGTCGTGGTCGGACAGATCCTGCGGTTTCTTCGGCGCACGACGTCGCGCGAGGTAGGCAGGTGAAGCGACGATGACGTCCTGCGTCTGTGCGAGCGATCGACATATCAGCGACGAATCCCTCAGGCGATGTTCCGCGGTGAAGCACACGTCGAAATCATTGGCGACAACGTGCTTCATATTGTCGAACACCGTGAGTTCGAAGTTCACGAGCGGTTCCTCGCGATGATAGGCGGCGAGTATGTCTCCAAGATCGGTGGTGGCATACGATGAAGGCGCGGCGATCTTGAGCGACCCGACCGACTGGCTCGTTGCGGACGCAATCATCTCTTCCATCGCGTCGAGCTGCCGGAGAAGATCGATGCACCCCTGCCAGTAGATCTGCCCTGCGGCTGTCAGCGAGACGCGCCGTGTCGTTCGATTGATCAACCGGACGTTGAGGTGGGCTTCGAGGGCGGCGACACCACGCGTGACGACCGAGCAGGACACGCCGAGTACCCTGGCTGCATCGGCGAAGTTAAGCGATTCGGCAACCCTGGCGAAGATCCGGATTGAGGCTAGCAGATTCATGACGTTGTCCCGAGAGCGTGACCCGATGTTGGCAGATCACGACTGACGGGATACGAACGCCCAGATTACGATTTTGTCATTTTTGGAGGTCAAAGCCCCTTCGCGATGGTGCGGGCGAGGGCGCGTGGGATGTCTTGTTTAGAGGAAATGGGTGGCATTCAGTGTGAGAAGCCCGACTTTCGGATTGGCTCGCCTCACTGCGTATGCCACCTTTCGAATTCTCTCCTTATTGCGGGCAAAAGCCACTTGAGGGTGCTCTCCACGCGCCAGAACCGAAAGCGCAATCAGGGATACGCGCGCGGCCACCGTCTCATCACCGTCGATGACGTAGAAGTTCAGGGAGTCACCGAATACGTCTTTAAGCGGATCCGAAATCTGAAACCTGCTGTCCATGCCTCCTCCTGTGAAACACTGGGGAAATTTATTAGAAACAACGTTATGCCCAGCCAGCTTTCGTCGACAGTCAGTTCCTCCGGCTGAGAATCTCGCCGATGACGACGTCTGGCCCGAGGTGTTCATCGATCGCCGCAAACAGAAACTCGTTCACTTGCGCATCGTCGAGTTCGTGTCCCTCAATGCGACGTAGACGACAAACAAGTGCGAGCGTCAGGGCGGCAGCGGCGAAGACTTCGTGCACATCGCGCGGAGTCGGGGTTTTCTTGTCCATCCATGGGATATCGGCAATCCGGTCCAACACTTTAGGGATGGATCCGTGAAAAACACCCTGGCCTTTTCAGCGGGGCTGGTGGTGCGGGCGCGGGGCCTCGGGAGCAGGACGGAAATGCGGCGCGGCGCGTCGACAAAGGACCGCGCCCTCCCGCATCGAGGCGGCACCGCGCTACCGCAACAAGGACGGACCGGGCACCAACGGACGCCACCCCGCTCCATTCTGCGGGTTAAGGGTCCTCACCTGATTGCCGGGTGCCGCCGCACCACCAGCATTGGCGGGATTGCCGCGCAGCCCCGGAGCCAGATAGATGAACTTCCACCCACCGTAAGTCTGCTCGTTCTCGAAGTCCTGATATCGCCGCGGAAACTCCGCGCGCTTGATCGTCAGCGCCTCCGAGCTGCTATAGATGCCATAAATGCGATCACCCTGACGCAAGAAAAGCCAATCGTTCTTACCGGTGACGGGATCCGGGTATGCCTGACGCAGATGATGCATGGGAACCGGGAAGCGGGTGTCGTCCAGCAGATCGTCGACCGACGCCGGATAAACGCGGCCGGCACGGTAATACCGCACAATTGCCTGCCGGTACTGATCGCCGGCGAACAACAGCTGCGTCTCCTGCTCGCGCTGCCGTTGCAACGACCAGACGTCAAGCGCACCCAACAACGCGACCGAAATCAGCATCAGCGCGATCAATAGCGCCAGCAGCACGAGCCCACGCTGGCGCGCGGCGCGAGGCCGGTTTCGAAGCCGGGCAGCCGATGTCATGCGCGCGCCAAGACGCAATGACGAAACGCGATGCCTCATTTGCTGGCTCCGTCTGTATCGGCGGGCGTACCCTGCGCACTGCTCGCGGGTGCGACGTCGTATACGCCCGGCTTGGTGTCGTCCGGCGAGGCGATCACCGCCCACTTCTCGTCTCCATTGACTGGATCGACCGGAACTGCGCGCAGGTAGTGTTTCGCCACCAGTTCATCGAGCGTCTCCGGATACTGGCCGTTGTCGCCGTAGTATTGATCGATTGCATTGCGCATCACCGCGACGTTCTGCTGCCGGACCTGCTCCTTGCCGCGTTCGATGCTGTGCATGTAACGCGGCACCGCAATCGACAGCAGCAAGCCGATGATCGCCATCACGACCACCAGTTCGATCAGCGTGAAACCGCAGGGCCTGAGCGTATGAACGGGTTTCATGATGCACCGTCACCATTGTTTGTACGGAATGCCGTTGATGCCGACGCGACCGGATCTCGACGACACATCGAACACATCCTTGTTCGCCTGATCATTCCCGGACGTCCCCTCGGCGCTGGCCTGATCCGGCGGCACTCCATAGGGCCGCACGTTCCAGGTATCTTCCGCAGCCGTATCCGGCTCGCCTGCAAAGAACGGATCGCGCGGCACGTTGCGAAGGAACATCAGCAGGCCGCCTTTCGGATCCTTCGCATTCGGCACGCCTGTCACAAGCACAGTCAGCGACGGCGGATAGCCGGACGCTTCCGCCTCCCTGTCGATCAGACCCGCGTCGCTCGCGTCCTTGTAGGCATCGAGTGCCGTACGGATCTCACGCAACGCGGCGCTCAATTGCTGTTCCTTTTGACGCTGCACGATCAGTTCGGAGAACGGCATGATCGCGAGCGCCAGGATACCCACGAGCGCGAGCGTGATCACCAGCTCGATCAGCGTGAAGCCGCGCTGATCGAGCCGGGCTGCGCGAGGCATACGGATCGCGTTCGTCGGGATAGCCACGGCTTAGTACCCGTTTTGAATGGAGTGAAGCGGGTTATCGTTCGGAATGTCGCCAGGGGGCATCACCAGGGTGGGCGGAGGAGGCGCGGGCGCGGGTGTGGGCGCGGGTGCTGCCGGCGCCTGAGCCGGCGCGGGCGCCACGCTTGCCCCGGTGCCCTGCTCCGCCTCGCCGCCCGACTGCTCCGCCGCCTGCGCGGCAGCTGCCGGCGGCGTACCGGGAACCTGCGGCGCCGCAGGCGCAGCATACGGCGTCGAGAAACGTCCGCCGTAGGGTGGCGGCGGCGGCGTCGTGCGCGGCGCTGCAGGCGGTTGCCCAAACGCGCCGGTGGGCGGCACTTCCATCGAACGGTTCGCCGGTGCGCCCGTTCGGCCGGACGCGCCGCCGGTCGTGCCGCCGCCCACATTGCCGGGCAGCGGCTTCACGGCAGTCGCTCCGGGCGCCTGCGCGGCGACCGTGACGGGATCGAGTCGAAGCTGGTCGGCATGCACGTTGACGTCGGTGCCGGACCAGACCTCCTGCGTGTCCACATCCGCCGCAAGCTGCGGCCGGACAATATGCGGTGTGATCTGCAACACGATCTCCGTCTTCACATGATCGCCGTTGTGGTCCGAGAACAGGCGTCCGAGCACCGGCAACTGTCCGAGGCCGGGCACCTTGTCGGCGCTCTTGCGGTCCTCGTCCGAGATCAGGCCACCGAGAATCTGGCTTTCGCCATCCCTGACGCGCAGGCTCGTCGACGCGCTACGCGTTCCGATCTGATACGCAAGCGAACTCAGGCCGGTCTGCGAATTGCCGCTCTGGATCGTTTTGGTGATATTGCTGACTTCGAGATTCAGCTTCATGCCGACGTCGCCATCGCGATACACCTGCGGCTCGACTTCGAGCTTGATGCCGACATCGATGTATTGAATCATCTGGGTAAACGATGGACCGCTCGTGCTCGGCGTGCTGGAGCTCGAAATCACCGGCAGCTTGTCGCCGATCAGAATCCGGGCCTTCTCCTTGTTGCGCGTCCGGATGCGTGGACTTGCCAGCAGATTCGCGTCCGTATCGGTGAGCTTGAAGTTCGCTGTCGCCGACAGGCCGCTGACATTCAGCGCATTGATGGGCAGATGGTGCAACGCGCCCCACGTGTTCGCCGTACTCGGCGTCGACATCGTGAACGAGTTCGGCCATTCGATCCCGAGATCGGACATGCGCTCATGCGAGACCTCCAGCACCTCGACTTCCAGCATCACCTCCGGTTCCGGCAAATCGTGCGCGGCGATCATCTCTTCGGCAACCCGGATGGTGTCCGGTGTACTGCGGATCGTCACGGTATTCGCACGCTCGTCGATCACGACTTCCTTGATCTTCAGCAGGCTCTTCAGCAGCGACTGGACCTGCTTGGCTTCGACGTTCGACAACTGGAAGGTGCGCACCTTCAATTCCTGATACTCGAGCTGCTTACTGGGCGTTGCCGGGTAGATGAACAGCGTATTCGCGTTGAGCTGCTTTTTGTCGAGCTGATTCTGCATCAGGATCATATCGACCGTGTCCTGCAGAGACGCGTTCGTCACGAAGATCGTCGTCTTCAGGTCCGCACGGACGTCGCGGTCAAAGATGACGTTCAATCCCGAAGTGCGTGACAACGCTTCGAAGACCATGCGCACGTTCGCGTCACGAAACTGCAGCGAGACCGGCGTACGCATGATGGACGACGCGACAAGCTTTTCCTGCTTGTCTGCGCGTTGCTGCTGAATCTTTTCGTCGATCTCCTTTTGCAACTGCATCGCCAGCGCATTGGTCGGATTTTTGAGCAGCACGCGGTGCACGCGTTCAGCCGCCGAGGCATACGAGCCGCGCCCCATCATCCGGTCCGCTTCCTGCAGGATTCCGAGATCCCTGCGGTCCTCGTCGATCAGGGCGCCGATCTTGCGCCCGCGTTCGCTGGTCGGATCGATCTGGCTTGCCGCATAGAGCTTCTGGATGGCGGCATCGAACTGATAGGTCTTCCGGAGCTCATCGGCCTGATCGAGCAGCGCATTGACCTGGGCATTGCGATCGCGCAGATAGTCGAGTTTCAGCTCGGCGTTGGTCGGATCGGTCTGTCGGGTCGGCACTTGCATGCAACCGCCAAACGCAAGCGCTGACATGACGACCACCAGCACACGTCGCCTGGTGGCCTCCCCGATCGGCGCGCGCGGGTCTCGAAACAGGTCTCGGAACTGAATGACAGGCGAGAGGTGTAGCGTTCGGCCGCCGTCCCCATTGCGGCTCGCACCCCGTGTGCGTGAGGTTTTCATCTACTTTCCTTCTCTTGGAATAGATACGGTCTGCGTCTGGTTCAGCGGCAGATAGGTCAGCACCACGTCGGATTCGGAAACCGATTCGACGCGATACTGGTCATCGACAACTTCACCGGGTGAGACGATCAGCAACCGGTCCCCATTACTGAGGAATACCTGCGGCTTCGCCGCTTTCGAATCCAGCTCCCCGAGGTAGGTGAAGGGCACCGGCGGCGCAACGGGCGCAGCCGCGCGCACTTCAGGTACGACCGGCACCACGACGGGAGGCGGCGGCAGCCACGAAGAAGCGGCGAACGGATTGTTGGCCGACTCGATGGACAGCGGCGCGCGCAGGGACATGAGCCTCGCGCGTGGTGTCGCCGGCGTTGCGCTGGCGGCCGTGCTGTGCGACGCAGGAGCCGGGGCTTGCGCCGCTGCGTGCGTGCTCGCGCGCGTGGCTGCCTGCGAGGCTGTGTGCGGCAAGGGCTGGCCATGAACGGAAGCCGGCCGCGCTCGTGTATCGTCACGGTGCTGGACGTTGATTGCGGCAAGCTCCGCCGGCGTGTGTGTCGCTGCCACCAGCGCGAGATAGCCGGCCCCCGCGGCAGCGATTCCGCAGAGCGTCTGCAGCACGCGTTTGACGAGAGCGGGTTTCATGGCTGCGCTGCCCGATAAATGAGCTCGAAGCGGACCCGTGCATCGAGAATGTTGCCGTCTACCGCGGGACGCTCGACGTGGATTTCCTGGAGCGCCGCGTTCGGCACGTGGTTGAGAACCGACGCGAGAAAATGCCGGATTGCGCTGTACTGATCCTTGACCGGCAGCAGCACCTCATAACGCGTGAAGCGCCCACCGGATTCGCTCGCTACCTGATACTCAGCAGAGCCGAGCGTCAGATTGACGTCGCGGGCCTGCGCGAGGATCACGGCGATATCGTCCGCGCTTTGCGCAAACCCCGGGAACAGCTGGGGCAACGCCTCGAGCGCGATCGCATCCGCCGCCGCATCGCGGTTGTCGACCTTGTCGTGAGTTCTGGCCGCACGCGCGAGGCGGGCGGGATCCTGCATCGCGTTCATGTCGTGCGTCTCGGACTCCACACCGGGAATCGCGGCGCTCACCACGACGGCTGCGCCAAGTACCAGCGCGCCTAGCAACCCCGGCATGCCAAACGAGCGCTGCATCTCGAAGCGCAGCGTCAACAGCCTGTCCCGCAACTGGTCCGCTTTCATGATTTCCTCCAGACGGCCGTGATCTGGAAACGCACCGGTTTGCCCGGCACATTCGTCTCGATCAGGTGACCGTTGAGCACGGCTTGCCGCAGCAGCACACTCTTTTGCAGATACTTCAGGTACGCGATCATCGCGTCGAAGTTCTTCGCTTCGGCCGTGATCCGGATCTGGCTTTGCGCGGGGTTCTGATCGATGCCGATCAACGCGACATCGTGATCCGGATAGTCTTCGACAATCGAGAAGAGGTCCTGCCACGGCACCGTCAGTTCACGCAGAACCGACTGGCTCTGCTTTTCCGCGAGCCTGGCGGCGGGCGTCGGCGGCGCCTTCGCCGCGTGCCGGGTCGCAAGCGTGTGCTGCCGGACGACGTCCAGTAGCGCCTGCGCGCGATCGTTTTCCGCGTACGCATGCCAGAGCCGCCCACCGCTCGCGAGCAGCAGCACAGCAGCGATGCCCAGCAGGATCATGCCGCCCTTCGCAGGGCGGGCACGGCGTCCGCTGAAGTCGATGTCGAGGTGCGGGATCATTGCGCATACTCCATCAGTCGCTGCGCAGGCGAGCAGTCCATCGCCGGCTGTTCCAGCCGGAACGCCTCGGCAAAATGCCGGGCGAACGGCCCGAGCTCGGTCTCGATCCCGAACAGATAGATGTTGCAGTCTTCGCGCCGGAGGTTCGCTTTGGTCGCCGAGCGTTCGAACAGTTGCTCGGCCAGCACGGCAAGCCGGGACGCATCGCCTGCATCGCCCGGAAAGAGGCGCTGCGAGTCGTAGGCAACCCAGTTCCCCTGTTCGATCATGACCGCCTGCAGCAACTCGTCGGCGACGAACAACAGCAGCGCCTCGCCGCCGTCGGCGCCACTGCCGATGCGATTGAGCATCTGCGGAAGACATAGGCTCAGCCGGCTGATCCCGACGTTTTCGGACGCGCTCACCTCGTGGATGCCGTCGAGCAGCGCGTGCGGCAGCGCACTGGCAAACAGTGCCCGGCCGCCGCGTTGCACGCGGAAGCGCACCCGCAGCGACTCGCCGTCGATCCCGTAGGTATCGGTGAAATGGGCCAGCACGATCTCTTCAAGTTCGCGCGGGCGCAGTGTGCGGAAATCGCCGCGCAGGATCGCGTGATTGCCCCAGAAGTCGTCCAGCACCAGGCAGGCACTGCGCTTCTGCACAGGCGCCTGCACCGCTGGCGCGACGGCGTCGGCGGGTGGAGGGGTGAGCGCGGGGGAAAGCGCGGCGCGCAGCGCGTCGAGCACGCCCGTTTCGGTGCAGCACTGCTCTTGCGCCATCGCGACCCTGACAGGCTCGCTAGCCGGTGCCGGTTTGCGCAGACGCGACAGCCAGGGCGTGCCCGCTCCCACGACGATCTCGCGCGTGCCGACGCCGATTGCGACCGGATTATTCAACCATCGTGACACGGTTAATCTCCTCGAGTGTGGTTTCGCCACGCCTGACGAGTTCGATCGCGGCCGTGCGCAACGTCTGCATGCCGTAGCGCATGGCCGCCGCCTTGATCGCGCCGAGCGGCGCGCGCTCCGACAGCAGTTGCCGCAACTCGTCGTTCATGCGCAAGCCTTCCGCGATCGCGCGGCGTCCGCGATACCCGCTGCCGCGGCACGTTGCGCAGCCCGTGCCGCGGTGAAAGAGGTAGCTGCCGGCAGTGTCCGGATCGATGCCCGAGCGCACCAGCGTGTCCGCGTCGACGGTTTCATCGGTCGTGCAGTCCGGACAGCACTGCCGCAACAGACGCTGCGCGACGACGCCATTGAGCGCGGACACGAAGCTGTAGGGGTCGACCTCCATGTTCGTGAAGCGGCCGATCACGTCGAACACGTTGTTCGCGTGGACGGTCGTGAATACCTGGTGACCGGTTAGCGCGGCCTGCACGGCAATCTGCGCGGTTTCCGCATCGCGGATTTCCCCGACCATGATCTTGTCCGGGTCGTGCCGCAAAATCGACCGAAGTCCGCGCGCGAACGTCAGCCCCTTCGCTTCGTTGACCGGAATCTGCAGGATGTCGCCCAATTGATATTCGACCGGGTCCTCGATGGTGACGATCTTCTCGAGCCCGCTGTTGATCTCGGTGAGGATCGCGTAAAGCGTCGTGGTCTTGCCGCTGCCGGTCGGGCCGGTCACGAGCAGCATCCCGTACGGCATCGACGCGACCGAGCGCATGAAGCGCGTATCGGCCTGCTGAAAGCCCAGCGCTTCGAGCGTCAGACCGCCTGAGGCCTGCGACAGCTGATAGCGATCGAGGATCCGCAGCACCGCGTCCTCGCCGAACTGGTTCGGCATGATCGACACGCGAAAGTCGATCTCGCGGCCCGCGTACTGCGCCTTGAAACGCCCGTCCTGCGGAACGCGGCGCTCCGCAATATCGAGTTCGGAAATCACCTTCACACGCGACAGAACCTGGTCCGCGACGTCGCGGCCTTCGACGCGGCCGACCACGGTCAGCACACCGTCCACACGGCATTTGATCATTAACCCGTTGGCGCGGCATTCGAGGTGGATGTCGCTTGCCATCATCTTCAGCGCGTCATAAATCGTCGAATTGAGGAGCCTCACCACCGGGCTGTCGTCGTTGCTGATTCCCTGTAGCGTCAACGCCAGGGATGACGGATCCGTCGCGCGCTGGATCGGATCGTCGAACGCGAGCGAGTCCATCGCCCGCACGTCCTTTTCGCGCACGGCCAGAAACGCGTTGATGTCCCCCGCGCTCGCGAGCGCCCAGCGGTACGGCACGGTCGGCCGCGAGCGCATCCGGTGTTCGACCCAGCCACGCGTGCGGGCATCGAGCGGATCGGCGATCACAAACAGCAGGCCCATGCCGCTGTGTGTGCTGCTTGCGTCGTTTGTCTCGCGAAAACAGATGCACAGGCGGGTCGTCGCTTCGACAAAGGACAGCACGTCGAAATCGGGTTCGTACTGATTCAGCTCGCGCATGCTGATCGGTTTCATGCGGAATTGCGCGGCCAGTCGCACGCACATCTCGTCCGCGCTCAACGCCGTCTGCGCCGTCAACTCCTCGAGCGCGCGAATGCCGGAGCCATGGCGCTCGCCGAGCGTGCGCAGTGCGTCGCGCAGGTCGCCGCGCTGCTCGGTGCTGAGGCTGTCCGGTGTTGTGCTGACGGTATCCACGCGTGTTCCCCAAGACGGACTATTGAATGCTCGATGCGATTTCGAAAATCGGCATGTACATCAGCACGACGATTCCGCCGATGACCACCCCGATAACAATCATCATCGCGGGCTCGATCAGGCGCGAGAGCAGATCGATCGCGCGCGACACCTGCGCCTCCTGAAACGCGGCGATGCGGTCGAGAACAGGCCCAAGGCCGCCGGTCTTCTCCGCAACGGTGAGCAGCCGGTAGGAAATCGCATTGGCGAGCCCCGCCTGCTGAAAGGCGTCGGAGATCTTTGCGCCGTTGCGCACCTGCTGCAGGGCGCCGGCGAGCGCGGCCTGATCGGCGCGGCCGACGAGGCCCTGCGCGAGGTCGAAGGCGCGCACGGCGGGAATGCCGCCGTCGACCAGCATCGCGGTCGTGCGATAAAACTGCGACTGGCGAAAGACCCGGAAGTGTTGCCCGATGCCAGGCAGCGCAAGCATGCGATCGGCAATCCAGTTCCTGACCACTGGCCTGCGCAGCGCAAAAGCGGCCACCACCACCAGCACAGCCAGGCCAATGCTTAACTCCGCACCGTGGGCATGCACCATGCCGCCCCAGGCCATCAGCAATCGCGAGAGCAGCGGAAGTTCGCGCCCGCTGTGTTCAAGCAAGGTTGCGAAGCGCGGCACGACGAAACCCAGCAGAAATAGCACGACGGCTGCGCCCACCAGCAGCAGGACGGACGGATAGATCGCCGCTGACACCACCCGGCCGCGCAGTTCATGAAGCAGCGCGCTATTGCGCGAATAGCGCGTCAAGCTATCCGCGAGACCGCCGGTCTGCTCGCTTGACTTTACGCAGGCAACCAGAACCGGCGGAAAGATGTGGCTCGCGTGCTCGAGTGCGGCGGATAGCGACTGCCCCTCTTCCAGTTGCCGCAACAGGTCGCGATACACCTGTGCCGAAGCTTCGCGGCGCTCATTGCCGCCAAGCGTGCGCAGTGCGTCGACGACGCCGACGCCGGCATCGAGCAATGCCGCGAGTTCGCGCGCGAACAGTTCGACGTTGAACCTCGCGCCGGGCATCGCCCGCCAGTTCGCCCGCTGGCGCTGCCGGCCGCCCTCGGCACGAACCGACACCACGCGCAGGCCGCGCGCACGTGCGAGCGAAGCCGCAGTCGACGAAGAATCGCTGTCGATACGAAGCGTCTGGACTGAGCCACTGGTATCGAAGACACGCAGCACGTACCTCACGTCGACTCTCCTTGCAAACAATCCACTACCGGCCTGGCGTCGTACCAACCGCGCGACGCGCCGTTACCACGAAGAGACAGTCTGGTTTTCGCCCACGCCGCCACCTCGCCCGTCCTTGCCAGGCGAGAACAGGTCATAGTCGCCGTGCTCACCCGGCGAACGGTACTGGTAGGGGCGATCCCACGGATCGACCGGCACCGCCTTCTGCAGATACGGTCCGCTCCAGCGCGTTGCATTCTGCGGTTTGGTCACGAGCGCCTCCAGGCCCTCTTCGGTCGTCGGATAGGACCCGACATCCAGCCGGTATTGATCGAGTGCCTGACCCAGCGAGACGATCTGCGCGCGCGCGATCTTCGTATTCGACTTGCCAACCTGTTCGAAATATCGCGGGGCGACGAGGCCTGCCAGCAAGCCGATGATGACCATCACCACGAGCAGTTCGAGCAGCGTGAAGCCGCGGCTGAGTCGTGTATTCGTCGCAAGGTGGGCGCCATGCCACCGATGCCCGGGCATGCCGGACTGGATAGAGGTCAACTGGATGTGCACGGCTCCCCCCTGTATCGACCGACCGCCTCGGCGTCGCCGAGGCCGTTGAATGCATTCTTGTTCAGGTCGATACGGGCAAGAAGTAGGGAGAGCCGTCCAAAGACATGGGTAAAGACCCTCCAGTTGCGCCGTCCTCAGGTGGACGGATAACGCACGTGCTCTTCGTCGGGCAGCGTCAGGACGCCCATGTCGATGGCGATGCGGACCAGACCGGCCACGTTCGTGATGCCCAGCTTGCGCATCAGGCTCGCGCGATGTTTTTCTATCGTTTTCGGGCTGAGTTTCAGGTGCTCGCCGACCTGCCGATTGGTGTGCCCCTCGACCACGAGTCGCAGCACTGAACGCTCGCGGCCGGTCAATGCGTCCCACCGCTGCGTTTTTTGCGGTGTCACCGGGACCAGGTCGCGCGAAGCAGCACAGTGCCTGCCAACCTCGAGACTCGTATTGCGCCTGCCCTGCATGACAAGACGCATCTCACCGACCAGGTCTTCGAATGACGCATCCTTGATCACATAACCATCGGCGCCCGCAGCGAGCGACTCCCGCACGTGTTCTTCACTACGGTGAACAGTGAGAACGATAATTCGAATCTGCGGGGCGTTGTGCTTGATCGCGGCGATTGCCTCGAAACCGCTCCCGCCCGGCATCGACAGGTCCATCAGGATCAGGTCGGGCATCGTCGCGAGGGCGAGACGATACGCTTCGAGTCCGTCGCTCGCCTCGCCGACGATGCTGTAGTCGTCCAGTTCGGACACCATGCGGCAAAGACCGCTGCGCAAAAGATGCTGGTCGTCCGCAATCAGCACACGATGCTTGTTCGCCAATTTCATCGCTCCTTGCGTGACGATGTGCGATTAGTTCGAGGCAACGGCGTCATGGTAGGCACTCAGCAGCTCCGCTGGCGTCGCGAAACCGTCGATACGCAGCCATGGCTTGCCGGGCGCCGCACGCACGAAAGCCACCGGCGTGTGATTCATCTTGTCGCCCCGATAGACGTTGAAGGCGCGTTGCGTCTCAATGCTCGCTGCAACAGTGCCGGTATAGTGCTGCCACTCCGGACCCGCCTCGAATCTGGCGGCATACGATCTGAGACGTGCTGGCGTGTCCTGTTCCGGATCGATCGAGATCGACACGATGTGGACCTTGTCCCGGTCGCTGCCCAGCTCGCTTTGCAACTTTTCGAACGTCTGGCTGACCATCGGGCAGATGGTCGTGCAGGTGGTGTAGATGAAGGTCAGGATCACCGGGCGGCCGTCGTTCAGTTCATCGATCAGCGAGACCGTCTTGCCGTCCTCCCTGATCAGTTTCACCGGCGGCAGCGTGTAGTCGACGGTCGAGCGCATCGTGCCCGACATCATGTGATGATGCATATGCATGTCGCCGCCGTCGGCCGCGTCTGCGGCCCACGCGCACCGTGCTGCGGGGACTGTCAGTGCGGCGCCGGTCAGCAGGGCTGAGCCGATCAGGATTGCGTGGGTCGTTCTCATCGCGGTCTCCAGAAGTGGGAACAATGTTCGGTTGCGCAAGACGCGGGTTGTGTCGGTCACCGGCATCGCAACAGCGCTGACGAATCGTTCCGGCAACCCGGAGATGAACAGGCCGGGACCCCACCTACGCCCGCCGGTGATCGCTCTCCCAGGCTCGGCATCGACACGATGCGTGACCGCATGGAAGGCGCGCCACCTTACACATTTAGTCTCATGAATTTGCGCGCTAGCGTCATTGGATGAGGGCCCCCAAAGCGCGGTAGGGTATGCCCGCCCGAGGGAAATCCCGCCGCATGCAACCGGGTGCTCCCCACTTGGCAACCCAGCGGTTGCCCCGTTGCAGCGAGCGTCGGTCGTGACCTACAATCGGGCAACGGCTTACGATTCCCTTAAGCCAACGCATCGGGAGGTCCAATGGATGCCCGTGAGCCCGAGGGACTACAGGTGAAGTTGCTCGATCTGATCGAGGCAATGCGAAGGCTTTGCGTTGCGGCGAAACCCAACTTACCGGGTAGCGGTAGCGTGACCGATGCGCGCGGCGCCGCACTCGCCGTTCTCACGCCGGACGGCACATTCCTCTCGGCGAACCGCAGTGCTGCGGCCCTGCTGGGCTACTCGAGCGCCGACCTGATCGGCAAGCAACTTCTGGACATGGCGCCGGACGGCTTTTTCGCCGCGCTGGCGAGCGAATTGTCCGTGAGCGCGCATTGCGAGTTTCATTCTTTTAGCGCGGTGCTCGGCGCCCGGACGGGTGAGCCGACCCGGCTCATGCTGCACCAGCAGTCGGTTCCCACGGGCGAGGCCGGGCGCAGTGCGTTGCTGACGCTGTTCGAGGAGCCGCTGACTCCAGAGACCGGCCTGGCGGACGCCGCGGACCTGCCCGAAGCGAATGCGCGGGACCGCCTGACGTATCTGACGATGGGCCAACAGAAAGAACGTCAACGCCTCGCGGCGGAACTGCACGACGGTCTCGGGCAGTCATTAACGCTCGTCAAGCTGATGGCCGAGGACGCACTGATGCGCATACGCCGCGGCCAGGTCGACGACGCGGCGCATCTGCTGGACGCAACCGTGCTCAGAATCCGCGAAACGATCGGCGATGTGCGGCACATCTGCGGCGAGTTGCGTCCGGTGATGCTCGATCAGCTTGGCCTGCCCGCCGCGCTGGGCTCACTATGCCGACGCATCGAGCGCAGCGCCGACGACATCTCAGTCTGCTTCGACTCCGATGTCGACGATCGAGACGTGCCGGAACATCTGAAGGCGGATATGTTCAGAGTCGCTCAGGAAGCGCTGAACAACATCGTCAAACATGCGGGGGCCACGGAAATCACGCTCGGTTTCCGGCACATGGCGGGCGGTCTGTTGATGACGATTCAGGACAACGGCATCGGTTACGAAAACCGGCCCCTGTCGACGGAGGAAGCAGGGGCAACAGGCCTTGGCCTGATCGGCATGCAACACCGGGTCGAGTCGCACGGCGGCATGTTTTCGATCCAGTCGTCAGGTACGCGCGGAACGCTGGTCTCGGCGGCGTGGATTATTTAGCGCGCCTTCGCCGCGCGCTCATCACGCCGCGCCGCCGAGCTTGTATTTTGGCAAGTCCGTGTCCGTAATGGATTCAGGCGGCGACTCCGGATTAACTGGTAGCCGGACCAGAGTGTCGTCGGCGTCCGGCTCGGAGCACTTCGCGGCCAGAGAAGTGAGCAGGCCCATACTGATCGCCACCAAAACCAGTTCCGTCAAATTGGCGATATTGAGCTTGTGCATCATGCTGGCGCGATACTTTTCGATCGTCTTCGGACTGAGACTCAAGTACTGTCCTACCTGCCGGTTGGTACACCCTTCGGCGATCAGTTTGAGCACGCTGCGTTCTCGCGCCGTCAGGACATCCCACGCCTTCTTTGGGGCGGGTGCTTCGTGTCCCGTGACGAACGAGTCGACCATGTGCCCGTACACGTCTGCGCTCAAATGTTTTTTCCCCTGCATGACCATGCGCATGGCGATCAGGAGTTCATCGAACGAGACGTCTTTCAGCACGTAACCCTCGACGCCGGCGCGCAGCGCCTCACGCACGTATTCTTCGCTCTGGTGAACCGTGAGCGCCACGATGCGCACGTTCGGCGATCGCCGTTTGATCGCCGCGCTGGCATCGATTCCATTCATGCCACGCATCGACAGATCCATCAGCATCAGGTTGGGATTGAGCGTCATTGCCATCTGACAGGCTTCCTTGCCGTCTCTCGCTTCGCCGACGACGTCGTAATCGCCTTGCGCCGAAAGCATCGAACGCAGACCGTTGCGTAGCAGATCGTGATCTTCGGCGATCACGACGCGGTATTTGATATTCACGTTGGAGGCTCCCGGTGGTCATGAACCGGTCGGGACAATGCAATGGAGTCGTTAAACGGCGCTACCGCACGTCTCGTCTTTTGCTTCTTCTCTGCTTCCTGAATTTCCCTTTCACTACTGATGCAACCTCATGTTCTCGAATTGTCAAATGCAAGGTTCACGCCACCGCCCTGCAAGCCAGTAGCGACCAGTATGTGGAATTGGTACGAAATTGAATGCGACCAAATACCCACCCAAATGTTTCAAATTTGAACTGATTTGCCCCGAACTGGAGATTAGTAGCAATACGGATGGAGCAGAGATCACGCGCTATGTCGACCAGAAAGACATAGGTCACCGTCTATCGACCCGAAGCGGAAATGATTTACCAGGACGAAGAAGTTCCGGCGACTAAAGTGAGGCTCGCGATGATTACGGTTCGTTACGCACGTAACATTTCTGCACAGGCCGCGGATGCGCTCGCCTCGCGTTGCAAAGTGTAGGGAGGTGCCCCATTGCAGATGCCCTTTTCTCCACACCACAATTCAGGTGCGGGAGAACACGACTATGCGCTGCAGCCCTTCATCCTGGTCGGGAAACGCGATACTTGTCGCATGCGTAGTGCTTGGCATGGCGTCGCCGGATGTTGTGCGCGCAGAGATTTTTGGAGCGGTCGACAACAATGGCGCGATCGTCCTGACCAACGTACCGGGTAAACCGGGATTGGCCGTCATCGTCGCAGGGGACCCGCCTCCCGGACGCGACGCGAAGCGTGCGGGCGCCACTGCATCGCGCGGCATCGACATCGCGCAGTTTGCAGATGTCATCGACGAAGCGAGCCGCACCTTCCGCGTGCAGCGTGAACTGTTGCGCGCCGTGATCGACGTCGAATCCCGATACAACCCGAAGGCGGTATCGGACAAAGGTGCGTTGGGACTGATGCAGTTGATGCCGGAAACCGCACGTCGCTTTGCGGGTGGAGACATGCTCAATCCGCGAGACAATGTGCTGACCGGCGCACGCTATCTGCGCTTCCTCCTCGATCTGTTCAAGGACGATGTCGAACTCGCGCTGGCCGCGTACAACGCCGGGGAAAATGCCGTGATCCGGGCCGGCTACCGTGTGCCCTCTCTTCCGGAAACACGCCAGTACGTCCCGCGGGTGTTGGAGCGCTATCGGCGCCTGCTCGCGGCTAGTTAACGTCTCACGCTGTTGCGGTAAGCCGTATCGAGACGAATGGCATAGAGGCGCGTCCGGGCGTCGGCGCGCGCCGGCTTTGTCGCATCGCTGCATCGTTGCTGAGCCCGCGAGCAGGTTACGGAAACGCCGGAATGGTCGGCTCGGTTCCCTGGATGTCCGCCTCCGCGTGGTGGAGCTTGATCATCGCCTCGATTTCCTCGACGCGATTGCCGGGGACGTCGATCATCATCAGCAGTTCGCCCCGTTCGATCGCCTCTTCGAATCGCTTCAACCGCGTATTCGGTACATCGATACCGATCATCGTCGCTGTCCATGCGCCAAACCCGGCGCCCGCGAGCGTGAGCGCAACGACCGTGCCGCCCGCAATGGTCAGGCCGGCAGGCGGAAACACCAACGCGATCAGGCCCGTCAACATTCCCGTCGCGCAACCCACCGCCGTCCCTCGCGTGAGGGCATGAAGCAAGTCGCTACTCTGCGCAAGCGTGGCCGCCGGCAGATCGTCGTGCTGCACGTTGTGGTTGGCAATCACATGGATATGGCGCCACTCGACCCGCTTCAACAGGAGCTCGCCAACGATCATCTGCGCACATTGCGTGCTCGGCAGCAAAAAGTATATGCGTCTCATGGCGGCCTCTCCGACCGTGGATCACGGGGCACCCGGACCCGTGACTACATTCTTGCCCGAATCAGGAGCAGGAGGAAGTAGGAACACTCGCCTATAGGGATGGGTGGAGACCCGCAAGTGTTTCGCCCATCGAGCTGTGCCATCCGCAAGCCGGCGATACGTGCGGAAGGCGCGAGCACGCCAGCGTTCTTTTACAGCCTTCCGTAACTATGCAGCCCGGACAGGAACATGTTCACGCCGAGGAACGCGAAAGTCGTCACCAGCAGGCCAGTCAGCGCCCACCAGGCGGCGACATTGCCGCGCAGGCCCTTCATCAGCCGCATGTGCAGCCATGCCGCGTAGTTCAGCCAGACGATCAACGCCCACGTTTCCTTCGGGTCCCAGCTCCAGTAGCCGCCCCACGCTTCGGCGGCCCACAGCGCACCGAGAATCGTCGCGATCGTGAAGAACGTAAAACCGACGGCGATCGACTTGTACATCACGTCGTCGAGCACGTCGAGCGTCGGCAGGCGGTCCACCAGCACGCCGTGCTCCTTCATCAGATACG
>NZ_JBNDMO010000038.1:0-40478 GCF_050436625.1 Paraburkholderia sp. GAS334 | reverse complement strand
GGCGCATCCATTTGCGTGCTCCTTTCGAAAAACGAGTGTCGGAATCCTCGTTTTACTCCAGGGGCCTTACTGCTGCGGCCCTTCCATAGTATCTAGAAGCTGCGTGAGCAGTGGGAGTGTTGCAAATGAAACAGCGACGCCGGATTTATTACAGTGAGACGCAGAAAGCGTTGATGTGGGAACGTTGGCGCAAGGGCGAATCTCTGCAGAAGATCGCCCAGCTTTTTGATCGGAATCACTCATCGGTCCAAGGAATTCTGGCTGAGACAGGCGGGATCCAGCCACCACAAAGGCACCGATCGCGATTGGCGTTGACGCTGGAGGAGCGCGAAGAGATATCGCGAGGGCTCGTGGCTGATGATTCGATCCAGTCAATTGCAATGCGACTTTCGCGAGCGCCTTCCACCATCTGTCGTGAGATCAAAGGTAACAGCGGACCGGACGGCTATCGGGCAAGCCACGCCGATCAGCTTGCGTGGGATCGCGCGCAGCGTCCCAAAGCCTGTAAACTGGTTGAGCACCGGATGCTGGCGCACATCGTGGCAGGCAAGCTCCAGCTGCAGTGGTCACCGCAGCAGATTGCCGGATGGCTCAAGCGCGCGTACCCAGACAACGAGGACTACCACGTGTCCCACGAGACCATCTACCGCAGTCTTTTCATTCAGGCACGGGGTGCATTGAAGAAAGAGTTGCTGGAGCATTTGCGGCGCACCCGGGCCATGCGTCGCTCGCGCCATCACACTCAGAAAACGGACGATCACGGCAGGATCCGCGACGCGGTATCAATCAGTGAACGCCCCGCCACTGTGGAAAACCGTGCGGTGCCGGGGCACTGGGAGGGGGATCTCCTGTGTGGTAGCGGCGGTAGCCAGATTGCAACACTTGTAGAGCGTCAGACACGTTATGTCATGCTGGTGAGGATCGCAAGCAAGGACAGCGAGTCGGTTGTCAATGCGCTCATCAAACACGCTGGGAAGCTGCCGCAGGAACTGTATAAATCGCTGACCTGGGATCGGGGAACAGAGATGGCCGACCATAAACGGTTCACCATCGCCACCGATATTGCCGTGTACTTCTGCGATCCGAAACACCCCTGGCAACGCGGCTCGAACGAAAATACCAACGGCCTGTTGAGACAGTACTTCCCGAAAGGCATCGACCTGTCGGTCTACTCACAGGCCAGACTCAATGCCGTGGCACGAAGGCTTAACGAGCGCCCAAGGAAGACGCTGGATTACGAAACACCGGCTGAACGATTCCATCGAACTATTGCATCCACCGGTTGAATCCGCCGGGCGCAGCGGCCATCCAAGACTGTGCGACGTCGACTGCCTTGTGTTCGCCAATTCCGGAGAGCGGGCGCACCGTGAAGTCAGGTCGACTACTTCAACTGGCCTACTGAACCTCGGTGGACAGTTCAATCCTGTTCCATAGAATCCGAAACGAGCCGAAAGAAAATCGTCAGGCAACCGAAACAAATACAGCAAAAACAGTGCAATAGCGTTGCTCAGTTTTCCGGAACTTGCTCACTCGTCACGCAAGCGAACTGCTACTGCGATGTTGTGATATCAACATTCAGAGCGAGGAAAAACTTGTATTCGAGGCGTGCGTCAACTAAAAACAAATCTGGATAACGCATCATTTTTCGTCAAGGAGATACTCACACGTCGATGTGGCGAGATGGCTTACACCTACATGTATATCAAATCTGAAAATCCCACCCCCGGGAGAGAAAAATGAGCAAAGCGAAAGGGAGGAGTTACATCAGGCAAAAATTTGGAAAATTTAGAATCCGTAGAAAAAAATTTTCTTCGCGAGGGTCAATAAAGTTCGTTAGTGATTTTTTTTCTCATCCGTTTGTAAGATTGATTTCTGCATTTATTTTTGGCACGGTGATTGTCGGTATATTTTCTGCACTGCGCGACGAGCGAGCACAGGAGGTTAGTGAGCATGAAACTGAGGTGCAGCGCTCGCTGGATTCAATCGATAAAATAACTGATTCATTCTACCTCTACATCGCGAGGGCTGATACCTCATACTCTTCACTGAGGGATGTGTCGCATTCCTCAGTGGAACAGTTGCGAGCACAGAGAATTGCGCTTGAGGATGCTTACGCCTCTTTTGCAGCCGCTGGTTCGCATGAAGGAGCGCAAATCGAGAGTATTTTCCCCTATCGCGATAAAGTCTTCCTTAACAATCAGTGGTTAAAGGAGAAAAAATACACATTCAGTCGGCAGGGAATCACTGATTTTGTCGGCACTAAGGTTGAGGAGGCTATTATATGGTGGGGTTGGAAAAAGAGCGCTGACGACACCATCCTCGATAAAGGCAAGAGGGCTGCAAATAAGGACTCCAATGCCACTGCTCGAACGAAAACCCTTTTAACCCTTATCGAGTTTTCCCATAAATGCCTAGACTCAATGTATGGGCAAAAAAATATACATGCGTTAGATGCGCAGGATACAGAATGTGGCCAGTTGAGCGGCGCGATTGGTGCAGGAGAGCAGGAGAATCTCCGATCCGATCATGATAAGGATGCCCCCACGGTAAGATTTGACACGCAGCTCAATCGAATCGGGAATTGCGGCGAGCTCCTCTTCGATTTTATGCGGCGCACCATTTACCGAGATGACATTGGTATCTTTGGTAGATCCGACAACGTCGATGCATTGTTCGCCCAAAAACATGTTTCTGAGCCTTGTGACATTCACGACATTCAACAGCCCTAATGGCTGGACCCGCCGGACGTGCTTGAGCTGGATCTTGTTTCGATCGAACGGCCGCTCGGGGAGCGGATTGGACCTCTTAACGACCGAGCGACGACACGCGTGATGGTCGCCTCTTGGCCGACTTCTGCCCTCGTCACGTCCGTGATTCGGGTTAGGTCGGCGCCTTCCAAAAAAAAGAGCCCACGGTTCCGGAGAACGCGTGGGCTTGTGTCAGGGACGGAAGAGGCAACAGTTTCAGGCCGCCAGCGGCAACCGAAACTGATCGCCTGCCGCAGGATTCGCGCGACGCTGTGCGTTTTGCATCCACCGCGTCATCTCGCCCGATTGGTACACCATCGAGTTGGAGATTCCGCCCTGGCGGGCCTTCACGCGTGCACCGAAGGCGAAGGCCATTGAATCGGCCGACGCAATCCAATCGTACATCTTGAGGCGATCCAGACTCGCTCCCTTCACGCCGAAGAGCATTAACAAGTTAGCGGGTGGATGGACACATCGAACGCCCGAAAAATCAATAGCTTCGCGGCGATCTTGTGTCGCTCGCCAGGTAGGTTGATATGGACACTACAAGCCCTGAAGTGTCCATCGAACGGAGGCTTCTGCAAGCCCACGCCGACCCGCGCAATACGGCAGGGCGGGGACAACGGGCCGACTCACGTCGGCTGCAATGGGTGAATGGCAATGCTTCTCTGGTTTTCGAGACTATCCGTATTTGCTGGTTGATGCCGGCGTTCTTGGTTGCATTGCACCAATTGAGCACTGTAGCTGTGTGTCGTCCGTCGGACGCATTTCGACCCGTTCGAGCCGCTCCCGCATGAAATTCGAACGTCTGCTTCGCCGTTGACACGTGCCGTTGACTGGGACTCGGATCATGACGATCTCTTCGCGGCGAGTGAGATCAGCTCATCCACTCTCGAAAGGAACAGCTTCAGAATCGGAGAGGAATTTGCCTTGCTGTAGCCGATGACCAGGTCGATCGTCGGCACCTCGCCTTCGAGCGGACGGCTGACGACAGACCAGGGCATCAGGTTCTCGACATAGGCCGGGATCAGCGTCACGCCTCCCGTCGACGCAACCAGCGACATGACCATCGCAGGGTTGTCTACACTCTGTGCCGGCGTGATCCGGACCCCTGAGCGTTCCAGGTAGTCGTCGATCACCGCGCGCAGCACCTTAGCCTTGTAAGCCATAGCGATGAAAGGCTCGCCAACGAGTTCTTGCGGAAGGATTGCAACGCGGGACGTCAGCGGATGGTCACTCGGCATGAGCACCACGAGCGGTTCCCGGCCAACGACCTGGTAGGTGAGATCGAAGTCCGGTTCGGCACGCAGGAACGCCACATCCAGCTTGCCGCGCGCGAGTCCTTCGGCGAGGTCCGGCGAATAGTCGCTGGATACGGTGACTTCGATGTTCGGCAACTCGCCGCGCAGAATGTGCATGGCCTCAGGCAGCCAGGTCATTTCCTGCCCGGTGAGGAAGCCGAGGGCGAAGCGCTGCTTTGCAGGATGCGCTGCCCTGCGGGCCGATTCGACTGCAGCATCTACCTGGGTCAGCGCCAGCCGGGCGTGATCGATGAACGCCTTGCCAGCTGGCGTCAGCTCCACGCCCCGCGCGCTGCGGCTCAGCAATTCGACCCCGACCTGATCCTCCAAATCCCGGATCTGCCGACTCAGAGACGGCTGCGAAGTGTGCAGCCGCCGTTCGGCTGCCTCCGTCAGGCTGCCCGTCTCGGCGACGGCGATGAAATACCGTAGATGTCGCAGTTCCATTGCAGATCCCATGCCTTTGAAGTATGCCATCCAGCTTATTAAGTCTTTTTCAATCTTGCCACAAGCCCCTAGATTTCCTCCTGTGTCGACGTGATGGCGAGTGTTTCCAGCGTTCGAGCCGGTGTTGCCGGTCAGCCACCCCATACGTCCCAGTCATACCTCGCAGGAGTTTAATCATGAGCAAGCCCGTCATCCTTATCACCGGCGCCCTGACCGGCATCGGTCGCGCCACCGCCCTGGCCTTTGCCAGGAACGGCGGCCGTCTGGTCGTCTCCGGCCGCCGTCAGGCCGAAGGCAAGGCGCTCGAAGCCGAACTTCAGCAGCTCGGCGCTGAAGCCGCCTTCCACCAGGCCGACGTGCGCCACGACGACGAAGTCCGCGCCTTGGTCGACCAGACCGTAGCCCGCTTCGGCCGCCTTGACGTGGCCGTCAATAATGCCGGCACCGAGGGCCAGCCGGGACTGGTCGTCAACCAGACCGCCGAGAGCTACGCCGAGACCTTCGATACCAACGTGCTGGGCACGTTGCTGAGCCTGAAGCACGAGTTGCGCGTGATGACCGCTCAGAAGAGCGGCAGCATCATCAACATCTCATCGACCTACGGCCACGAAGGGGCGGCCTACGCCTCCGTCTACGCTGGCAGCAAGCACGCGGTCGAGGGCTTCACCAGGTCGGCTGCGCTGGAAGTCGCCGCCACAGGTGTGCGCGTCAATGCCGTTGCCCCGGGGCCGACCGATACGGGCATGCTCGACCGCTTCACCGGCACGGCGGAGCACAAGGCCGCGCTGGTGTCCTCTGTTCCGCTGGCGCGCATCGGCAAGCCGGACGACATCGCCAGCGCCGTGCTCTACCTGGCATCCGATGGCGCCGCCTTCGTGACCGGCCAGGTCATCACCGTCGATGGCGGCAAGACCGCGGGCTGATCGTCGTTGGAGCTTCTCTCCTGGCGTGCCTGGTCGGCAGTCCGGATAGAACAAGCCCCTACCTGGACAAGCCAGGGATCGCCCGCGGCCTCAACCGCTAAACCTCATACCCGTCGCCCTGGCGAGGCGCCGTTGCGCCGAATCCGGCGTGCCTAAAAGGACACTTGACATGACCACATATACCCATCAAACGGCGCCGACGCAGTATGTCGAAGCCCAAGGCATCCGCTTTGCCTATCGCCGCTTCGGCAAGACTGGTGGCGTACCGCTCGTCTTCAACATGCATTTCACCGGCACGATGGACCATTGGGACCCCGCGGTAACGGACGGGATTGCGCAGCAGCGCGACGTCATCCTGTTCAACAACGCCGGCATTTCCAGCAGCTCCGGCGAGGTGCCGACGAGGATCGAGGACATGGCGGCCAATGCTGCCGCCTTCATCAAGGCGCTTGGCCTCGCCCAGGTGGACGTGCTCGGTTTTTCGCTCGGCGGGCTGGTGGCGCAGGAACTGGCGCTGGCCGAGCCAGCCCTGGTTCGTCGCCTGGTTCTGCTGGGCACAGGTCCGCGCAGCGGCGAAGGCATGGTTTCGCTGACACCCGAAGCGCAGGAAATCTTCGGCGCGACCTACGACGAGCCCGATCACCTGTGGCTCAGGGTGTTCTTCACCCTCTCCGAGGCCAGCCAGGCCGCGGGTCGCGCTTACCTGAAGCGCTTTCGCCAGCGCGTGGAATGCCGAGACCCTGAGGTAAGCGAACGGGTCGGACCCGCGCAGCTCGAAGCGCTGACCAGGTGGGGGGCTCCGCGCGAGAACCCCTTCGATTACCTGAAGGCAATTACACAGCCGACGCTGGTCATCAACGGCGACAACGACGTGATCATCTACCCGGTGAACTCCTCAATCCTGCAGCAGCATCTCCCGAATGCGCAGTTGATCTTCTATCCGGACGCCAACCACGGCTCGCAGTACCAGTACCCCGAGCGCTTCGTCGGCCACGCATTGCTGTTTCTGTCCGAAGACACCGGGCAGCCGTGAGCACACGCCGACCTCTGGATCAACAGTAAGGGATTCACATCATGACCAACCTTTCGGGCAAGACCGCGCTGGTGACTGGCGCGTCACGCGGCATCGGACGCGCCTGCGCGCTCGCGCTGGCAAAGGCCGGCACCCAGGTACTCGTCCACTACAGCAGCGGAGAAAAGGAAGCGGCCGCGGTTGTCGCCGAAATCCGCGAAGCAGGTGGGAAAGCCGAGAAGATCGCGGCCGACCTGCGGGCACCGGACGGACCACACGCGCTGGCCGAGCACGTGCGTACCATCATCGGCGGCCGATTGGACATCCTCGTCGCCAACGCTGCTATCGCGAAGGCGGGCACGATCGAGGAGACCACAGTCGAGGAGTTCGACAACCTCTTCGCGGTGAACGTGCGCGCTCCATACTTCCTCGTGCAGCAGTTGCTCCCGGTCATGTGCAAGGGCAGCAGTGTCGTGCTGCTTTCCTCGCTCGCTGCACGCGCCTCCGTGGGAACGCTGTCCGCCTATGCGGCCACCAAAGGTGCCATCGACACCCTGGTCAAGCATTTCGCCTCAGCCCTGGGCGAACGTGGCATCCGAGTCAATGCCGTGGCGCCAGGCGTGGTTCCGACTGACATGTCCAGTTTCGCTAGGACCGACGCAGGACGGGATTTCACACTGAGCATCCAGGCGCTCAAGCGCATGGCCGAGTCGAACGACATCGGTGCCGCTGTCGCCTTCCTCGCTTCCGATGATGCTCGTTGGATCACTGGCGACACGTTGCACGTCGATGGCGGTTCGAAGCTGTGAGCCCTGCCGACATATAGCCCACTGCCAGCGAGCCCACTGCCAGCGCGGTTGGCGCGCCGGCATCTCAATTCAACAGATGTGGAGATTTCAGAATGGCTTCCGACACGATCAAACTTTACCAATCTGCAGGCTCGCCCAATTCGCGGCGCGTGCGCATCTTCCTCGCTGAAAAGGGACTGTCGATCCCGCTCATCCCGGTCGACCTGGGCAAAGGCGAGCAGCATTTCGAGGCCTATCGGGCCATCAACCCGCGCCGCGTCGTCCCGACCTTGGTGCTGGAAGACGGCACCGCCATCGGCGAGGTGCCGGCCATCTGCCGCTACATCGAGGCAACCTATCCGCAGAACCCGTTGCTCGGCGAGACCGCAAAGGAGAAGGCACTGGTGACAATGTGGGAACGGCGCGCCGAACTGGATGGTTTCGCTGCGGTGATGGAAGCCATCCGCAACGCCGCGCCAGGCCTCAAGGGGCGCGCGATCGCCGGTCCCCATGACTACGAGCAGATCCCCGAGCTGACGGAGCGCAGCAAGCTACGGGTGAAGAACTTCTTTGCCGATCTTGATGCTCGGCTGAGTGAGGTCCCGTTCGTGGCCGGTGATCGCTACTCGGTCGCCGACATCACGGCGCTGGTCACGATCGACTTCGCCGCGGGCGGCCTCAAGCTGGCCATCCCCGACGAGCAGGTGGCCCTGAAGCGCTGGCACGAAAAGGTTTCGGCACGGCCGAGCGCCAAGGCGTAAGCCCCGCCCTTAGCCCCAATCGCGGCCATCGCCGCATAATCAATTGGAACAGCAATGAGCTCCAGCACCACGCCCACTTCCCTTGTGCCGCTGTACTGGCTGGCATTAGGTACGTTCGCAGTCGGCACGGAAAGCTTCATGATCGCCGGCCTGCTGCCCGACATGGCCGCCGACCTGCATACCAGCATTGTCGCCACTGGCCAGCTGGTCACGGTATTTGCCCTGGCCTACGCGCTCAGCTCGCCGATCCTGACGGCCCTGACCGGCGCCTTCGATCGGCGCACGCTGATGATGCTGTCGCTCTCGGTCTTCACCCTGGCGAACATCATTGCGTCGGTCGCCCAGAACTATTGGGAATTGATGGCGGCCCGCATCCTGCTCGCAGCAGCCGCCGGCCTGTACGTTCCCGGTGCCAACGCGCTGGCCGGTGCCATCGCTGGCCCCGAACGACGCGGTACGGCGCTGGCCATCGTCAACGGTGGTATTTCGATTGCGGTTGCCTTCGGGGTACCGCTGGGCGCACTGGTCGGCGACCGGCTCGGCTGGCGCATGACGTTTGCCGGGGTCGCCGCCTTGTCGGCCGCGGCCACCGCAGGCTTGCTGTTCGGCCTGCCACGGACGATAGGCGCTGGCTTGTCGACCGCTACCTTGCGCGAGCGCATTCATACCGCGCGCAAGCCGGTGATCCTGATGACATTGATCGTCACCACGTTGTGGGCCATGGGCGCATACACGGTCTACACCTACCTGGCGCTATTAGTAACCCAAACCACGGAACTGCAGGGCGCGCAAATCGGCTATGTATTGTTCACCTGGGGCGTTTCGGCCGCCGTTGGCGTGGTCATCGGCGGCAAAGCCGTGGACCGCATTGGTTACCGCCAGGTGATCATTCCCTGCCTGGCGGTAACAATCCTGGCTTTCTCGCTGCTATCGCTTAGCGCGCACTGGCTGCCGAAAACGCTTGCCCTGATCCCTGTCTTGCTCGGCGTCATAGCGTGGGGCATTGCGCACTGGTCGTTCTACCCTGCGCAGCAAGCAGGACTGGTCAGCATCGCCGGCCTGCGCGGAACGCCGACTGCACTGTCGCTGAATGCTTCGTTCATGTATCTCGGCTTCTCGCTCGGTGCCGCGCTCGGCTCGCTTACCTTGAGCCTCACGTCCGTGAGCAACCTGGGCTGGACCGCCGCTGCCTGCGAAGCGGCAGCGCTGATCCTGGCGGTTAGCATCGGCAGGCGTCTGGCAAAGCTGCGGAATGCAACCGCCATTGCGGCATGAGGTACTGCTACTGCGAGACAGGAGATGGTCATGAACCAGACAAAGAAAGCGCGTAAGGCCTTGGTGCTCGAAGCCTTCGACACGCTTTTCAACCAGCGCAACTATTCGGGTCGCCCGACTACATCCAGCACAGCGCCCACATCGCGCCGGGCCGCGATGGTCTGTTCGATCTGGTCAAGACTGTCCCCGCGACGTTGCGCTACGAGCCCGGCGTGATCGTGGCCGATGGCGATTTCGTCATCATCCACGGGCGTTTTTCGGGCAACGGTAGGCCGCGCAACTGGATCGCGGCCGACATTCTGCGCGTCGCCGACGGCGTGCTCGTCGAACACTGGGACGTCCTGCAGTACGAGGCCACTCGCGCCGAATCGCGCAGCGGCCTGCCGATGTTCGGCGGGAGCTTCACGGCCTGACGCGCGGCACCGTGCGCCGGCATTTGGACATCGGCCCGGCGCGCGCGGCGCCCAAATTTTTACACACGGCCCACGCCGCTCGATCCCCGACGGCAGGCAAATCAGAAGGAGCCGTCCCATGAATCGCCCTGTTGTTCTCATCACCGGCGCGCTGACCGGCATTGGCCGCGCCACCGCGCTTGCGTTCGCACGCGAAGGTGCGCAAGTCGTCATATCGGGCCGTCGCGGCGAAGTCGGCCTGGCGCTTGCCGCCGAATTGTGCGCGCTTGGTACCGACGCAGAATTCATCCACGCCGACGTGAGCCGCGAAGACGACGTGCGCAATCTCGTCGACCAGACCATCGCACACTTTGGTCGGCTTGACGTGGCGGTCAACGCTGCCGGCACCGAAGGCCAGTCCGGCCCGGTGACGGACCGGACCCCCGAGAGCTATGCAGCCGTCTTTGAGACCAACGTGCTTGGCACCCTGCTCAGCATGAAACATGAGATGCGCGTGATGCTTGCGCAGGGCAGCGGCAGCATCGTCAATATCTCATCGACGATGGGCTCCCGCGGCGCGGCGAACGCGTCCCTCTACGTGGCAAGTAAGCACGCGGTGGAAGGCCTGACCAAATCGGTGGCTATCGAGGGCGCTGCATCAGGGGTGCGCGTCAACGCCATCGCTCCGGGTCCGGTTGAGACCGCGATGCTCAACCGACTTACCGGCACCGCCGAACGGAAAGCCGCCTTCCTCACGAACGTTCCGCTCAAGCGTGCGGGAACCCCCGAAGAAATCGCCAACGCCATAGTGTTCGTCTCGTCGGAAAAGTCGAGCTTCCTTACCGGAGAGATCATCAGGGTCAACGGCGGCAAAACGGCCTCATGAGGCTCGCTGGCTAGCCATCACCAGGCCGTTCCCCCCGGGTATGCAAGTGCAATGCCGTTACGTATGCGTTCCGGCACAACCGCTTGAGACACAGGCTTTGGACCGGCGATTGCCGGTCCCTTCTCGTTCAGGAAAAAATATGAGCGCGCTGTTTTCTCCGTTCACGCTCCGCGGCGTGACGCTTCCTAACCGCATCGTCGTATCACCGATGTGCCAGTACGTGGCCATCGACGGCAAGGCGCATTCCTGGCACATGATTCACCTCGGCAGCATGGCGCTGTCCGGCGCAGGGATGCTGATCATCGAGGCAACCGCTGTGGAGGCCGACGGACGTATCACGCCCGGCGACCTCGGCCTCTGGGACGACGCCACCGAAGCAGCGCTGAAGCCGATCATCGAGGCGATTCGCCAGCACTCGAAGATCGCCGTCACAATGCAGCTCGGCCACGCCGGACGTAAAGCGTCGAGTCACGTTCCCTGGAAGGGTGGGCAGTTGATCCCAGTAGCCGACGGTGGATGGGTCACGCACGGTCCTTCCGCGTTGCCGCAGAAAGAAGGCGAAGCAGCGCCGGTCGCGCTCGATGCGGCTGGACTGGAACGCGTTCGCAATGCGTTCGCTGAATCGGCCAGGCGGGCCCAGCGGCTTGGCGTCGATGGCATTGAACTGCACGGCGCGCATGGTTATCTGCTGCATCAATTCCTGTCGCCCATCGCCAATCAACGCGACGACGAATACGGTGGCTCACTGGAAAACCGCATGCGCTTTCCGCTTGAGGTGTTCGATATCGTCCGCGCGATTATCCCGGCGCACAAGCCTGTCGGCGTAAAGGTTTCGGCGACCGACTGGATCGAAGGTGGCTGGGATGTGGAGCAGACCATCGCGTTCGCCCGCGAGCTCAACTTGCGCAGCGTCGACTGGGTCGCCGTGTCATCAGGCGGAATCTCGCCGCTGCAGAAAATCACCGTCGGTCCGGGCTATCAGGTGCCGTTCGCGCAGGCCATCAGGGAAGCCACGGGGGTCAACACGATGTCCGTCGGCCTGATCACCGAGGCAGAGCAGGCAGAGAAGGTGGTTGCGAACGATCAGGCGGACCTCGTCGCGATTGCCCGCGGCATGCTGTACAACCCGCGCTGGGGCTGGCACGCGGCAGCTAAACTCGGTGCTCGTGTCGACGCGCCGCCGCAATACTGGCGGGCGCCTCCCCATGAACACGCGTCGCTCTTCGGCGACATCGTGCACGGCGCGCGCTAGTCATCGTTCTACTAACGCACTACCGCGGGCTTAGTGGTTACCGGTATGCCGGGACACCGCCGGCTCCGCCTTTGCCGGGTTCTGCAATTGCTTGGAGCCTGCTACAGCGCGGGTACCGCTGCGTTGTCCCTTCCTGATTCAATAGCGGACACGCTGCTGCTTTCGCGTGCTCTTGCCGAGATTGAGCCGGCGCTCGCGGATGAAATACTTGACGAGGGCCGCCAGCATCTCCTCACCGCCGTGGATGCGTAATCCGGGAGCGTGGCAGCGGAATCGCGCGTCCACTCCCCGCGAAGCCGGTGGGCCGTTTCGAGTCAACATGCATCGATTCTCAGTTCGCGGTCGACGGTGACCGTTTCATCCGCTTCGGGATACAGCAATGTCCAGCGACGCTGGTCTTTGCGGCGGCTGATCTTGATATGCTGGTTGTCGCCGCTGTCGATACGCTGGTTGACGAGCTTCAGTTTTGCTTCGATAGCCTCGTGGAAAGACGCGAGCGTCTGCTCGACGGGGGTGAGCAGGACCGGCGCGCCAATGTCCTTGAGCACTGCATCCTTGTGCTGTCAGCGCGCGTCGCTGATCAGGTCGTCCTCGAATCGGCGATACTCGGCGCTGTTCTCGCCATACACGTTACCCTGCTTAATGAGGTTGCCTAAACATACGCTGCAAAGAGGTTGCGCACAAGCACCTGGTTCCCGGCAGGCGTAGGCAGGGCGCTTTCGACGATCTGGAAATGCCGGCTCTCGGGGATGCCCGTCGGGCGTGACGTCAAGAGCACCTGACGGTTGACTGTAGCGATCATGTACGTTTCCTTCGCAAGTCTTCACCGAGCGCCTCGATGGTTGCCCAGTCTTCGGGGGCGCTCTTGCCAAGATGTGAAAAGTTGGTTTGTCTATTCATGCCCGATCTCCTAAATGTTTCTTCACCTGCAAAGTATTCGCAGCCAAATTTGTATTGGGCTTTCCATCGGGTCAATCACGTTCAGCGGGTAAAGACGTCCAGCGCGGCGCCAGACCCTTATAAAGGGCCTCGCGCTCACAATCTGATCTGGCCAGAATGATTCAGCTTCGAGCACGTTAGCGTTCATTCGAGAGACTGACGCCCCTTCGCTCTATCAACGCGGCAGCCAGACCGCCTTGCCCGATGCCCTTGGTACAAGAGGGAACTTGAAGCGCCCCGGAGTCTTTGACATCTGCACCTGGTCAGTCACGCCTTGGTAGTGGCCCAGGGGCGTATCAGCCTCAAACAGCTCCGGGGGCAAGTATTCGTGGCCGCCCGCCGTGCCAGCGATCCTCGCGGCGTACTGTTTGTCGAAAACGCCGAGCTGCAGCAGCCAGATGGCGAGTCGAGTCATCGACAGGCGAATGCGATAGCTACCGCCTTCCACGGCCCGTCTCTTCAGTGCAGCGATGACTCCGATGCTCGCCATCCAAGATGTGAGGTAGTCGTTGACAACAAAAATCTCGGGTAGCTGAGGGTTGTCCGGTGCCCCCTCCAACGCCAACGCTCCAGTGACGCCACCGGCCGTTTGGTCGAAACCGACCCGGTTTGCCCAGGGCCCATGCGGGCCATAGATAGAGATGTCGACATGAATCATCCCAGGGCGGATGTCGGCCAGCTTCTGTGCAGACAGCCCATGCTTTTCCAGGTACCCGGGTCGGCGATTCGCGAAAAAGACGTCTGAATCTTTGGCCAGGTTTTTGAATCGCCGAAGTTCGTCGGCGCGGCCGAGGTCCATCATCGCGGAACGCATGCCGACGTTCGCCGTAGCGTAGATGAAGTCCATTTCGAAGTCGTTCGGGTTCCAGACATTCAGGACATCGGCTCCGTGGTACGCCAGCGCCCTTCCCAGCCCCGCACCAGCAATCACGTGCCCGAGTCCGAGGGCCCGAACGCCGCTCAAAGGATGCTCTGGATTTGACGTGAACGGCTCAGGGTCACTCTCGCCAATCTTCTCGATCTGGATCAGCGGCATGTCCTTGATGTACTGAAACTGGGGCTCTCTTGCAAACTCGTCAAATGTGCGGACCATCGTTGCCTGGACGCCGGCGCGGCTCGCCGCATCTTCAAGGTCAACACCGTTCCACTTGCGCACGGCTTCAGCCACTGCCCGCTTGTCGTCGTGACAGTCCAAGAAGGCCAAGGCTGTCTTTTTTGTGCGCGGGTAGATGTTAAGAAGTTGTACCCAGCGATCGTCCGCTGTCCGGTACATGTTCGTCGGAAAGAACGGGCTGTCGGGGTCGGCGGGATTGCCCGGCGCATAGCCATTAAGCAACTCCCATTTTTTGTCATAGAAGGGGCAAAGGCGATGCAGCACCTGACCCAGGTTCACGCTTAGGTGCTGCGACTCGCCACCTCTGAATCGCCACAGGTCGCCGACTGCCACCGCTTTGGCCATCAAGGTGACGCCTGCCACGGTCGCGAGCGCGAGTGGGCTCGCGATGATCGGATCGCTGCCGATGAATGTTGTCGACCCGCCCGCCGAACTCGGATCGAGTCCAACGACGCTCAATACCTCGGTCAACTCCCGCATCAGGTCGATGGATTGCCCATCGGTCATGGGATTGGCAAGGGCGGCTTTCACGCGTTCCTCGAGATCGAGGTGTTCCACTGTTTTTCTCATGTCCATTGTCTCCGGTTCGTTGGTTTATGCGCGCCCGAGGAGTGTGAGGTTGACCTTGCAGGTATGCCCTATTCTGCAATCTCAGAGCCCGGTCACGACGCGTAAATCGTTTCTGCGCCGTGCTCTATAGCGCTTGAATGGGATAGTATTTTTCCTTTGCGCTCGCCGCCAAGACTTTATAAGCTCATAGCCTCTGCTTTCGGGGCATAGCCAAACGGAACTCAGACACGACGGCCAACAAGTTGACAATAACCGCGTCACACATTCATGATCGAGACGGTCCTTGTGTTCAGGTATGCATCAAGCGCCTCGGGCCCGCCCTCTGTGCCGTAACCAGAATCCTTGACGCCCCCAAAAGGAAGCTCTGGCCAAGGCGCTGAAGTCTGGTTCACCCACAGCATTCCTACCTCAAGTCGCATCGAGAGCAGATGCGCGTTGCGCAGTGAACGGGTGAACGCATATCCGGCGAGACCGTACTCAAGACGATTGGCCTCCTTGATCGCCTCCTCCATCGTCTTGTAGCGGTGGACGACTGCCATCGGGCCGAACGGCTCCTCGTTGAAGACCTTTGACTGTAATGGAACATCGGTCAACACTGTTGGAGCCCAGAAGTTACCTTGCTCGCCAATGCGAACACCACCGGCCGCGACAGTCGCCCCATGCCGCACGGCGTCCCTTGTCAGTTCCGTCATTGCTTCAAGCCGTCGCACATTGGCCAACGGCCCCATCTGCACGCCCTCGACAGCGCCATTGCCAACTTTCAACTCGCGCGCGTGTTTCACCAGTCCCGCCGTAAACTCCTGGCTGACGCTTTCGTGTACCAGGAATCGTGTGGGGGATATACAAACCTGTCCACAGTTCCGAAACTTTGAGTTTCCTGCGATCCTGACTGCGAGTTCGACGTTGGCGTCCTCTGCAATAATAAACGGCGCATGCCCACCCAGTTCCATGGTGGTCCGCTTCATGTGTTTACCGGCCAGTGCCGCCAGCTGTTTCCCGACGGACGTCGCCCCGGTAAAGGATACTTTCTTGATCACCGGGTGCGGGATAAGGTAACTCGAGATCTCAGCGGGAATACCAAACACGAGGCCGATAACGCCGTCGGGTATTCCGGCGTCCACAAACGCCTGGATCAGAGCCGCCGGGCCTGCTGGCGTTTCCTCTGGCGCCTTGATGATGATTGAACAGCCAGTTGTAAGCGCTGCCGACAGCTTCCTAACCACCTGATTCACCGGGAAGTTCCAAGGCGTAAACGCTGCCACCGGCCCAACAGGATCTTTAACTACCAACTGCTGCGCCCTGATATCACGCGACGGAACAACTCGACCGTATGCGCGAAATCCTTCCTCCGCAAACCATTCGATGATTCCCGCAGCCAAAGTGACCTCAACCTTGGCTTCGGCAAGCGGCTTTCCCTGCTCCTGCGTAATCACGCTCGCGATCGCTTCTTGCCGCTCACGAAGCAGGCCAGCAGCGCTTCGCATGACCTTACTGCGCTCAAAGGCGGGCGTGTCCCGCCAGACCTCAAAACCCGTCTGTGCTGCGGCAAGCGCCCGGTCCAAGTCGGCAATACCTGCACATGCGACAATGCCAATCTCCCGACCCGTCGACGGGTCGACCACAGGCAAGGTACGGCCCTCTGCCGCGTCCTGCCATTTGCCGTTAATGAATAGCTGGGTGTCGGGATAGTCCATGTAGATCTTCCGTTTAGTAGGAGTCGGTGTAGGTTTCCGATCGGAGTCTGTGGCAGACTGAACGGACTCGCAAGGCGAAATGGCAAAGTTTCCCCAGGTTATAGCGAACATCGGGCCCGCAGCAATATCAACCCTGACACGGATGCCTCTCAGTGTTCGTTCAATCCGAATGCTGAGGACGCATTGAACTCAGCCTCAATCGACCAGTTAGCGAGATACCCTAAGTATAACTAAGTCACCTCTCGAGTGACCTTCCAATGTTTCTAAGCGAGCGTTTGGACTCCTCGAATGCTCTTGCACCGACAAAAGGAGGCTTTCAGCACGGCAACGATCTACCTTAGGGTGTCTTAACATTTCCCAAAACCTGGCTTCGAACAATTCGAATGGTCCCGGTAAGTCACCGGCACTTACACTGACGCGGGGTTCTTGATCGCCCCTTGACCGCATTTCGTTGTTTTCTCGTCGTTCCCACTGTTCTGGAGACACCCATGCCTCAACGTACATTTCTGGTCACAGGCGCAAGCAAAGGAATCGGTCGCGCCGTTTCGAACCAACTCGCGAAAGCAGGTCACACTGTCGTGGGACTGGCACGGCACGCCGATGACAGAAGTTTCCCAGGCCTCCTCGTCACTGCGGACCTCGCAAATGAGGGAGCGACTGAAGCCATCCTGAATGAGCTGCTTACTCGCTACGCCTTTGACGGCGTGGTCAACAACGTCGCCCGCGTCAACACGGACCGGCTCGGCCAAATCAATCTGGATCAACTGACGAGCAGCATCGCCTTTAACCTCCGTCCTGCCGTACAGTTGGTGCAGGCTCTCCTCCCCGGTATGCAGGCGAACGGATGGGGACGTGTCGTCAATATTTCGAGTCTGGTAATGCTCGGCGTACCTGGTCTGACCGCATACTCGGCCGCAAAAAGCGCCCTAACCAGCTTCACTCGAACGTGGGCATTGGAGCTCGCCGACGTCGGCATTACCGTCAACGCAGTGGCTCCCGGCCCGACCGAGACCGAGGGCTTCAGGACAAATAATCCGCCCGGCAGCGACAGTGAACGACTTTACCAATCAATTGTCCCGATGAAGCGGCTTGGCAAACCGGACGAAATAGGGGCAGCAGTTGCCTTCCTGCTCTCCGATGACGCGGGATTTATAACCGGGCAGACCTTGTTTGTTGACGGCGGTTCATCCGTCGGACGCTCTCTCGTCTGATAGTGCGCCGTCGTGAAAGGCCCGAGCGCTTTCGCGCGGCATCAACAAGTGCCCCGTCGCCGGTTACCCTGCGCAACATTCGCGGGGCCCAAAGGGGTCGCATAAGGCGCGAATGTTCGCAAGCAAGCCCCGCTTTGGGCTACACGATAGCCAATGATTTTAGGCCGGACTGGTTCGCCAGGGCGGCGACGCTCAGCCAGGCATTGTGCAAACCTTCTTGGAACTTACATCGTGCTGCCCGACGTCCACCCTCCGTCGAAGGAAAGAATCTGACCGTACGAAAAGTCGCTTTCCGGTCCAGCCAGGAAGAGAACGGACTGAGCCAGTTGCCGCCCGGATGCAAGCCGACCACCGGGACACTCCGCCAGGCGCACGCGAAATTCTTCAGTCTTGCGATATTCAAGTGGCCAGTACGTCAAATTATCGACGTAGGTCTGCGCCGTGGCGTTGATATGTACGTAGGGCGCGACTTCCATCGCAACGTTTCTCATGTACCCGAACTGCGCACCCCGCGCTGCGCCATATATGGACACTCCACCCTTTCGACCGCGTAGCGGAGTGGCGCTGCCGACGACGACGATTTTGCCCTGCTTGCGTGCAAGCATCTGCGGCAGAACTGCTCGGGTGAGCCGGTGCAGTGGATATACGATCCGTTGCATCGCCAGGTCCATCTCCTCGTCGGTCTTCTCGGTCGCAGGCGCATACTTGTGTGGATACGCTAGGTTTGCGATAAGGATATCGACATGCCCCACCTCGCGGATCAGGTTGTCCGCAGCGTCCAGCGGTGTCAGGTCGCGCGACTCCGCGAACACCTCCGCACCCTCTGCCTTGAAGAGTTCAACGATATCCGCGCCGTTGTACTCGTTGCAGTCCGTTACGATTACGCGCTTACCAACTAGCCGTCCAGTCATCTAAAGCCTCCTTTTTCAGTGCCCGATCCATCCGCCTGCTTTCGGCAAGATCATCGACACAACATGAAACCCGTAAGAGTCGAGAGAATTGTTTGCGGCGGGTGAACATCGTCTCCATTCAGCGCCGACGTCTTCGGTCGCGCTGTTGGCAAGCAAGCCCCCTTTGGGCTACACAATACCCGTCGCGTAGTACGCCGCGATCACAAAGAGCACAGCGAAAGTCTTGATAATCGTAATAGCGAAGATCTCGCGATATGACTGACGGTGCGTCAATCCGGTTACCGCAAGCAAAGTTATCACTGCGCCATTATGAGGAAGCGAGTCCATACCGCCGCTGGCCATGGCGACCACCCGATGCAGCACGTCCAGTGGAATGCGCGCGGCTGCGGCTTCCCTTATAAAGGTCTCAGACATCGAGGCCAGCGCGATGCTCATCCCGCCCGACGCAGAGCCTGTAATCCCTGCGAGGGCACTTACCGTTACGGCGGAATTAATCAGGGGGTTGGGGATACTTTTAAGCGCTTCTCCAACAATAACAAAACCGGGGAGCGCGGCGATCACACCCCCAAATCCGTATTCCGAGGCAGTGTTCATCGCTGCGAGCAGCGCGCCCGCGACAGCTGTCCGGGTACCGGCAGCAAAACGGGCTCGCACGCGCCCATAGGCGGTGAGCATAACGAACACGATGCCGACCAGTAACGCTCCCTCAACGGCCCAAGTGGCAGTGACCGTTTTGATTGAAACGGCAATGGGAGCGTGAATGCCTGGTAGCACATCAGGCGGCACCGAGAAGTTCGCTCCATAGAAGTATGGGAGGTACTTTGTCAGCGCAAAGTTGGAAACGCCCACAAGAATCAAAGGAGCAACAGCTAGAAAAGGGTTTGGGAGGCCGCTCGCCTCTACTCCTTCGGGTTCGTTCAGGAGAGATGTTCCGTACCCCTCGCCTGTCTCCATCACCTTGCGGCGGCGCCACTCGAGAAAAATCAGACCAACCACTGCGATAAACACCGCTCCGACGACCCCAAGCCACGGGGCGGCCCATCCGGTCGTCTTGAAAAACGTGCTTGGAATAATGTTCTGGATCTGCGGAGTCCCCGGGAGCGCGTCCATGGTAAATGTGAACGCTCCTAACGCGATAGGTCCGGGTAACAGACGCTTTGGAATCCCACTTTTGCGATACAGCTCCGCAGCGAACGGGTAAACGGCGAACACGACAACAAACAGTGACACTCCCCCATATGTCAGCAACGCGCACACGAAGACGATAACCAAGTTTACACGCGACTTGCCAATGTAGCGAACCGCCGCTGCCACTATCGACTCAGAAAACCCAGACAGCTCGATGACCTTCCCGAACACGGCACCGAGAAGAAAGACCGGAAAATACAGCTTCAGGAAACCGACCATTTTCTCCATGAAGATTCCGCTGAACACTGGCGCAACAGCAGACGGGTCCGCTAGCAACACAGCAAAAAGGGACGCAAGAGGCGCGAAAAGGATAACGCTATGGCCGCGATACGCGGCCAGCATTAGAAATGCCAATGCGGTCAACGCCACTACGAATGACATACTGTCTCCGACCTGAGTTATATATTGTCAGATTTAATGTATCCATCGTCTTACTTAGATCAAAAGCAGAGCAGAGCTGGAAGTTTCGAGAACGCACCAGCTAACCACGCCGCAGATCCCCTTCAAGCGACGTCCGGCCACGGCAATGCGAGCGAACAACCCGCATGCAACGCGTCTGCCAGCGCATCCGTGAAGGGCAGGTGAAGACCTACCTAATCAAACAGATGGATGACGGAGGAAAAGTCTTTCCCACCCCACCCTTGACTAACCGAACTCTGATATAACTCCTTCGCGACCAACCCGAGCACGAGAGTCTGTTTTACGTCTTGCGCAGCCTGAACCGCGAGGCAAATGTCTTTCAACAATGTTTCCGTGCTGCCTCCTCCGGCATATCCATTGGAGGACGGTGCATCAGGGACCACGCCCGGCCACGGATTGTTGGTATCAGAGCTCCACGAACGTCCGGACGAATTGTTGATTGCCGTAGCAAGGATCAATGGATCAACCCCGAGCTTCACACCGAGCGACATCGCTTCGCACGTGGCTATCATTGTGTTCGCGAGCAACAGATTGTTGCAGAGTTTGACAACCTGGCCGCTGCCCGGTCCGCCACAATGAACGACCTTCTTACCCATTTTCATCAGAAGCGGCTCAATATCGGCGAGCAGTGCGTCGTCAGCGCCCACCAAAAACGTCAGAGTGCCGGCGCCGGCACCCTTCGTCCCGCCAGACATGGGTGCATCGGCCATACGAACACCCGCTTCCGCAGCGCGAGCCCACATCTCGCGCGAAAACTGTGGAGATACCGTACTGCAATCCACGAGAAGTGTCCCCGGCCTTGCGCCAGCAAGAATACCCTCCTCAGAAAGATAAACGTCGGCCACGTGCTGGACTGAAGGCAGCGCAGTGACGACCGCGCCAGATTGGACAGCAACGGCCTTCGGTGAGTCAGCGGCACCCGCACCGGCGGCGACTGCTGACGCGACCGCCTCGACGTTGACGTCATAGACAGCAACCTCGACGCCCTGCTTCAACAGATTGGCCACCATCGGTGCGCCCATCTTTCCCAATCCGATAAATCCGATCTTCATGCGGACCTCCTCTTAAACCCGCTGGCGCAATCTATCGCCGCATGGTCCGCGGCCAATCAAAGGTGCCCTGTAACTGATGCGCTTTTGGACCGATGGGTCTGCAAACCAACGTCCGCACCTGCGCCTTGGGCCAGTCGCGCCCCGGGATCCAGTTGGACAGTGGTTATGTTCCGCGCTTTCGCGTCAGGAACTCGCTCATAAAATAATAAGGCTCCTCGCCTCGAAAGGCGTTACCGAACTCTTTGATGCTAACCTTCACTCCCTCGCTCAATGGAACGTCATCCCAAGTGTTAAGCAGCCTCTTTTGGGAGCGCATAACCTGGGGGCCGCACGCCAATAACGCGGCGAGGACACGCTCGACCTCGGCGTCGAGTTGCTGACTCTCGGCGATACCGTCGACAAGGCCCCACTCCAAGGCGCGGCTTGTGTCAATGAGGTTGGCTGTCAACATAAGCCACCGCGCCCGCCCACTGCCGATCAAACGTGGTAGAAGTGCGGCATGAATGACCGAGGGGATACCCATTCTTACCTCTGGCATCCCAAACTGCGCCGTACTCGCCGCTACCCGAATGTCACAAGCCGCAGCGACCTCTAACCCACCTCCGAGGCACCATCCCTGTATGCGCGCGATAACAGGCACTGGAAACACACGAATGGCCTCGCATAAGTCATGCAAGCCCAATATAAAGATTTCGGCGGTCTTGGGGTTCAGCGTGGCCATCTCCTTAACGTCGGCACCACCGATAAACGCCCGGTCTCCATCGCCCGTTAATACGAGCGCTCGAACGGACGAGTCTTGCCCGAGACGCTTCAATCCCTCGATCAGGGCTTTAGTCACAGAAGACGAAATCAGATTCAGCTTCCCGGAACGGGCAATTGTCAACGTTACGACGCCGCGCCCATCCTGCGCGACATCATAGTGATCATGCGATTCGCTTAACATGTACCGCGACCTCCCCATTAACGGCCCACGACCACGCCTTGAGTCTTCAATCGTGCGACGTTTTCGGGACTCATGCCCAGGCCTGCGAGCACGTCGTTTGTGTCCTCCCCCAACAGGGGCGGCGCCTTTGTTTCAGACATATCCGAGTGAGAAAGCGGGTTCCTCACCGTCGGAATTTTTCCAGCCAACGGATGAGTCAGGTCTTGACGGATCCTCTTGAATTTCGTTTGCGGGTCATGGAATACCTGATCCAGCGTATTGACCGGCCCCCAAGGCACTCCGTCTTTGTCCAGGAGATCTCGCCATACATCCATGGATCGCTCTAGGAGCAATCTGGATACTGCGCCACGCAACTCCGTGAGATTGGAGAGACGCTGCTCATTTGTCGCGAAGCGGGTGTCAGTCGCGAGCGACGGTTCTCCGGCCAGTTCACAGAACCGGACAAACTGTTGATCGTTACCGATCGCTAGAATCAGATGTTGTCCATCCTGACAAGCGAATATTTCATACGGAGCGAGGTTTGGATGAGCGTTACCTCGTCTAACGGGCACTTGGCCCGATACAAGGTAGTTCATGTTCTGGTTAGCGTTTAGAGCGACTGCGACATCTGACAGGGAAAGGTCAATGTATTGCCCCTTCCCGCTTATCTCTCTTTGAAATAAGGCCGCAAGAACCGCCGTCGTCCCGTACATGCCAGTGCTGAGGTCGATGATCGAGGCGCCAACACGTAAAGGACCGCCGCCGGGTTCGTCATCAGGGCGGCCGGTATAGCTCATGAGTCCGCCGTATCCCTGAAAAACATAGTCGTATCCCGGTCGCCCGGCCATCGGTCCCTCCTGGCCAAATCCCGTTATGGACATGTAAACGAGCCTGGGATTGTCCCCGCGCAATGACTCATAATCGAGGCCAAACTTGGCCAGAGATCCGGACTTGAAGTTCTCGACCAGTACATCCGCCTTGGCAGCGAGCTGCCTCACCAGCGCGGCCCCGTCTGCCTGGGAGATATCGATAGCGATTGACTGCTTTCCCCGATTGCAACTCAGGAAGTACGCGGAGAACCTGTCGTCGCTTCCGGGGATGTCGAGAAACGGTGGCCCCCATTTCCGCGTGTCGTCACCACCTTTTGGGCTTTCCACCTTGATGACATCTGCACCCAGGTCGGCCAGATTCTGGGTACACCATGGGCCGGCAAGAATTCTCGACAAGTCGAGTACGGACACTCCCTCCAACGCGCGATTTAGCATCGTCTCCTCTTTCCCAGGCAATTTTCAAATCCATGGGAGGAGTATATTCAGGCGACCTTGGCAGGGAATAGTCGAATGTTTTTAATGGACCCTTCGAAAGACTTGAACACTCAAACGCGCACGGCGTCTGCCACGCCAACGCCAACAGTGGCCCGGCGATCTGCGTGAGCGGCAAGACATCGTCCGGGACCACTTCGGTGGGCCAAGCCGCTCGGGAATCAAGTCAACCGACCTGTAGCCGACTCACTCGATGCTTCGGGTGTCACCTGTTCGTGCGAGATGCACTCAACAAACTCTTGAACGAACGGAGGAAGGCCTTTGAAGCTGACGGCAACCACTCGCTGGTTCCTCAGCGCCCAAGGTTCTGCCAGCGGCACACCCACGATGCGGCCGGCCATCAGGGCCGGAACTGCGATGCTACGCGGCACTATCGAAACCCCAACGTTCTCTTCCACCAACTGCAACACGATAGGGAAACTTTGAACATTGACTCTGACATTAAGTCTGCGGCCTAGCTTTCCCGCGATTTGTGATAGAAAAATAAAATTGCTGCTTTTACGACCTAGTCCAACGAACTCTGCCTCCAACGTTTCAAGGAAACTGATCTCCCGTAAAGCGCCGAGCGGATGTTCCATCGCCGTGACAAATATCAGTTCATCCTGCGCATAGGGAATGGCCTCAAGTTGCTGGATGTCAACCTCACCTGCCAACAAGCCAATGTCGGCCACACGGTCGGCTACAGCCTGAACGATGTCCGCACTCAGGCGCTCCTCAAGCTCGACGTCGATATTTGGGTGAGCGACGAGGAAGCGACTGAGCGGCTCTGTCAGCCTGGCGAGGCAGCTGCTGTTGGCGACGACGCGAATCTGACCTTTCACACCATTTGCGAAGCGCGCGAGATCGCCGTGCATGAACTGAATCGCGGACAAAACATTTCGCACGTGCCCCAACAACGCCTCACCCGCCCGAGTCAACGCCATGCCCTTTGGTCCACGGACGAAAAGCGCCGCACCAACCGCTTGCTCCAGATTCTTCAGCCTATAGCTGGCCGACGGAGCCGACAAATGGAAGTTCAGTGCCCCCGTTGACAGGCTCCCCGCCTCGGCGACAGCCAGAAACAGTCGAAGATCAGTTAGCTCGTATCTCATCTTTGTCTCCAGCCATGTATTGGATCGCGAGCTGTTCCAGAAATCCGAAGCCAGTGTTCGCAACATTCAACTGTAACACCTCGGCCCGGTACCTATACTCAAACATAGGGCGGCTCGTGCTGAACTGAATGGGTTTGGCGTCGGGCCATTTCGATATGGATCCGCCCTGCGAGTCCCCAAAACATCCCGATGAGCTGCAATTCATGAACGCAATCGCAGAGTCGCCGTACCTCTCCCACCAAATGTGCGCGCAACGATACTTCGAAGACTTTTCCGTCGGAGAACGATTCGTCCTTCCCTCACGGACGATGACGGACGCCCTGTTCGCAGCGTTTCAGCTGGCAAGCGGCGACAACCATCCTGTTCACTACGACGTCGAATACTGTCGCGCGCACGGCATGCCGGGGCTTTTGGCCCACGGGTTTCAGATTGCAATCCAAACCGCCGCCGGCGCTGGACTGTTTCCCCACATGGTCCAAGACTCTTTAAAGGCGTTTATCGAGCAGAGCAGCCGCTTCCTCAGGCCTGTCTTTGCGGGCGACACGTTGTACGTGTCGATGGAGGTTGTGGGATTATCCCCTGGACGCACCACCGGCGTCCTGACTCTGGGTTCCTCGGTTGTGAATCAGCGAGGGGAGCAGGTGATGGAGGGAACACAGAAGTACCTTCTTCGCAAGCGTTCCGCCTAAATCTGTTCACGCGTGGCATCCGCCTGCCTGAACGCACGCAGGCTTTCCTCTCGAGCTTCGGCCCGATCCGCCAGCATTTTGCGCTCAAGCGACACATCCTACGTGCCTCGCTCTATCGCAAACAGGTCGCCGAGCGCTTTGCCGCGTGGCATCACTTTACCGAACTGGCCTCCTTCAGCTGCTGGTTCTCACGACGTAACCGCGTTAGCTCCTGTCGTTCGGCCGTGGTCAGTCCGTCATGACGCACACCGACGTCACGATCGGCCTGCGCGACCCAGTTGATGATCGTCTGTGCGGTCGGTTCGAACTCGCGCGCGAGCTCCTCAGGCGTACGTCCGGATTTCACCAGTTCGACTATCTGGGCCCGGAAGTCCGCCGGGTATACGATGTCTGCCCATTTCGACACCACCTTCTCATCAAAAGAATAGGTGTCCGTTCTCGCGGGTCAACTTCACGCGATCGGACACAAGGGCGCCTGGGTGCTGGTCAAGGAAGTGTTTGGCTGACGACGTTTCGCCAACCGGCGCGAGCTGGCCGGCTGTCTGGGGGTCACGCCGACGCCCTACGACAGTGGTGGCAGCCAGATCGAGCAAGGCATCAGCAAGGCGGGCAACAAGCGCGCACGATGCTGGTCGAGCTGGCCTGGCGCAGGCTGACCCTGCAGCCCGAAAGCCTCTTGACCCGGTGGTTTAACCAGCGCTTTGCGGGCAGCGGCAAGCGCATGCGACGGGTCGGCATCGTGGCGTTGGCGCGGCGCCTGGCCATCGCACTGTGGCGCTACTAGAAGTTCGTTCGGGCACTGGCTCGAACGCTCGTTACACCCCGACCTCGGATCACGATGGGAACGGCCATGTCGTGCCAAGGTTTCACCTGCTCAACACAACATACAGGTGCCGCCATGATGTCCAAGCCCTTCACGTGATCAAAATGGGTTGACAAACAAGTCCCCATAGAAGCGGTCATTCGCGTGTGCGGGTCGTCTCGAAGAACGACCATTGTCTTGGGTACGCAGTTCATTTCTTAGATGAAGAATGCGAAACGCTCCCGGTCGTTTTCGCCGTCAAACCTGTTAGCCGTAACATCAGTGTTGGCTTGAGTAAGCGAGAGCCGCGTTCGACGAAGGCTCTGCCCACGTCACTCAGCGCAGCGCCGCGCGCATAGTGGCTAAACGGTTCGCCCGGGAGCCCGTCCTTCGAGTCTACGAGTCTCCGAACTCAACCATGGTCGCGGCACGCAAACGTCATCTCGCCGCCACCTCCTTCCTCTCTCGGCGATTGCGGTGAACCAGCAGACGGTGCGCCAATCCCATGACCATGCAATATTGTCGCTTCGACCAGGTCATGCCTCGAAAGCATGTGGTCCAGCTTATTGAGTATTTTCCCGTTGTTCAATACTCACCTAACCTGCCTCGTATTGATTGGAGAAGCGGGTGAACGGTCCCGATCTCGCCGTTGGCGGTCGATTCCTACTGATGGAAAGGTCATCGTCACCGGGCAAGTTATCAGCGCCGACGAGTCCGCAATCCAATCGATCTAGACGCGCCTCACTCATCGTGCAAACGCATGCCGAGTGCTGACGAGTTGCTCGTTGACGCCTTTGTCAGAAGGCGTCGCTACCGGAAACAAACAGGGAAACACTTTTATGATCCTCAAAACCACCAGCGAACAGAGTCGGTCCGTCGTAGATGCCTACTACCAGGCAGGCGTACAGGGTCGTCTGACTGATTTCGCCGCTTACCTGCATCCTGACTTCTCAACCACAGCGCCGAGCTATCTGCCTTGGGGCGGCGTGCACGAAGGCGCTGCGTTCTTCCGCGACGAGGTACTTCCTAACTTGCCGGACGTCCTCGATTTCAGCAGGTTTAGCTATGACGTGCTCTTCGCTGAGCACGAAAAAGTGATCGCGCTTGTGAACTTCGGCCTCACGGACAGCGATGCGACGATCAAAATCTCAGAGCACTGGACAGTCGAGGGCGACAAAGCCACATCCATTTGGGTAGCCTACTTCGAACCTCAGGCATTGCTGGACAAGCTAGGTGTTGTCCACGGGCTGCGCAGCTAAACCACGCACCTGATACTGGCGGACGGCATGGGCGAGGAGATTTCACCCACGGAGTGCTCGGAGCCTTGTAATGCGATTTGTGGTTGGCGTCAGCACAAAAAATCAATGTTCTGCAGCCGAATCGGAGGGATTGCCGAGATGCTGAAGTAGCGGGCCGCGAGGTGGTTTCGGTCTCGTCCGGTGGCGTATCACCGCTGGAGGGGTGGCTGTGCTACCAAGCGCCGCTTGCAAAAAGCGACTTGTCAAGAAAGCCTACTTCCGCCCGCGCGCCTGCCTCGTCGCCGATACCCAACATTACCTCGTGGATGGAGACAAAGCCGACCAGTAGCTCGCGTGCTCGCCACGCACTACATGAATTGGCTCCGCGCTCTGTTTCGAACACGCCCCACCTATATCGAAGGAGCTCGAAAATGGCAGCCTATGTGATATTCATGCGGGAGAATACCGTGAACGCAGAGGAATTGAAGACGTACTCACAGCTAGCGCCGTCCACCCTCGGTGGCCACCCTGGAACACCGCGCGTATTCTACGGAGCACTCGACATTCTGGAGGGGTCGAACTTCGAGGGGGCAGTGGTTCTGGAATTCCCATCCGCTGCTGAGGCTCGCACCTGGTATGACAGTCCCGACTACCAGGCGGTCGCGCTGCATCGCAGGGCAGGCGCGAACTATCGTGTGTTTATTGTTGAAGGCGTGTCGCACGGTCGAGTCTAGCGTAAAAGCCTTTCCAAGCGGCTCAGGTCCGAGTGCCTTAGAGCCGTGGCATTCGGACAGCGTGACCGTCGAATATCGTGACGATTTCGGCTTCGCTTTCTCTCCAGTTCAACTCGGGGCGATCAGCTTGTCACATCGCGCAGTCCACGCGCCAACAACACGCTTGCGGGCCAACCCAGACGACAGCCCAAGTGCAATGATGGTCGAATATTACGGTCAACGTGCGTCCAAAGGCGGTCTTGTCATCATCGAAGCATCCAATTCTTGCTCTGTTCCACGGTGCGCGCCGCGTGGCGGCGGACTGTGACGGCGAGGCGCCGCGGCGGGAACGTGCGCCGCTTGGAAGCCGGCCGGAGCCGGCCGCACTCAAGCGCTGGCTGCGCCTTTGGACAAATGTGCGCCATCGCGAAGCGGCCGAGCGCACCCTGCTGACGGCGATTGCGGCCGGTGTCTCGCCAGCTGTGCTCGCCGATGCCCTGCTCTCGGCCGCGACCGAAAGGGCGTTTGCCGCACCGGTCATTCGCTCGACTTCATCAACAAGGCCTTCGAGTGCCTCGACCTGATCGGTTGGGAGCACGCGCCAGCTTTGCTGCCTACTATCGTCGGCCAGATGGTCGATCCAGCGAAGATCATTGATGCGCTGAAGGCGGCGAACCGTTAAGGCGGTCGCTGTCGTTGCGCCTCGTCCATTGCGGAGGTAGTCAACGAAAATCTTCCCGATCCTGTTCTTCGGTCCGGAGACGGCAGAAAAGCGTTGAGGCACCACGCGCGCGAGATGGCGGGCGATTGCATGCGTGAAAATCCTTACTTCATCCCACGTGTAGCTGCGTTCGATCGGGACGACGATGTGCACGCCCTTTCCGCCGCTCGTTTTGCAGAACGATGTGAGACCGATTTCGTCCAGCAAGATTTTGGCGAACATGGTCGCTTCCTGCATGGTCTTCCACTTGAGTTGTGGGTCCGGGTCAAGATCAAGGATAAAGCGGTCCGGCAGATCGAGATTTGCTGCCGTTGCGTTCCACGCGTGAACCTCGATGACATTCAGTTGCGCCAGCTCGACAAGCGCCTCCGTGGAGTTTGCGACAAGCAATGGTGGGTGGTGCGGATCCAGCGACACGGGCAGCTTTGTCAGTGCCTTGAGCCGCTGAGCCTCGGCATGCTTCTGATAAAACATCTCGCCGCGCAGTCCGTTGGGCGCTCTCACCAGCATCAATGGCCGGTCAGCTATGTGCGCAAGCATCCACGGGGCGATCGCGTCGTAGTAGCGCACGATATCCAACTTCGTTACGCCTGTAACTGGGTCCACGACCCGGTGCGGGTTCGTGATGGCGCTGCTGCCTACTTTCGCGCGACCATTCACCTGCCGCGACCCGGACGGTTCGTCGTCGACTTTGATCTTCCGGTTCGGCTTTTCGACGACGATCTGGCTGGCGGGTTTGTCCTCCCGGAGGCCATGGAAAACTGCCTGACGAAGTTCGCCAGCCGGAGTCCATTCGAGAAAAGAGACTTCGACAACCATTTCGGGCCGTGTCCAGATGATTTCGCGATCGCGCGCTGGCGGCGGCGGATTGAAGAAGGCTGGACTGCGTACGGGTCGCAAGCCACGCTCCACTTCAACCCGCAAAGTCGGCCGCGATGGCGATTTGACCGCACCGGCATAGCGAAGAGATCCGTCGCTCTCATGGACACCGAGTAACAGCGACTGCACGCCGCTTTTCGCGCCTTTCGACCGCGTAAATCCCCCAACGACGAATTCCTGACGTGAGACACATTTAACCTTGACCCAGTCAGTTGATCGGCCTTCCACGTAAGGACGGTCCAGCCGCTTCCCTACCAGCCCTTCCAGACCCATCCTGCGCGCGGAGGCGAGCAATGAGTGCGCATCCTGTTCGAACGCCTCACTGAAGCGCACATGCGCGCTCTTGCAGTCGCGCAGCGTCGCGTGAAGCGCGGCCCGACGTTCGCGCAGCGGCTGGCTGCGCAGGTCATGCCCATCTACGAACAGGAGGTCGAAGGCAAAATACTTGATGCCGGCCGTTCGGCGCCGGGCGAAGGCATTCTGAAGCGCGGCGAAGTCTGGGGTGCCAGCTTCATTCATCATTACCACTTCGCCGTCGATCCAGGCGTCGTCGACGGGAAGTCTAGCAAGCGCCTTGGCAAGCGTGGGCATGCGGTCAGTCCAGTCGTGGCCGTTGCGCGTGAAAAGTGTGACGTGGTTGCGCTCGATGCGGCAGAGAATCCGATAACCATCAAATTTGATTTCGTAAGACCACGGTGCTCCCTGCGGCGGCCGCTCCACGAGGGTTGCAAGTTGCGGCTGAATGCGAGAAGGTAACGCGTCCGGTTCACGAGCGGTTGTTGCAGCGACTTTGATTTTCTTACGAGTCACGTTGCCCCTCCGCGCCGGTTACGCGAGTCGTGCGCGTTGATTGTGCCCGGCGTCACCTCACTGGCTGGAATCTTGCTCCATCGCGCGGACCAATCTGTCGCTCTGAGGTGGCCATGGCCGCTCCGCTGCAAACTGCTACGTACGTCGAACTGGCATACCAATGAGGTGTCCCATGTGCTATGGCAAACCCGACGAACTGCTCGCCATAATGGAAGCTGCCGGGCCCCCTCCACACAATATGCGCGGACACACCGCCCAAGACGACTTTGACCACTTCTGCGCGTATTCAGGCCTGAATCTAGAAACCGCGACACAGCGTGAGATCGCTTGGGCCAAGGCCGCATATTTCAGCGCGTGGCGACCTAATTAAACAACGCACGAGCTTTCGGCGCACCTCGGAATCGCTTTCGCCGATATCGTGGTCGGGCGCTGCGGGGAGTAAATCGGCCGCCGAGCGCCGCGCGACGATCGCTTGTCGCCGCTCTGCGAGATCGAGCGGCTGAGTTCCCGAAGAGGCTCACGTGGGTTGTTCCGCGACCGCTACGACGGCTGCGGCGGTCGAGCGTCCCAACCCGCCAAAAGAGCAAAGGTGCTGCCAGCGCTCGTGCTGGTGTGGTCCGTGCTCGTTTTTGTTATGGCCGCTGGAGCGGTGGCGTTTCAAACGACTGATCTGCTATAGAAATCCTGGACAGAAATGAGTGTTCAGTGCGTCGCCATTACAAATCGCGAGTATTGGACAGCGGACGGGTGCTATCGACCCAAGACCGTCCTTCGGTAAGCTTCCCTGAACGTCCGAAGTTCGTGTTCGAGAAGTCATTCGACCGTGGACCGACTCGTCGTTCAGCAAAAACAATCGGCCGTTACCTCAGTGGCCACACTGTCCGAGCTGGACAAGAAGCTCAATCCACCGTTCGGATGATCGCTGGACGGGCATTCCTGAGTAGCGTTACGCTGCAACCCGTTGGCACATCGTTGAAGCGGATCGATATGTCATGCATGCCTGCCACAGCATGCGTCAGGCTCAGTCCAAGGCCATTGCCGGGAGTGTGTCGACTCGCCTCGCCGCGATAGAAGCGGCGCAGCACTGCCTGTCGCTCGTCAGGTGCGATCCCCGGGCCGTCGTCAGCGATTGTGATCCCGAAGCCGGCAGCGCCGCGGAAGAGGTCCACCGACACGTGACCTTCCTCCGGCGCGAACTTGATCGCGTTCTCGACGACGTTGGCGATCGCTTCGAACAGCAGATTGCGGTCGCCTTGTAGCTCGATCGAGCCGGACGCCGTGCGTCGATAATCGAGCGTCACGCGCTTTTCTTCCGCTGTCGGCTCATAGAACTCGATCACATCGTCGACGACTGCGGCCAGGTCGACCGTCACGAAGTTACCGTGCCGCGCGTTGCTCTCGATTTCGGAAATGCGCAGCAGCGCATTGAAGGTGCGCAAAATCCCACCCAGTTCGACTATCGCGTTCTCGGTGGCGGCACGGTACTCCTCTTCGGAAGCGGCACGTCGTTGCGCGCGCTCAAGCCCGGCCATGAGCCGCGTCAGCGGCGTACGCAAGTCGTGGGCGATTGCGTCGCACACGCCCTTGACCTCCTGCATCAGTCGCTCGATCTCGTCGAGCATACCGTTGACGACGCGCACCAACCTGTCAATGTCGTCCTGCTTCGCATGGACTGGCAAGCGGCGGCTGAGATTGCCCGCCACGATTTCCTCGATCGATTGTGTCACCGCATCCAGCCGCCGCACCGCCCCGACCCCAACTATCGCCGCGCCAATCAGTCCGGTGAAGAGCATCAGCACACCCGCCGACACCAACGCATGCAACAGCTCTTCATCGAAGTGATCGAGTTCGCGCGTGTTCTGGCACAGCAATGCGGTGCGGCCATCTGGGATCCGCGCGGCGATGCAGCGGGCGGGAACGTTTTGCTCAGGCAGTTCAAGGCGCATCGAAAACGGCCGGTCGAAGTACGGCAGTTCCGGCCGGTCGCCGGGAAGGCCGCCCGCGATGTGTTTGCCCTGCACGTCGAACAACGCAAACGGACGCTGATGGCGCGGATCGAACTGGCTCTGATGATTAAAGCGCGCCACCAGCTCGTCGGTTCCTTCACGTATCAGCGCCGCATGCTCGCGCTGGAGCCAGTCGTCGACGCGCTCGATCTCGAATCCCGTGATCTCGAAATAGAGGTAAGCAAACAGGAGCAGCGAGACGACACCGAACATCGCGAGAAACAGCGTCGCGAGACGGAAACTGGTGGTGCGGTGCAGGTCAGTCAGGCGCACGGAGCGTATATCCCGAGCCGCGTACGGTATGGATCATCGGCATCGAGCCCGCGGGATCGAGCTTCTTTCTCAGGCGGCTGATGTGAACGTCGATCACGTTGGTGCGCTCGTGGAGCCGATAATCCCACACGGCTTCGAAAAGCATCGTGCGGCTGATCGTCTGACCCGCATGCTGCATCAGGTATTCGAGCAGCCTGTATTCGCGCGGTAGCAGTGCAATCAGGCGTCCGGCGCAGGTGACTTCGCGCGTGAGCAGATTCATCCGCACCGGTCCCACCTGGTACTCCTGGACGCTGGCCGGTACGTGGCGGCGGCGCATCAGCGCGTCGAGGCGCGCGGTCAGTTCGATAAATTCAAATGGTTTGGTCAGGTAATCGTCACCGCCGGCGCGCAGGCCGCGCACGCGCTCGTCGACACCCGAAAGCGCACTCAGGATCAGAACGGGCGTGACGACGCCTGCACTGCGCAACGCGGCCAGCATGCCAAGTCCCTCGAGACCGCCGGCCAGCATCCGGTCGAGCACGATGGCGTCGTACTGGGTGGCGACGGCCAGCATCAGCCCGTCACGGCCGGTCTCGGCCGAGTCAACGCGGCAACCGTGATCGGTGAGTGCGTCGACGATCTCTGCGCGTGTCTGGCGGTCGTCCTCGACGACCAAAACGTTCGGCATACAAGGATTCCGGAGTAAGTGCGCATTGAGTCGCCGCCATGGTGCCCCTCGGGCAGACGGCTTTGCGCTACGCTATGCGTTCACAGTATGCCTTGGCGCGGAAAACACCTGTTTCGCCCCAACATTAAAAAAATTTAACCCAGTTCAAATGACAGCTTACGGTTGGCCTGCATGCGAATCCTGATCGTGGAAGACGATGCGCGCGGCAGTCACTTCATCGCACGTGGCCTGACGGAAAGCGGCCATATCGTCGACACGGCCGCCGACGGAGCAACCGGACTCGCGCTTGCCCGCGAGGGCATCTACGACGTTATCGTCACGGACCGCCGCCTGCCGGCGCTGGACGGCATCGAACTCGTTACGCAACTGCGGGCGCACGGTCACGCGACGCCGGTCCTGATGCTGTCCGCCGTCGCCGGGCTGACCGACCGGGTGGACGGCATTCGCGCGGGCTGTGACGATTATCTGGCAAAACCCTACGCATTTGCCGAACTGCTTGCCCGCGTCGAAGCACTGGCGCGCCGGACCGACCGGGCGCGTCTGCAGGACGTCTTGCAGGTGGCCGACCTCGTACTCAACCAGCGGGGGCGCCGAGCGAGCCGCGCGGGACGCGACCTGCATCTGCAGCATCGCGAATTCCTGCTGCTGGAGTGCCTGATGCGTCACGCCGGACAGATCGTCACGCGCAGCATGCTGCTCGAATCCGCGTGGAACTATCAGTTCGACCCGCGCGGCAACATCATCGACATGCACATGCACCGGCTGCGCGGCAAGGTCGATCGCGGCTTCGACAAGCCGCTGATTCACACCGTGGTCGGTGCCGGCTACGTGCTCCGCGCGAACGGCTGAGCGCGCGGCGGCCTCGCGCCATTCTTCATTAAATCTTTTTAATCATCGAGCGAACGACCCGACAGGACGGGCTCGCTATCCTCGCGTCGTCCATGTTGCGAGGAATGCCCTTTATGCCCCGGTTGTACGGCTCGCCACCATTCGGTCGCCTTGCGCCGCCCACGTTGCGCGTGCCTTTCAGGTCGCGGCTGTCGCTGATCGCGTGCGTGTTGACGCTTGGGCTGTTGCCTGGCTGCTCGCTCGTGCCCGCCTATCAGCGTCCGGCCGTGCCCATGCCGATCGCCTGGAGCAGTGCCGCGCAGGCGCCGCTGGCCGATACGGTGCCGGTCAAAAGTGGTTGGTGGCGCGTGTACCGGGACCCGGCGCTCGATGCGCTCGTCGAGCGTAGCCTGCATAACAATTTCTCGCTGGCCTCGGCGGTCGCCAGTGTCGCCGAGGCGCGCGCCAATGCAGAAAAGGCCGGCGCGCCGCTGTATCCGTCGCTGACGCTGAACGGCACCTTCGAGCGCGGCCATCAGAGCGGCGCGGGAGGCAGTTCGGGCATCTCCACCCACGGACAGACTCTGTTCGCGGAAGCGGCTTACGAGGTGGACTTCTGGGGGCTCAACGCCGCCAATGCCAACTCGGCGCAGATGCTCGCGCGCGCCAGCAGTTTCGACCGCGCTACGGTGGCACTGACGCTGACTGCGTCGGTGGTCGATACGTGGTTCCAGATTCAGAGCCTGCGTCAACGCGTGGTGCTCGCGCAGACCATCTCGGACGATGCCGCCAGGATCCTGACGCTATTGCAGGCTCAGCAGGCGGCCGGCGTCGTGACGGAATTGCAGGTCCAACAGCAGCGCAACGCACTGGCGACGTTCCAGGCTGCGATTCCGACGCTGCAACTGCAACTCGATCAGAACGTGCACCTGCTCGCTACGCTGGCGGGCGCGGCGCCCGAGGGATTTGGCGTCCCCGAGGCGAAGCTCGCCAGCATTCCTGTGCCGCAGCCGCGGCCGAACCTGCCGTCGAGCCTGCTCGATACCCGGCCCGATATCCGTTCGATGGAAGCGCAGTTGCAGGCGGCGAACTATAGCGTGGGCGCGGCGCGCGCGGCCTTTTTCCCAAGCATTGTGCTAACGGCCGACGGCGGCCTGGGTAGCCATTCACTGTCGCAGTTTCTTTCAAGTCCGTTTTCGAGCCTGGCGGCGTCGCTGGCGGCGCCGATCTTCGACGGCGGCGCGTTGCGCGGACAGTTGCATGCGAACGAGGCAGCCGAGGACAAAAGCATCGCCGGCTACCGACAGACCGTCGTGACCGCGCTGCAGGACGTCGAGGATTCGCTGTCGGCCGCCGCGCAGCAGCGCCAGGTGGAAGCGGCCGACCAGGCGGCGGCCGATGCTGCCGCTAGGGCCGCCACGCTCGCTGACGCGCAATACAAACTCGGCACGATCGATTTCCTGACAGTGCTCGACACGCAACGCACGCTCTATCAATCCGAGGACACGCTCGTGCAGGCGCGGCTCGCGCGCTTGCAGGCGTCGGTCAGTCTGTTCCGCGCGTTCGGCGGCGGTTACGGCGTGACCGCGCAGAACGGTGACGGCGACGCGAGCGGCGAACCCTCGGCCATCGGTTCAAGCGGCTCGATCGGCTTAACCCGCCCTGTTTACCACGCCGATACCACCACCGCCGTCGCCGAAGACAACTCCGCGCAGCGCCCCTCTTCAACAAATCCCGTCGCGCCATGAATCACGCCGCAGATCTGCCTCCTCAGCAACCGCCCCGGCCGCAGCGCCGTTTCCCTCTCCCTGTCATCGCGGCCCTCGTGGCTATGCTCGCCCTGCTAGCCTGGTGGCAATGGCCCAAACACCCCGCTAGCGCACCGGTGCCCGCCGTTCCGGTGAACGCCGGCCACGCCGTTACCGTAGACTTCCCGATCCGCGTCGCCTCGGTGGGCACCGTGCAGGCGCTCAATACCGTCGACGTCAAAGTGCGCGTCGACGGTCAGTTGCAGCGCGTCGCTTTCACGGAAGGTCAGGACGTGAAGGCTGGGCAACTGCTCGCGCAACTCGATCAAGGGCCGCTCACCGCGCAATTGCACCAGGCTGAAGCGGCACAACGCAAGGACCAGGCAAGCCTCGAGAACGCGCAACTCGACCTGGACCGCTATTCGAAACTCGCGGGCATTGGCGCGGCGACCTCGCAGAGCGTCGACACGGCGCGGGCGCAAGTCAAGGCGCTGGCCGCGACCGTCGCCGCGGACGCGGCGCTGATGGAAAGCGACCGCCTGCAACTGAGCTTTACGACGCTGAGCGCGCCGTTCGCGGGCCGAGTGGGCGCACGTGAGGCCGACGTCGGCGCGATCGTCCATCCTGCCGACACCACCGGCATTGTGACCCTCACGCAGATGGAGCCGATCGAAGTGCTGTTCTCGGTGCCGCAAGACGTGTTGCCGGAACTGCTCGCGAATCAGGCGAAGGCGCCGCTGCCGGTGAGCGTGAAGACGCGTACCGGCAACGACGAGCTCGCGCAAGGCGCGCTCGTCTTTATCGACAGCCAGGTCGATCCGGCCACGGGCCAGATCAAGCTGAAGGCGTCGTTCACGAATACAGATCGCAAGCTGTGGCCGGGCGAACTCGTCACCGCGCGCGTGCTCGTGCAGACCGACCGTCAGCGCATCGCCGTCCCGACTCGCGCCATCGTCAATACGCAGGCCGGCACGCAAGTGTATGCCATAGGCCCGGACGGCAAGGTGCAGATGAAAGCCGTTGAGACCAGTGTGAGCGTCGACGGCATGACAGAGATCAGGCATGGCGTCCAGACGGGCGACCTGATCGTGTTCGATGGACAGAGCCGTCTGAATCCGGGCGCGAAGGTGGCGGCGAAGATCGTCAGCGCGAACGCGGAAGCCGCCTCCGCGTCTGCGTCCACTGCGAATATGGACTCGCCGTCATGAGCCTGCTCGAACTGTTCATCCAGCGACGGATAGCGACCAGCTTCCTCGCGATTGCCGTCCTGCTGGTCGGCATGGTGGCGTATTTTCTGCTGCCGGTCGCACCTTTGCCGCAAGTGGATTTCCCGACCATCCAGGTCATTGCGAATCTGCCGGGTGCCAGTGCCGATACGATGGCGACCTCGGTGGCGACGCCGCTTGAACGGCAGCTGTCGAACATCTCCGGCATTACGCAGATGACCTCGTCGAGCTCTCTTGGCACGACAAGCATTGCGATCCAGTTCGACCTGTCGCGCGACATCAACGGGGCGGCCCAGGACGTGCAGACGGCAATCAACGCTGCAGGCGGCATGTTGCCAAAGAACCTGCCGAATCCGCCGACTTACGAGAAGGTCAATCCGGCTGATTTCACGCTGCTGTCGCTCGCCTTGACTTCGCCCTCGCTCACACTGACGCAGCTCGACAGCTACGCCGAAGATTTTCTCGCGCAGCAGATTTCGCAGATGCCGGGCGTGGGCCTCGTCGATTTTCACGGCCAGCAGCGTCCAGCGGTGCGCATCCGCATCGATCCCGACAAGCTCGCCGCGCGCGGCCTGACGCTGGAAGACGTGCGCTCGATCGTCGGTGTGCAAACCGTCAACGCACCGAAGGGCAGCCTGAACGGCCCGGACCGTTCGGTCGTGTTCAACGCAACCGACCAGATCACCACTGCAGCCGGTTATCGCGACCTTGTCGTCGCGTACAAGAACGGCGCGCCGATTCGTTTGCAAGACCTGGGCACCGTGATCGACGCTGCCGAAGATACCCAGCAGGCTGCCTGGCTGCAGCGTGAACGCGCGATCATTCTCGACGTTCATAAGCAGCCGGGCTACAACGTCGTCGACACTATCCACAACATCACGACTCATTTGCCGGAGATGGAGGCGTCGTTACCCGCGGCGGCGCACGTGCATGTAGTGGGCGACCGCACGCAGACCATTAACGCGTCGGTGCACGACGTGCAGTTCACCCTGATGCTGACGATCGCGCTCGTCGTGATGGTGATCTTCTCGTTCCTGCGCAACGTCTGGGCCACCGTGATTCCGAGCCTGACGATTCCGCTGTCCCTCGTCGCGACCTTCGGCGTGATGTATCTGCTCGGCTATAGCCTCGACAACCTGTCTCTGATGGGGTTGACGATTGCGGTCGGCTTCGTCGTCGACGACGCGATCGTTGTGATCGAGAACGTGATGCGTCACATCGAGGAGGGCGTGCCGCGCATGCGAGCCGCGTTGCTAGGTGCGCGCGAAGTGCGTTTCACGATCGTCTCGATGACGATATCGCTGATCGCCGTGTTCATTCCGATCCTGATGATGGGCGGGATCGTCGGCCGTCTGTTCCGCGAGTTCGCGGTGACGGTGAGCGCGGCCATTGTGATGTCGGCGCTGGTCTCGCTGACCGTTACGCCGATGCTATGCGGCTGGCTGATCCGCACGCCGGCGGCAAACCGCGGTGGCCTCGGCAAGTTGGAGCGATGGCTCGAGGGGGTCTTCGTTGCGGTCGAGCGGCGCTATGAACACGGGCTAGATTGGGTCCTGCGCCACCAGAAGACCATGCTTGTCGTCACGATTGCGACGGTGATTGCGACCGGCGCGCTGTTCGTGCTGATCCCTAAAGGCTTCTTTCCGCAAGAGGACTCGGGTCTGATCCAGGGCATCGCACAGGCCGCGCCGGATATCTCGCCTCAATCGATGGCGGCAAAAATGCAGCAACTGGCTCACATCGTCGAAGCAGACCCGGCGGTCGACAACGTCTACTACTGGATCGGGCCTAATCCGACCGTCAGCCAGGGCCGCATGATGATCAACCTGAAGCCGTTCAATCAGCGCACGGCGAGCGCGGGGCAGGTGGTCAACCGTCTGCGGCCGAAGCTCGCGGCGGTGATGGGCATCACACTGTCGATGCAGGTGCGTCAGGACATTCAGGTGGGTGGACGGATCAGTGCCGCGCAGTACCAGTACACTCTGCAGGACCCGAATGTGCAGGAGTTGGACCACTGGGCGCAACTCCTCACGGACCGATTTGCGAAGCTGCCGCAATTGACCGACGTGACGTCGGACCGGCAAGCTTCGGCGACGAGCGCGACACTGGTAATCGATCGTAGTACGGCCTCGCGTTTCGGCATCACAGCGCAGGCGATCGACGACACGCTCTACGACGCATTCGGCCAGCGTCAGATCGCAACACTCTTCACACAGTTGAACCAGTATCACGTGGTCGAAGAGGTCAATCCGCGGTTTCAGATGACGCAAGACGCGCTCGCGCATCTCTACGTGCGCTCGCCGTTGACGAATGAACTCGTGCCGTTGAACGTGCTGGTGACAGTTCAGAACAACGTGTCGCCAATTTCGGTGAACCACCAGGGCCTGTTCCCGGCCGTGACGATCTCGTTCAATCTCGCCGCGGGGCAATCGCTCGGCAACGCGGTGACGGCGATTCGCGCGGCCGAAGCGGCGGCCGGCAAGCCGGACTCGTTGACGGGCACGTTCCAGGGCACCGCGCAGGCGTTCCAGGCCTCGCTGAAAAGCGAGCCTTACCTGATTCTGGCGGCGCTGGTGGTCGTGTATCTCGTGCTGGGCATTCTCTATGAAAGCCCGATTCATCCGTTGACGATCATCTCGACGCTGCCGTCAGCCGGGGTGGGTGCACTGTGCGCGCTGATGTTGTTCCGCCAGGATCTGTCGATCATGGGCATGATCGGGATCATTCTGCTGATCGGCATCGTCAAGAAGAACGCGATCATGATGATCGACTTTGCGCTGGTCGCGGAGCGCGAGCAGGGTCTTTCGCCCACCGCTGCGATCCGCCAGGCCTGCGTGCTGCGTTTTCGTCCCATCATGATGACGACACTCGCCGCGCTGTTCGGTGCGTTGCCGCTGGCGCTCGGTCACGGCGCGGGGGCGGAGCTACGCGTGCCGCTCGGGATTGCGATTGTCGGCGGTCTGGTGCTGTCGCAGATGCTGACGCTATTCACGACACCGGTGGTGCACTTGTGGTTTGCCCGTCTTGCTCATCGACTTAAACGGGACCATCGCGAAGGCAATACGGCTTTCATACATGCGAGTGAGACAGAATCTTGACCCGCGGATGACGGCGCGAAACCCGGGTCGCGCCTTTAACCCCACCTCGAGCCTCGGCTAAAGGTAAAGCATTCCTCGCGTCCTCCAGAAAATCGCGTGACCGGCTTTTTCCACCCAATAGGCGAATTCTGGTTCGTCGATAGTGTTTCATTCAGCAGCGGGCTCTCGAGCAATCTGGATCGCCCACATAAATCGATCGTTCAGACTTTCGAACCGCAGGTTATGCCGTTGACAACGACCGACTTGCTCTAGCCCTTGAAGAGACGTTCGAAGGCAATCTTCGTTCGTCTCTTCATGGCCGACTTCTGCCCTCGTCACGTCCGTGATTCGGGTTAGGTCGGCGCCTTCCAAAAAAAAGAGCCCACGGTTCCGGAGAACGCGTGGGCTTGTGTCAGGGACGGAAGAGGCAACAGTTTCAGGCCGCCAGCGGCAACCGAAACTGATCGCCTGCCGCAGGATTCGCGGTAAGCGCCTCGCGTCGACCGTTCGCGATGTGTCGCGCGCGCGTGGCACGCTAGTGGTAGCGCGTGATCGATGGCTCGCGGATAGATTCGGGAGA
>NZ_JBNDMO010000037.1:0-43418 GCF_050436625.1 Paraburkholderia sp. GAS334 | reverse complement strand
TCATTCATGAAGGGGGAATAGCGCGACAGCGCGAAACCCGCGCCGGCGACCATCGCCAGCGCAAACAGCCAGTCGGTGATGCCGAGGCGCTTCAGGAACGGGCGTTCGTCGAACAGCGCGACGTGAGACGCCTGATCGACGGGCGCATTCTTGTGCGAGGGGGAAGAGGAAACCTGAGACAAGTCCATGATCTTACCGGGTCGAATCTTGTGAGCCTGCCGACTTCTGCGCGCCGGATGTGCCCGCGGCGTCGGATGCATCGGTGGGTTTGACGCTCAGTGCGGCGCCGACAGAATCGCGCGTCTGGGCAAATTCTTTCTCGAAATCGAGAGTTTTGCGAGCGCTCGACATCGCCATCACGACATTCACACCGTGATCACTATCTTTGAGCCAGAACCACAGGCGCCGTTCGCGAACGTAGAACATCGAGAAGATGCCCAATACGAGGAGCAGGCTGCCAAGATACACGACTTTTTTGCCTGGCGCGCGCGTGAGCTGGAATACCGAAGCCTGAACCTGCTTGAACGAATCAAGCTGCAGATAGACCGGCGATCCGTACAGAAAGCTGTCCGAAAGCGCATTGATCGCGCTTTGCACAAAACGGCTGGTATCGGCATCCGCCTTCACGTCGGCCTCGCCAGCCTGCTCGCGGGACAGTTGCCACACGTCCCACATCGAGCCTTCCAGCATGCGCAGGAGCAGGCCAGCAGCCTTTTCCTGCTCACCCTTCGGCACGGAGTGGTCGATAAAGCCGGCGATCGCCTGGAAGCCGCCGATGACCTGGCCGTTCGGCGCCTTGCCACCCGAATCGTCCGCGCCAGCAAAGAGGGTCAGGACGCGCGACGCGCTTTCTTCCAGATGCTGCTGCAGTTCCTGGTTCGAGCCCGGCACCGAGCGCAATGCAAAGCGATGCGCGGCTTCGGCACGCAGCGCCGGGTTTTCGAGCGCCGCGCGCAGATTCATCCATTCCTTGACCGTGCCGCCGGCGTCGGCGGGAATGCGCAGGTAGCGGAACGGATCATCGGGATTCAGACGCATGCCGGCGAGGAACATGCGTTCGCCGTTCACATCGACGGGCAGCATATAGTTGTTGTACTCGCGCGCCTGGCCGTCCTTGCCGCGCACCTTGTACTGCACCGACGGGCCGACGTTGCGCAGATCAACCGGCTTCGACGTCTTCGCGCCGGAGCCGAGCCGCTCGTCGAACGCTTCCTTCAGCGAGCGATGGGCGGCCACGCCGCGCGCATCGTTCGCGCCGCTGCCGTTCGACGTGTTTTCGACGTTGATCGCGCGGAAATCGGTGAACTCGACGGTCTGGCCGTCGGCGCCGGGGATCGTTGCCGTCAGCGGCGCCGCGCCGCCGATCGGGCCGCCGAACGGCACGGTCTTCATGGTGTCGCCCGTCATTGGATACGCGGTCATCTGCATCTGCGAGCCGCCGTCCTGGAAGCTCGATTGATAGATTGACACGCCGTCGTACTCAAACGGCTTGTTCACCTCGACGCGCGCGGGCACGCGTGCGCCCGTCTTGTGATCGATCACGACAATATCGCTCGCGAACAGCTTTGGCATGCCGGTCGAGTAATAGTCGACGATGAATTTGTTCAGCTCGATCGAGAACGGCAGATCCTGAATGAGGGATCCGTCCTGCTGGTTCAGGATCGCGGTCGACACGTGCTGACCTTCCGGCACCCACGCGTAGCCGCGGAACGTCGGATTCGTCTGCGACAGGCGATGCTCAGCAGGGATGTCGTTGATGACCGTGTTGCTTCGGATCGGCGTCTTGTCGAAGAGCCACATTTGCAGCTTGATCGGCAGATTGCTGTCGAGCAGGCCGCCGATACAGATCACGACAATCGCGACGTGCGCGAAGATGTAGCCGAGCTTCGTCATCGCGCCGCGTTTGGCGGCAATCAGCGTCGCGCCTTCGGTTTCGCGTACGACGAATTTGTAGCCCATCTTGCCGGACAGTTTCGCAAGCAGCGTGGTCGTCTGCGCGCGCGTGCCGTGCACCGCGAACTCGCCTTTGTGATGGAAGGCGCGCAGGCTGCCTTCACGGACCTTGACCTTCCAGCTCTTCATGTCGGCGATCATCTTCGGCGCGTTGCGGATCACGCACAGCGAAACCGACACGATGAGAAAACCGAGGATCAGCATGAACCACCACGCGCTGTACACGTTGTACAGGCTCAGCGAGCGGAAGATGTCCGCCCAGAACGGGCCGAACTGATTGACGTAATTGGGATACGGATCGTCCTGCGTGAGCACGGTACCGATGATGCTCGCGATCGACAGGATCACGAGCAGTGCGATCGCAAAGCGCATCGAACTCAGCAACTCGACCGCACGACGCATCGCGCGTTGACCCGACTTCAACTCCAGACCCGACGTGGTAACGCTCATTCATACTCCGACTGAACAGCAAAAAAGGGTGAAGGGCTATCGTCTGCTGACGACGCCCCCACCCTTTTCTTGTTTTTTCCGGCCTCGACGGGCCGGTTGTACCTGCGTGCGAACCGCTTAATGCAGGCCCGCGATGTAATCGGCTACTGCCTTGATCTCGCTATCCGACAAACGGTTTGCGATGGTGTGCATCGCTTCGTTGTTGTTGCGAGCGCCCGGCCCCTGCGTGAACGCGGTCAACTGCGTCACCGTGTAATCCGCCCACTGCCCCGACAGACGCGGATACTGCGACGGAATGCCCTGGCCGGTCGGGCCATGACAGCTCGCGCACGCCGGAATGCCCTTGTCGGCAATCCCGCCGCGATAGATCTTCTGCCCGAGCGGCACCGTGTTCTTGTTATGCGCGTAGCCGGGCTTTGGCACCTGGGTCGCGAAATACGCGGCTACGTTGACCATGTCCTGATCGGATAGTGCGGCAACCATGCCCGCCATGATCGCATTGTTACGCGCCGGCTGCTTTGCGCCGGACTGCGTCTTGAAATCCATGAGCTGCTTGACGAGGTACTCGGGGTGTTGACCCGAGAGCTTCGGATACGCGCCGCCGGCACTGTTGCCGTCTGCACCGTGGCACGAAGCGCAAACCTGCGCCGCGATTGCCTGACCCCGATTCACGTCCGGCTTTGCCGGATCTGCTGCTCTTGCCTCGACGACCCAACCTGAAAGACCTGCCGCAACTTGAAGCACCATCAGAGACTTGAACAGTCGATTCATTCGCACACCCTGTTTCGTCTTGTGGGAATTAGAGGTTTTGCAAAATACGACGGTGATGCTTTTACTGCGATTCTTTACTGTCGAGGCCATTGCCCGCGGTTCCCCGCAAGGCACGCTCCTTGCCTCGCCGGTCTTCAGTAAACCGCCGTATTGTACAATAACTCGCTAATCGCGAAGACGCCAGTCGGGCTTGTCCCGTCCCCACTCCGGGTCACAGGGCGTCTCACATCCTGGTTCCCTCATGTCCTTCCTGCTCCACCAAGCCCGCTTTTTCACGACGGTCAATCATCTGCGTGATCTGCCGGCCACGTCTCAGCCCGAAGTCGCCTTTGCCGGGCGCTCCAATGCCGGGAAGTCGACCGCCATCAACCTGCTCTGCAACCAGAAGCGGCTGGCCTTCGCCAGCAAGACGCCCGGACGCACGCAGCACATCAACTATTTCTCGGTCGGCCCGGCGGACGAGCCCGTCGCGCATCTCGTCGACCTTCCGGGTTATGGCTACGCAGAAGTGCCCGGCGCCGCGAAGGCGCACTGGGAGGCGCTGCTGTCGTCGTACCTGCAGTCACGCGCGCAGTTGCGCGGCATGATCCTGATGATGGATTCGCGCCGTCCGTTGACTGAACTCGATCGAAGGATGATCGAATGGTTCGCGCCGACCGGCAAACCGATCCACACGTTGCTGACGAAGTGCGACAAATTGACGCGGCAGGAAAGCGTGAACGCGCTGCGTTCGACGCAGAAGGGTCTGGCTGAGTATCGCGCGGCGGGCTATCAGGGCGAATTGACTGTGCAACTGTTTTCGGCGCTCAAGCGCGTCGGGCTGGACGAGGCGCACGCACTTCTCGGAAGCTGGCTGGTGCCCACTCCGACCGAAGGCGAAGCCCCGGCGGCATAGGCTGCACGGATTCTGCCCGCACGCGTTTCGGCCGCCCATAAAAAAACCCGCCGCTAGAAACGGCGGGTCAAACAGCCTAATCGAAAAACGACAGGCACCCGCTCAGGGAGGAGAAGCGGGGAGGTCAGCGCATGGCGCCTTGCTCGATCGGTATGATATACCATTGTCTCAAAAAGGTTTGGCAAGGCGGAGGGGCAGAAATTTTTCGACATTCTCCACGCACAATACTGACATGAGCTTTTATCCGCATCACCGTCCACGCCGCATGCGCCGTGACGACTTCTCGCGCCGCCTGATGCGCGAAAACATTCTCACCACCAACGACCTGATCTACCCGGTGTTCGTCGTCGAAGGCACGAACGTGCGGCAAGCCGTGTCGTCGATGCCAGCCGTCGAGCGCGTCTCGGTGGATCTGCTGATGGGCGTCGCTGAACAGTGCGTCGAACTCGGCGTGCCGGTGATTTCGTTGTTCCCGGCGATCGAGCCGTCATTGAAGACACCCGACGGCGGTGAGGCCACGAATCCTGCTGGCCTGATTCCGCGCGCGGTCCGCGAGCTGAAGAAGCATTTCCCCGATCTCGGCGTGTTGACCGACGTCGCGCTGGATCCGTACACGAGTCACGGCCAGGACGGCGTACTCGACGAAGCGGGCTACGTGATCAACGATCAGACCGTCGAGATTCTGCTTGAACAGGCGCGTGCGCAGGCTGAGGCTGGGGTCGACATCGTCGCGCCTTCGGACATGATGGATGGCCGCATCGGCGCGATCCGTGAAATGCTCGAAAGCGAGGACTACATTCACACGCGGATCATGGCGTATGCCGCCAAGTTCGCATCGGCGTTCTATGGCCCGTTCCGCGATGCTGTCGGTTCAGCGACGAATCTCGGCAAGAGCAACAAGATGACGTATCAGATGGACCCGGCCAACTCCGATGAGGCCCTGCGCGAAGTGCGCATGGATATCGAGGAAGGCGCGGACATGGTGATGGTCAAGCCGGGTATGCCGTATCTCGATATTGTCCGTCGTGTGAAGGACGAGTTCCGGTTCCCGACGTACGTCTACCAGGTGAGCGGTGAGTACGCGATGCTGAAAGCAGCGGCGCAGAACGGCTGGCTGGACCACGACAAGGCGATGATGGAGTCGCTGCTGGCGTTCAAGCGCGCCGGCGCAGATGGCGTGCTGACGTACTTTGCGCTCGACGCCGCGCGGATCCTGCGGTCGCAGAAGTAAGCTGGAGGCTGGGCCGGCGGGGTCGGCCCAGCTTTCGCGCAAACGCGTGTACCGATGCGATGCCAATGCAGTCCCGCATCGCGTCTACGCGCTATGACTTCGTCGGCGCAGCGCGTTCGAGACTGCGCAGAAACACATCCGCCGACTCGTAGCCGACGACCCGCAACACTTCGTTGCCGCCACGATCGAAGAAGATGATGCCTGGCGGGCCGAACAGTTTGAAGCGCTTGAGCAGCGTCTGATCGTCGGGACTGTTTGCGGTGACGTCGGCGCGCAGCAAATTCAGCTGCTGCAGCCTGGCGTGTACGCGCGGGTCGCTGAAGGTGAACTTTTCCATCTCCTTGCAACTGACGCACCAGTCAGCGTAGAAATCGAGCATCGCCGGTTGCGCGGCAGTCTTGACGGCCTGATCCAGTTGACCCGACGAGCGTACCGGCGCGAACGCGAGCTCGCCCGCCTTGGGACTCACAGCGCCCGCCGACGCGCCGCCGCGAGCAGCCAGCACCGCTAGCGGACGCAGTGGATCGGTCGATCCGGCTGCAAGGCCGACCAGCAGTACGGCGGCCCAGATCGTCAAGGCCGCGCCGACGCCGCGGCCAAGCCGGCGCCACACCGAACTCCCGCCCGTGGTCGGCGTGAAAAGCCCAAGCCCGGCGGATGCGATTAACAGCCAGAGCGCGCTCAACAGCATCTGAGCGCTGGCTCCCAGCACCGGCCAGACGATCCACAGAGCAGCCGCGAGCAATACGACCCCGAAAAACACCTTGACGCCGTCCATCCACAGGCCGGCACGCGGCAGCAGCGTCCCGGCGCCGAGACCGATGATCAGTAACGGCACGCCGAGGCCGATTCCCATCGAAAACAGCGCGGCGCCCCCGAGCAACGCGTTCCCTGTGTGCGCAATAAACGCGAGAACGGCGAAGAGCGGCGCCGTCATGCACGCGCCGACGACCAGTGCCGACAGCGCGCCCATGCCCGCCACGGCCGCGAATTTGCCGCCTGAGTGGCCTTGCGACACGCGGGAAGCGCTGTCCTGCCAACGCTGGGGCAGCGCGATATCGAAACCGGCGATCAGCGTCAGCGCGAAGACCGTCAGCAGCACACCGAAAGCGCCCAGTACCCACGGATTCTGCAACCATGCACCGAGGCTCTGCCCGACAAGCGCGGCGGCGATGCCCAGCGCCGTATAGACAAGGGCCATACCGATCACATAAGCCAGCGACAGTGAAAAGCCGCGTGCCCGTGTCACCCGCGCACCTTCGCCGATGATGATCGCCGACAGGATCGGGATCATCGGATACGAACACGGCAAAAGACTCAGCACGACACCGGCGACGAAATACAGACCGACAATCGCGAGAAAACCGCCGCCCTGCAGCAGCGACTCGGCGTAATCGGCGCTGGTCGCGCGCTCGTACCAGGACGCGTTGGTCGTTGCTTGAGCCTGTTGCGAGGACAAGGACGCCCCCGGAGCCGCAGCAACGGTGGCCACTGTGCCCGAAGTTGCCGCCTGCAACGCCGCGCCCTTCACGTGATAGACGCGCTCCATCGGCGGATAGCAGATGCCTGCGTCGGCGCAGCCCTGCGACGTGACCGCGACATCAAACGCGCCCGACACGGATTTGACCGGAATGCGGATCGTCAGGTCGCCCCGGTACGTCTCGACGTTCTTTTGAAAGGTCTCATCGAATTTGACGTGCCCGGCCGGCAGGACGGGCTCGCCGAGGCTGACCGAGCCGTTGCGCGTCGCGAACGCAAAGCGTTCGCGGTACATGTAATAGCCGTCGGCGATCTTGTAGTGCACGTCGACTTCGCCCGGTTGCTCCGTGGCGCCGAACCTGAAGGCAACATCAGGATCGAGGAAATCGTCCGCGGCTGCGGCGAGACCGGCAAACGGCATCGCCAGCAGAAGGAGCAACGACAGTGCGACAGCGTGCACGCGTCGATTGGAGCGGTTAAACATGGAGAGTGCGTTGAGTTTCAGCGTTGATCCATTGGCCGTAAGCCACCGAAGCAGTGGCCTGCCATGAGAGGATTTCAGGTGTGTCGTACGGATGGTGAGTCTGAATATACTGTTCGAGCTCCAGAGTTCGCGCGGCGCTCGTCTTGAACAGCAACTGGATTTCGTCGGCGGATTCGATCTTGTTGTGCCAGTGATAACTGGAATGAACCGCGCCGAGTTGCGTCACGCATGCGGCGAGCCGCGCGTTGAGCGCGCCCGACGCCAGCTTTCTCGCCGAATCCAGGTCCGGCACAGTCGTCAGCATCAAGGTCACCGCTACACTCACAACTCGCTCCACCCGACAGGTAATCCGCTCACGCTATCGTATCACCAGGACCCATAACGCCGCTGGTCGTCCCCATCGCGACATTCGGCCCGGAAAACAAAAAAGCCAGGCGTTTGCCTGGCTTTTTCGCTAATGCTGGGAGCTTATTCCGCTTCCTGAATGTCGTCTGCTTCGACGATTTCCGGACGATCCATCAGCTGGACCAGCGCCATCGGTGCGTTATCGCCGACGCGGAAGCCGAACTTCAGGATGCTGGTGTAGCCACCCGGACGATTCGCGTAGCGCGGGCCGAGCACTTCGAACAACTTCGTGACCGAGTCACGATCACGCAGGCGGTTGAACGCCAGACGACGATTTGCCAGCGACGGCTTCTTGCCGAGCGTGATCAGCGGCTCGACGACTTTACGGAGTTCCTTCGCCTTCGGCAGCGTCGTCTTGATGACTTCGTGCTCGATCAGCGAGTTAGACATGTTACGGAGCATTGCCAGACGGTGGCTGCTCGTGCGGTTCAGTTTCCGCAGACCATGACGGTGACGCATTTTGATTCCTTTGATTCAGAGTTTTGATCCAGCTCTTCTATCGTGCTCTGCCTGACCGTAAGGTCGGTAAGCACACGGGCCGGTAGTGAAAAATGGCAAGACGCGGATTTTAAAGGAAAATCCGCGTCTTCGCCAGTCGCGGTACAGCTGCGATTACGGGCGTATTACTTGTCCAGACCGGCCGGCGGCCAGTTCTCGAGCTTCATACCGAGCGTCAGGCCACGCGAAGCGAGTACTTCCTTGATCTCGTTCAGCGACTTGCGGCCCAGATTCGGCGTCTTCAGCAGCTCGTTTTCCGTGCGCTGGATCAGGTCGCCGATGTAGTAAATGTTCTCGGCCTTGAGGCAGTTCGCAGAGCGAACTGTAAGTTCGAGATCATCCACCGGACGCAGCAGGATCGGATCGATCTGCGGCGCGCGCGACGGTGCTTCTGCCGTAGCTTCAGTGCCTTCCAGCGCAGCGAACACCGACAGCTGATCAACCAGAATACGCGCCGATTGACGGATCGCTTCTTCCGGCGAAATCACGCCATTGGTTTCGATGTTCATCACGAGCTTGTCGAGGTCGGTACGCTGTTCGACGCGCGCGCTTTCGACGGCGTAGCTCACGCGGCGAACCGGCGAGAACGACGCGTCCAGCACGATACGGCCGATGATCTTGGCCGACTCTTCGCCATAACGACGCACATTGCCCGGCACATAGCCACGGCCCTTTTCGACCTTGATCTGAACGTCGAGCTTGCCGCCCTTCGACAGATGCGCAATCACGTGATCCGGGTTGATCACTTCGCAGTCGTGCGCAAGTTCGATGTCGCCAGCGGTGACAACGCCTTCGCCTTCCTTGCGCAGCGTAACCGTCACTTCGTCACGGTTATGCAGCTTGAAAACGACACCCTTCAGGTTCAACAACAGGTTGACTACGTCCTCTTGCACACCGTCGAGCGTCGAATATTCGTGCACGACGCCTGCAATCGTCACTTCGGTCGGCGCATAGCCAATCATCGACGATAGCAGCACGCGCCGAAGCGCGTTACCCAAGGTGTGGCCGTAACCGCGTTCAAACGGTTCCATGACCACTTTCGCATGGCTATCGCCAAGCGATTCAACTGCGATGATCTTGGGCTTCAACAAACTGGTTTGCATAGGTTTTCCTTTTCAATACCCTCGGCTCGTTACACCGATAAGGCTGACCGGTAACAACCTGAAAATAAACAGCCGAGACGCCCCCTTGCGCAACGCAATCAGGGTGCCCCGGCCGTCAATCCGATTACCGCGAATACAATTCGACGATCAGGCTTTCGTTGATATCGCCAGCGATGTCGCTGCGTTCCGGCTTTTGCTTGAACGTGCCTTCGAATTTCTTCGAATCGACAGCGACCCAGCTCGGCAGACCGCCTTGCTCGGCCAACGACAGCGCTTCGAGAATGCGCGCTTGCTTCTTCGCCTGTTCACGCACCGCAACCACATCGCCCGACTTGACTTGCAGCGACGGAATATTGGTGACGACGCCGTTCACCGTGATCGCCTTGTGGCCGACCAGCTGACGCGCTTCAGCGCGCGTCGAGCCGAAGCCCATGCGATACACGACGTTGTCGAGACGCGACTCGAGCAATTGCAGCAGGTTTTCACCCGTGTTGCCCTTGAGACGGTCCGCTTCGGCAAAGTAACGGCGGAACTGGCGTTCGAGGACGCCGTAGATGCGCTTTACTTTTTGCTTTTCGCGCAGCTGCGTGCCGTAATCGGACGTACGTGCACCCGACGTGCGGCCATGTTGGCCCGGCTTGCTGTCAAGCTTGCACTTGTCAGCCAGCGAACGACGGGCGCTCTTCAGGAAGAGGTCGGTGCCTTCACGGCGGGAGAGCTTGGCCTTGGGGCCGATATAACGTGCCACGTTGATTCCTTCTCTGATTAATCACGTGAATCTGCATTCACGCTAGTCCGAACCCTTTGGGTCGAACGGTGGGCTTAGTCAATTCAATAACGCAAGCAGCCCGTCGACGCGCGAAGCGTCAACAGGCGCTAGCAAAACGGCGTCTTAGATACGACGACGCTTCGGCGGACGGCAGCCGTTGTGCGGAACCGGCGTCACGTCGGAGATCGCGGTGATCTTGATACCAAGACCATGCAACGCGCGCACCGCGGACTCACGGCCAGGACCGGGGCCCTTGATCCGCACTTCGAGGTTCTTGACGCCGTATTCCATCGCCACGCGACCAGCCGATTCGGCTGCAACCTGAGCTGCAAACGGCGTCGACTTACGCGAGCCCTTGAAACCCTGGCCACCCGACGTCGCCCAGGCAAGCGCGTTGCCCTGACGATCGGTGATCGTGATGATGGTGTTGTTGAACGACGCGTGAACGTGAACCACGCCCTCGGCGACGTTCTTCTTGACCTTCTTGCGAACGCGTTGCGCCGCGGAGTTGTTCGAAGCCTTAGCCATTACGTTTTCCTGTAACTGTCAATTCCGCTTACTTCTTCAGCGATTGCGCTGCACGACGCGGACCCTTGCGCGTACGGGCATTCGTACGCGTGCGCTGGCCACGCAGGGGCAGGCCCTTGCGGTGACGCACGCCACGGTAGCAGCCGAGATCCATCAGGCGCTTGATGTTCATCGTCGTTTCACGGCGAAGATCGCCTTCAACGATGAACTTGCCGACTTCTTCACGCAGCTTTTCGAGGTCTGCGTCGTTCAGGTCCTTGACCTTCTTCGAAAATGCCACACCAGCAGCGACGCAAATGTCGCGCGAGCGCGTGCGGCCGATACCGTAAATTGCCGTCAGGCCGATTTCGGTATGCTGGTGATTCGGGATGTTAACCCCTGCGATACGAGCCATTGTTTTTCCTCAAACAAAAAGCGCAAGCAAAAGCGCGGCGTTCAGCCTTGACGCTGTTTGTGGCGCGGATCAGAGCTGCAAATCACGCGCACAACGCCCTTGCGCTTGATGATCTTGCAATTGCGGCAAATGCGCTTAACCGATGCCATCACTTTCATGATATTACCCTTTTTTCAAATCACTTCGCCCGGAACACGATCCGCGCACGCGACAGATCGTAAGGCGTCAATTCAACCGTCACCTTGTCGCCCGGCAGGATTCGGATGTAGTGCATCCGCATCTTGCCGGATATGTGTCCCAATACGACATGGCCGTTTTCCAGCTTTACCCGAAAGGTAGCGTTAGGCAGGTTTTCGATGACTTCACCCTGCATCTGGATTACATCGTCTTTGGCCATAAGTCCTTTCAACGCATCGGGACGCCGCCGCCTTTGAAATTAGCTTTCTTCAGCAGCGATTCATACTGTTGCGACATAACGTACGACTGCACCTGCGCCATGAAGTCCATTGTGACGACGACAATGATCAGCAGCGACGTTCCACCAAAATAAAACGGCACGTTCCAGCGCAGCACCAAAAACTCAGGCAGCAGACAAACGAACACGATGTAGATCGCACCAGCCAGCGTCAAACGCGTGAGGATGCGGTCGATATATCGGGCCGTTTGATCGCCCGGTCGGATGCCTGGAACGAAAGCGCCGCTCTTCTTCAGGTTGTCGGCCGTCTCTCTGCTGTTGAACACCAAAGCGGTGTAGAAAAAGCAAAAGAACACGATCGCCAACGCGTACAGCAAAACGTACACCGGTTGACCCGGTTTGATCGCCTCAGCCACGTTATGTAGCGTGTCGCCAAACCAGCTGGTACGCGAACCCGAACTGAACCAGTTCAGGATGGTTGCCGGGAAGAGAATGATCGACGATGCAAAAATCGGCGGAATCACACCCGACATATTCAGCTTCAGCGGCAAATGCGAAGACTGGCCGCCGTAAATCTTGTTGCCCACCTGCCGCTTGGCGTAATTCACAAGAATCTTGCGCTGGCCGCGTTCGATGAACACAACCAGATACGTCACTGCAGCAATCAGCGCGACGACGATAATCGCCGAAACCGGGCCCATCGAGCCGGTTTGCACCAGCGAGAAGAGACCACCGATTGCATTCGGAAAACCCGCTGCAATCCCGCCGAAAATGATGATCGAGATACCGTTACCGAGTCCGCGTTCCGTGATCTGCTCACCAAGCCACATCAAGAACATCGTGCCAGTGACAAGCGTCACAACCGTCGTGAGCCGGAACACCATACCAGGGTCAATGACGAGTGCCGGCTGATTTTCAAGCGCAACGGCAATGCCGAACGCCTGAAACGTAGCAAGCAACACGGTAAAGATCCGCGTGTACTGCGTAATCTTCCGTTGTCCCGCCTGGCCTTCCTTCTTCAACGCCTCGAGTTGCGGCGAGACGATCGCCAGCAACTGCATGATGATCGACGCCGAAATATACGGCATGATCCCCAGCGCGAAAATCGTGAACCGCGAGAGTGCGCCACCCGAGAACATGTTGAACATGCCAAGGATGCCGCCCGACTGGCTTTGAAACAGCTTCGCCAGTTGGTCCGGGTCGATACCCGGCACCGGAATATGCGCGCCGATACGGTAGACGATCAGCGCCAGCAGCAGGAACACTGCCCGCCGACGCAGATCGCCAAACTTCGCCGCGCTTCGACCGGGTTTTGCGAGACTCGGGCTGTTAGCCAAGTACCTTCTCCGATGCAAATGCTAGTGACGGCAATCGACTTGCGCGTTACTCGGCAAAAGAGCCGCCGGCTGCTTCGATAGCAGCGCGTGCACCCTTCGTCGCACCCAGACCCTTCACAACGATCTTGCGTTTCAGCTCGCCCGTCGCGATGATCTTGGCGCTCTTGATCAGCTCACCGACCAGGCCGGCTTGCTTCAGAGCCAACAGATCGATTTCGTCGACCGGCAGCTTTTCCAGATCGGCGAGACGCACTTCACCAACGAATTCCTTCGTCAGCGACGTGAAGCCGCGCTTCGGCAGGCGACGTTGCAGCGGCATTTGACCGCCTTCGAAGCCAACCTTGTGAAAGCCGCCCGAACGCGACTTCTGACCCTTGTGACCGCGACCTGCGGTCTTGCCGAGTCCGGAGCCGATGCCACGACCGACGCGACGCTTAGCGTGCTTCGAGCCTTCTGCCGGCTTCAGGTTATTCAATTCCATTATCAACTCCTTGAGTCCTGGTCAGCCGCTTAGCCGATGACCTTAACGAGGTACGAAACCTTGTTGATCATGCCGCGCACAGCCGGCGTGTCCTGCAGCTCGCTAACCGAGTTGAGTCGGCGCAGGCCCAGACCACGCACCGTTGCACGGTGCGTTTCGCGGGTCCCGATCAGGCTCTTTACGAGCTGAACCTTGACAGTTTTTTCAGACATGGTGACCACCTGGCTTAGCCCAAAATATCTTCGACGGACTTACCACGCTTCGCCGCGATGTCGCCCGGAGTGGACTGCTTGCGCAGACCGTCGAGCGTCGCACGGACGAGGTTGTAAGGGTTCGTCGAACCGTGGCTCTTGGCCACCACATTTTGCACGCCCATGACGTCGAACACTGCGCGCATCGGACCGCCAGCGATCACGCCCGTACCATCCTTCGCCGGAGCGAGGAGGACAGCGGATGCGCCATGCTTACCGTGCACTTCGTGTTGCAACGTACCGTTCTTGAGCGGCACCTTGAACATATTGCGGCGAGCCTGTTCCATCGCTTTTTGAACAGCAACCGGAACTTCCTTCGCTTTGCCCTTGCCCATGCCGATGCGGCCATCACCATCGCCAACCACGGTCAGTGCGGCGAAGCCGAGAATACGGCCACCCTTCACGACCTTGGTCACGCGGTTGACCGAAATCATCTTTTCACGAAGGCCGTCGTCGCGTTCGTCAGCCTGAACTTTCGCTTGCATCTTTGCCATGACGAATTCTTCCCTTAGAACTTGAGTCCGGCTTCGCGCGCCGCATCAGCCAGCGCTTTCACGCGGCCGTGGTAACGGAAACCCGAACGGTCGAAGGCGACGGATTCGATGCCGGCAGCCTTAGCCTTTTCTGCAATGCGCTTACCGATCAGGGTCGCAGCAGCAACGTTGCCGCCTTTACCCGTCTGATCAGCCAGTTGCGCACGCACTTCGGCTTCGAGCGTCGACGCGCTGGCGAGCACCTTGGTGCCGCACGGCGAGAACACTTGCGCATAGATGTGCGTGTTCGTGCGATGCACGGCGAGACGCGCGACCTGCAGCTCAGCGATCTTGATACGCGTCTGACGAGCGCGGCGCAGGCGAGATTGAGTCTTATCCATGATTGCGCACCCTTACTTCTTCTTCGTTTCTTTGAGGATCACAACCTCGTTGGCGTAGCGCACACCCTTGCCCTTGTAGGGCTCCGGCGGACGATAGCCGCGCACTTCTGCCGCGACCTGGCCAACTTGTTGCTTATTGATCCCCTTGATCACGATTTCGGTTTGCGTCGGGGTTTCAGCCTTCACGCCTTCCGGCATCTGGTGCACCACGGGGTGCGAGAAACCCAGCGACAGATTCAGCTTGTCGCCTTGCGCCTGTGCGCGGTAACCGACGCCAACCAGCGTCAGCTTGCGCTCGAAACCCTTCGTCACGCCGTTCACCATGTTCGCAACCAGTGCGCGCATCGTGCCCGACATCGCATTCGCTTCGCGGCTTTCGTCAACCGGCTCGAACTTCAGCGTGCCGTTGTCGTTCACCACTTTCACGAGGCGATTTGCAGCTTGCGTAATCGTACCCAGCGGGCCCTTGACGGTAATGCGTTCGTCGCTAAGGGCCACCTCTGCGCCTTGCAGCGCGATCGGGCTTTTACCTACTCGAGACATGTTTCCTCTCCTTTCGGCCTTAAGCGACGTAGCAGATGACTTCGCCGCCAACGCCCGTAGCGCGCGCCTTGCGGTCCGTCATCACGCCCTTCGGCGTCGACACGATTGCCACGCCGAGGCCATTCATGACCGTCGGGATGTCGTTACGACCGCGATATACACGCAGGCCAGGCTTCGAGACGCGTTCAAGGCGCTCGATAACCGGACGGCCAGCGTAATACTTCAACGCGATGTTCAATTCAGACTTCGCACCTTCAGCCTTCACTGCGAAATCATCGATATAGCCTTCGTCCTTAAGGACTTGCGCGATCGCAACCTTGACTTTCGACGAGGGCATCGTCACCGAAACCTTCTCGACCATCTGCGCGTTGCGGATGCGAGTCAGCATATCGGCGATAGGATCACTCATGCTCATTTACGTTTCTCCTATTACCAGCTCGCCTTGGTCAGGCCAGGGATCTCGCCGCGGAACGCGATTTCGCGAATCTTGTTACGCGCCAGCCCGAATTTACGGAACGTACCGCGCGGGCGACCAGTGATCGCGCAACGATTGCGCTTACGGGTCGGGTTAGAGTTGCGCGGCAGTTGTTGCAGTTCCAGACGGGCTGCATAACGCTCTTCATCCGACTTGCTTTGGTCGTCGATGACCGCCTTCAGCTCAGCGCGCTTGGGAGCGAACTTGGCTGCGAGGCGTGCACGCTTCTTTTCACGTTCGATCAGTGCCAGTTTAGCCACGGTAACCTCAGTTTCTGAACGGGAACTTGAAGCTGGCGAGCAGAGCCTTTGCTTCGTCGTCGGTCTTCGCAGTCGTCGTGATGCTGATATTCAGCCCACGCAGCGCGTCGATCTTGTCGTAGTCGATTTCGGGGAAAATGATCTGCTCTTTCACACCGATGTTGTAGTTGCCGCGACCATCGAACGCACGACCCGACACGCCTCGGAAGTCGCGCACACGGGGGAGCGCAACCGTCACGAAACGGTCCAGAAATTCGTACATTGCCTGACCACGCAACGTGACCATTGCACCGATCGGATAGCCTTGACGGATCTTGAAACCAGCGATTGCCTTGCGCGCCTTCGTGATCACCGGCTTCTGGCCTGCGATTTTCGTGAGGTCGCCAATAGCGTTCTCGATGACTTTCTTGTCCGCAATCGCCTCACCCACACCCATGTTCAAGGTGATCTTGGTGATGCGCGGCACTTCCATCACGGACTTGTAACCGAACTTCTCGACGAGGCCGGGTACAACCTTCTCTTTGTAAAATTCTTGCAAACGAGCCATTTTTTACTCCGCAGCGTCAGGCGCTCAGCTCAGCACCGGTCGTCTTGAGGAAACGAACTTTCTTGTCTCCATCGACCTTGATGCCTACACGGGACGCCTTGCCATTCGCGTCGACCAATGCGACGTTCGAAATTTGCAGCGGCATCGTCTTGGCTTCCACGCCGCCCGTCGTTCCCTTCATCGGGTTCGGCTTGACGTGCTTCTTGACGAGGTTGATACCCTCGACAATCACCTTGCCTTCGTCGACGGACAGCACGACGCCGCGCTTGCCTTTATCTTTGCCGGTGATGACGATAACTTCGTCACCTTTGCGAATCTTGTTCATCGCGACTCCTTACAGCACTTCAGGTGCCAGCGAAACGATCTTCATGAATCGTTCGCTGCGCAACTCGCGCGTGACAGGCCCGAAAATACGGGTGCCAATGGGCTCGAGCTTGGCATTCAACAGCACAGCTGCGTTGCCGTCGAACTTGATCAGCGAGCCGTCCTGACGGCGCACGCCCTTGGCGGTACGAACCACCACGGCGTTATAAATTTCGCCTTTCTTCACGCGCCCGCGCGGCGTTGCTTCTTTGACGGTCACCTTGATGATGTCGCCAATGCTGGCATAACGACGCTTCGAGCCGCCGAGCACCTTGATGCACATGACTTCACGCGCACCTGTGTTGTCGGCCACTTCAAGCCGAGTTTCGGTCTGGATCATGGTTTATCTTTCCCAACTTAATCCGGTCACACCACCATGGCGCACCCGGTCAGTCTTGGTCCCGTCAGCCAATCGGCTGCTTGGGTTAGAACAGCAGCGACGGCAAACGAAACCCGCCATCGCAATCCGGTGAATCCTTCGGAACAGACTGGCGCCTGAACCGCTTCCCCCACCAACTTCGCCCGCGACGGGGCTCCCATAAAAGAGGGAAGACCGAGATTATAACAAATAATCCCGGCCTTGCAAGCGAAACTTACTGCGATTTCAACTACTTCTACAACTTGCGGCGTCAGATGACGCGAGCAGCCTCGATCAGGCGAGCCACGGTCCAGGCCTTCGTCTTCGAAATCGGACGAGTTTCCTGGATTTCAACGAGGTCACCCTCGTTGTACGTGTTTGCATCGTCGTGTGCGTGGTACTTCTTCGAACGCACGACGTACTTGCCATAGATCGGGTGCTTCACGCGGTGCTCGACCAGCACGGTGACCGTCTTGTCCATCTTGTTGCTGACGACCTTGCCGACCAGCGTCCGCTTGAGCGAGGTTTTTACGCTATCGTTCATTTCTGGTTCGCCTTCTCAGTCAGGACGGTCCGCACACGAGCGATGTCGCGACGAACCTTCTTCAGCTGGCTCGTGTTCGTGAGCTGCTGGGTCGCGAGTTGCATGCGCAGGCCGAATTGCGCCTTCAACAGGTCCGACAGCTCCTTGTTGAGCGCGGCCTGATCTTTCTGGTGAAGTTCGGAAGCCTTCATCATCTACTCCTTAGGCGCCGAGCTGACGCACGATGAAGCTCGTCTTCAGCGGCAGCTTTGCTGCAGCCAGACGGAACGCTTCGCGTGCCAGCTCTTCGGTTACGCCATCCATTTCGTACAGCATCTTGCCCGGTTGAATCTCCGCGACGTAGTACTCGGGGTTACCTTTACCGTTACCCATACGTACTTCCGCCGGCTTGTGCGAGATCGGCTTGTCCGGGAAGATGCGGATCCAGATGCGGCCACCACGCTTGATGTGACGCGTCATTGCACGACGCGCCGCTTCAATCTGGCGCGCGGTCAAACGACCACGACCGATAGCCTTCAGACCGAACTCACCGAACGACACCGCGTTGCCGCGCGTCGCGATACCGGTGTTACGACCTTTCTGCTCTTTGCGATACTTTCTGCGTTTCGGTTGCAGCATCGTTATTCTCCAGTCTTCCCGTCGCCGCCGGCACCGCCAGCACGACGAGGAGCGCCACGGCGTGCACCTGCCGGGCCACCACCTTCACCATCGCGACGCGGACGGCGATCGCCACCCGGACGTGCGTTACGGCGCGGGCGCTTTTCTTCGGCGACTTCTTCAACCACCGGAGCATCGTTACGGCCAAGCGTGTCGCCCTTGTAGACCCACACCTTGACGCCGATGATGCCGTACGTCGTCTTCGCTTCCGAAGTTGCGTAGTCGATATCAGCACGCAGCGTATGAAGCGGAACGCGACCTTCGCGATACCATTCCGTACGGGCGATTTCGATACCGTTCAGACGGCCCGCGCTCATGATCTTGATGCCTTGAGCACCCAGACGCATGGCGTTCTGCATCGCACGCTTCATCGCGCGACGGAACATGATCCGGCGCTCGAGCTGTTGCGTGATCGAATCGGCGATCAGTTGCGCATCGGTTTCCGGCTTGCGGATTTCCTCGATGTTGACGTGGACCGGAACGCCCATGCGGCGTTGCAGTTCCGACTTCAGCAGCTCGATATCCTCGCCCTTCTTACCAATGACCACACCTGGACGCGAGCTATAAATCGTGATGCGCGCGTTCTTCGCCGGACGCTCGATAACGACGCGACCAACCGAAGCGTTTTTCAGCTTCTTCTTCAGGTATTCACGAACACCGATGTCTTCCTGCAGCATCGCCGCGAAATTGGTGTTGTTCGCGTACCAACGCGACGCCCAATTACGGCTGACGGCCAGGCGGAAGCCAGTCGGATGAATTTTCTGTCCCATCGTATGACCCCTTAATTTCCGACCGTCACAGTGATGTGACAGGATTGCTTCTCAATGCGGTTACCACGGCCTTTGGCGCGCGCAGTAAAACGCTTGAGAGAGGCAGCCTTATCGATGTAGATGCTCGTGATCTTGAGCTCATCGATATCGGCGCCTTCGTTATGCTCCGCATTCGCGATCGCCGACAGCACGACCTTTTTCACGATTCCCGCAGCCTTCTTCGGCGAGAACGTCAGAACGTTCAGCGCCTTGTCGACCGGCAAACCGCGGATCTGGTCAGCCACAAGGCGCGTTTTCTGCGCCGAGATGCGGGCACCGCGATGAATTGCTTTCACTTCCATCTTGATAGCCCCTTATTTCTTGGCCTTCTTGTCGGCCGCGTGACCCTTGAACGTCCGGGTCAATGCGAACTCGCCAAGCTTGTGGCCGACCATGTTTTCCGAGATGTACACCGGAACGTGTTGACGGCCGTTATGCACGGCAATCGTCAGACCGATGAAATCCGGGAGAATCGTCGAACGACGCGACCAGGTTTTGATCGGCTTCTTGTCACGCGCAGCGGCTGCCGACTCAACTTTCTTCAGCAAATGGGCGTCGCAGAACGGACCTTTTTTTACAGAACGTGCCATTGCCTACTCCTTAACGCTTGTGACGGCGCTGGACGATCATGCTCGTCGTGCGCTTGTTGCTGCGGGTACGATAGCCCTTCGTCGGCGTGCCCCACGGGCTCACCGGATCGCGACCTGCAGCCGTCTTGCCTTCACCACCACCGTGCGGGTGATCGACCGGGTTCATTGCAACGCCACGCACCGTCGGGCGGATACCGCGCCAGCGGTTTGCGCCAGCCTTACCGATTTGACGGAGGCTGTGCTCTTCGTTGCCAACTTCACCAATCGTCGCGCGGCATTCGACGTGAACGCGGCGGATTTCACCTGAGCGCAGGCGGACCTGTGCGTAGATGCCTTCGCGAGCCAGCAGCATCGCCGACGTACCAGCCGAACGCGCCATTTGCGCGCCCTTGCCCGGCAGCATTTCGATGCAGTGGATCGTCGTACCAACCGGGATGTTGCGGATCGGCAGCGTGTTGCCTGCGCGGATCGGAGCTTCCGAACCCGACATCAGTTGCTGACCAACCGTCACACCCTTCGGAGCGATGATGTACTTGCGCTCGCCGTCTGCGTACAGAACCAGCGCGATGTTCGCGCTACGGTTCGGGTCATACTCGAGACGCTCGACCTTCGCCGGAATGCCGTCCTTCGTACGACGGAAGTCGACGATACGATAGTGTTGCTTGTGACCACCGCCCTTATGGCGCGTGGTGATGTGGCCGTTGTTGTTACGGCCGGCGGTCACGCTCTGCGCGTCGAGCAGCGGTGCGTACGGCTTGCCCTTATGCAGATCCTTGTTGACCACCTTGACCATCGCGCGGCGGCCCGGCGAAGTCGGCTTAACTTTAACGATTGCCATGATTACTTGGCCTCCGCTTCAAAGTTGATTTCCTGGCCGGGCTTCAGGCAGACATACGCCTTCTTCACGTCCTTGCGCTTGCCCATGAAGCGACCAAAGCGTTTTGCTTTGCCCTTCGCGACCAGCACGTTGACGGAATCGACTTCCACCTTGAACAGCAGCTCGACGGCAGCCTTCACTTCCTGCTTCGTGGCATCCGGCGCGACTTCGAACACAACCTGCTCGTTCTTGTCGGCCACCAGCGTCGCCTTTTCGGAGATCACCGGCGCGAGCAGGACCTGCATCAAACGATGATCGTTCTTGCGAATCTCGCTCATGACAGCAACTCCTCGATCTGGGCGACCGCAGCCTTCGTGATCAGGATCTTCTTGAAGTAGATCAGCGAGAGCGGGTCGGCGTAACGCGGCTCGACAACTGCCACGTGGGCGAGGTTGCGCGACGCGAGGTACAGGTTTTCGTCAACCGTGTCGGTAATGACCAGCACGGAATCGAGACCCATCGCCTTGAATTTTTCGGCCAGCAGCTTCGTCTTCGGTGCTTCGAGCGTCAGCTCGTCGACCACCGAGATGCGGCCTTCGCGGGCCAGCTGCGAGAAGATCGAGCAGAGACCTGCGCGATGCATCTTCTTGTTAACCTTATGCGAAAAGTTTTCTTCCGGCGAATTCGGGAAGATACGGCCGCCGCCGCGCCACAACGGGCTCGACGACATACCGGCACGGGCACGGCCCGTACCCTTTTGACGCCACGGCTTCTTGGTCGTGTGCTTAACCTGCTCACGATCCTTCTGCGCGCGGTTGCCGCTACGGGCATTCGCCTGGTAGGCCACCACGACCTGGTGAATCAGGGCTTCGTTGTAGTCACGGCCGAACACGACGTCCGACGCGCTAACAGCTGCGCCTTCCTGACCATTGGCATTCAGGAGCTTAAGTTCCATTATTTCGCTCCTTTCACGGCGCGCGTCTTCACGGCCGGCGTCACGAAAACCTTGCCGCCCTTCGCACCCGGAACGGCGCCCTTGACCAGCAACAGCTTGCGGTCAGCGTCGATACGAGCGATTTCGAGGTTTTGCACGGTTACGGTGTCGTCACCCATGTGACCGGTCATGCGCTTACCCGGGAAAACACGACCCGGATCCTGCGCCATACCGATCGAGCCCGGCACGTTGTGCGAGCGCGAGTTACCGTGCGATGCACGGCCGGATGCGAAGTTGTAACGCTTGATGGTACCGGCGTAGCCCTTACCAATCGACACGCCTTGCACGTCGACTTTCTGGCCTACTTCGAAAAGGTCGGGACCGACCACGGCGCCGTTCGACAGCTCGGCAGCCTTGGTGGCATCGATCTTGAATTCTTTGAGGATTTCACCGGCTTCGACGCCTGCTTTGGCAAGATGGCCTGCCAGCGGCTTCGTTACACGCGATGCACGGCGGGTACCGAATGCAACCTGAACGGCGGTGTAGCCGTCGGTTTCAACAGTCTTGATCTGCGTCACGCGGTTGTCGGACACGTCCAGCACGGTTACGGGAATCGAATCCCCGTCAGCCGTGAAGATACGGGTCATGCCAACCTTGCGACCTACGAGTCCAAGGCTCATCGTTTTCTCCATTCCCGACTGCGATTGGTCGGGGCTAATTTACAAAATGCCGGTGTTTTTCGAACCGAACTGCACCGACTTTTTTGCGCAAATGCGCGAAAAGCCTTGCATTATAGCGAGGCTTTTCGTTTTCCGCAAGCAATCAATGACTTAGCGTCGCCCGCTGTGGCGGGCGCCGCCTGAAAGCCTTATTGCAGCTTGATCTCCACGTCCACGCCAGCCGGCAGGTCGAGCTTCATCAGCGCGTCGACAGTCTTGTCCGTCGGGTCGACGATGTCCATCAGGCGTTGGTGAGTACGGATTTCGAGCTGGTCGCGCGACGTCTTGTTGACGTGCGGCGAACGCAGGATGTCGAAACGCTGGATACGGGTCGGCAGGGGCACCGGACCACGGACGATAGCGCCAGTCCGCTTGGCCGTGTCAACGATTTCGGCTGCCGATTGATCGATCAGACGGTAGTCGAAAGCCTTCAGGCGAATGCGGATTTTCTGGTTCTGCATGACGATTCCTTGGAAAGAGCGAGGCAGCATTGCGCCGCCAGACAATAAAAGAACGTAGAGCCGGACGCCCGCCGCGGGCGGATGCCCGGCTCCGGGCACCACATTTACTACAACTGCAAACCTTCGATTTTACTCGAGGATCTTGGCAACGACACCGGCGCCGACGGTACGACCACCTTCACGGATGGCGAAGCGCAGACCTTCTTCCATCGCGATCGGGTTGATCAGCTTCACCGTGATCGACACGTTGTCGCCCGGCATCACCATTTCCTTGTCCTTCGGCAACTCGATCGAACCCGTCACGTCCGTCGTACGGAAGTAGAACTGCGGGCGATAGTTGTTGAAGAACGGCGTATGGCGACCGCCTTCGTCCTTGCTCAGCACGTACACTTCAGCCGTGAAGTGCGTGTGCGGGTTGATCGAACCCGGCTTGGCCAGCACCTGGCCACGCTCCACGTCTTCACGCTTCGTGCCGCGCAGCAGGATACCGACGTTGTCGCCCGCCTGACCCTGGTCAAGCAGCTTGCGGAACATTTCCACGCCCGTGCAGGTCGTCTTCACCGTCGGCTTGATACCGACAATTTCGATTTCCTCACCGACCTTGACCACGCCGCGCTCAACGCGACCCGTCACCACCGTGCCACGACCCGAGATCGAGAACACGTCTTCCACCGGCATCAGGAACGCGCCATCCACCGCACGCTCCGGCGTCGGGATGTACGTATCCAGCGCGTCGGCCAGGTTCATGATCGCCACTTCACCGAGCTCGCCCGTGTCGCCTTCCAGCGCCAGCTTGGCCGAACCCTTGATGATCGGCGTGTCGTCGCCCGGGAAGTCGTACTTCGACAGAAGCTCGCGCACTTCCATTTCCACCAGCTCGAGCAGCTCGGCGTCGTCCACCATGTCGCACTTGTTCAGGAACACGATGATGTACGGCACACCGACCTGGCGCGCCAGCAGGATGTGCTCACGCGTTTGCGGCATCGGGCCGTCGGCTGCCGAGCACACCAGGATCGCACCGTCCATCTGCGCTGCACCCGTGATCATGTTCTTCACATAGTCAGCGTGGCCCGGGCAGTCGACGTGAGCGTAGTGGCGGTTCGCCGTTTCGTATTCCACGTGCGCCGTGTTGATCGTGATACCACGTGCCTTTTCTTCCGGCGCCGCGTCGATCTGGTCATACGCCTTTGCTTCGCCGCCAAACTTCTTGGTCAGCACCGTCGTGATCGCTGCCGTCAGCGTGGTCTTGCCGTGGTCAACGTGACCGATCGTGCCGACGTTCACGTGCGGCTTGGTCCGTTCGAATTTACCTTTAGCCATGTTTCTCTTCTTTCAAAAAGTTAATCGTTGAATGACTTGCCGCGCGATTACTTCGACTTCGCGTTGATGATCGCTTCCGACACGTTGCGCGGTGCTTCGGAGTAGTGCTTGAACTCCATCGTATACGTCGCACGACCCTGGGTCAGCGAACGCAGCGACGTCGAGTAGCCGAACATTTCCGACAGCGGCACTTCCGCGCGAACGATCTTGCCGCCGCCGATCATGTCTTCCATGCCCTGAACGATACCGCGACGGCCCGACAGGTCGCCCATCACGTTGCCCATGTAGTCTTCCGGCGTTTCGACTTCCACAGCCATCATCGGTTCGAGGATGACCGGGTTTGCCTTACGCATCGCTTCCTTGAACGCCATCGAACCGGCCATGCGGAACGCGTTTTCGTTCGAGTCAACGTCGTGGTACGAACCGAACGTCAGGTGAACCTTCACGTCAACGACCGGGAAGCCTGCCAGCACGCCAGCCTTCAGCGTTTCCTGGATACCCTTGTCGACTGCCGGGATGTATTCACGCGGAATCACACCGCCCTTGATCTCGTCGAGGAACTCGTAGCCCTTGCCTTGCTCGTTCGGTTCGAGCGTGATGACCGCGTGACCGTACTGGCCGCGACCACCCGACTGCTTGACGAACTTGCCGTCGACGTCTTCTGCCTTGCCGCGAATCGTTTCGCGATATGCCACCTGCGGCTTGCCGACCGTAGCTTCGACGCCGAATTCACGCTTCATCCGGTCAACCAGAATTTCGAGGTGGAGCTCGCCCATACCCGAAATAATCGTTTGACCCGATTCTTCGTCCGTCTGCACGCGGAACGACGGATCTTCCTGAGCCAGACGGTTCAGCGCCAGACCCATCTTTTCCTGGTCAGGCTTCGTCTTCGGCTCAACAGCCTGCGAAATCACCGGCTCCGGGAAAATCATGCGTTCGAGCACGATCGGATGTTGCGGATCGCACAGCGTATCGCCCGTAGTCGCGTCTTTCAGGCCAACTGCAGCAGCGATGTCGCCGGCGTGCACTTCCTTGATTTCTTCGCGCTGATTTGCGTGCATCAGCAGAATACGACCCAGACGCTCCTTCTTGTCCTTGGTCGCGTTCAGCAGCGTATCGCCCGACTTCGTTGTACCCGAGTACACACGGAAGAAGATCAGCTGGCCGACAAACGGGTCGGTCATGATCTTGAATGCGAGCGACGAGAACTTCTCGTCGTCAGCTGCGCGGCGCTCAGCTTTTTCACCGTTTTCGAGTTCACCCGTAACCGGCGGAATGTCGATCGGCGACGGCAGGAAGTCGAGCACGGCGTCCAGCATCCGTTGCACGCCCTTGTTCTTGAACGCGGTACCGCACAGCATCGGCTGGATTTCGCACGCGATCGTACGGTCGCGCAGACCCTTGACGATTTCCTCTTCCGTCAGTTCGCCCGACTCGAGGTACTTGTTCATCATTTCTTCGTTCGACTCGGCCGCAGCTTCGACCATCTTCTCGCGCCATTCGTTGCACGTGTCGATGAGCTCAGCCGGGATTTCTTCGTACGAGAACTTCGTGCCTTGCGACGCTTCGTCCCAAATGATCGCTTTCATCTTCAGCAGATCGACGACGCCCGTGAACGTTTCTTCAGCGCCGATAGGCACCACAACCGGAACCGGGTTCGCCTTCAGACGCAGCTTGAGCTGGTCGTAGACCTTGAAGAAGTTCGCGCCGGTACGATCCATCTTGTTGATGAACGCGAGGCGGGGAACCTTGTACTTGTTTGCCTGACGCCACACCGTTTCCGACTGCGGCTGCACGCCGCCCACAGCGCAGTAAACCATGCATGCGCCGTCGAGCACGCGCATCGAGCGTTCAACTTCGATCGTGAAGTCAACGTGGCCCGGGGTGTCAATGATGTTGATACGGTGCTCGGCGCGATCGCCAGCCATACCCTTCCAGAAAGCGGTCGTAGCAGCCGACGTAATCGTGATGCCGCGTTCCTGCTCCTGCTCCATCCAGTCCATGGTTGCTGCGCCGTCGTGCACTTCACCAATCTTGTGGTTCACGCCGGTGTAGAACAGGATGCGCTCGGTCGTCGTCGTTTTGCCGGCGTCGATGTGAGCGCTAATACCGATGTTGCGGTAGCGCTCGATAGGTGTCTTGCGAGCCACTTTGATCCTCTATTGGGATAACGCGATGCGAGAAAATACCCATCACGCTGTAACACAAACGGGCGAGGCGCCTTGTAAGCGCACCCGCCCGGAATTTCTTTCCGCTTTTCCTGCTAGCCCGGGGTAGGGATGCTTAGAAACGGAAATGCGAGAACGCCTTGTTGGCTTCTGCCATCCGGTGAACTTCGTCGCGCTTCTTCATCGCGCCGCCACGGCCTTCAGCCGCTTCGGAGAGTTCACCTGCCAGACGCAGGGCCATCGACTTCTCGCTACGCTTTTTCGCAGCCTCACGCAGCCAACGCATCGCCAATGCCATACGACGCGACGGACGCACTTCGACCGGAACCTGATAGTTCGCACCACCAACGCGACGGCTCTTCACTTCGACCACCGGCTTCACGTTGTTGAGCGCTACCGTGAACACTTCCAGCGGGTCCTTGCCACCCTTGGTCTGGATCTGTTCAAAAGCGCCGTACACGATGCGCTCAGCAACCGACTTCTTGCCGGACAGCATCAGCACGTTCATGAACTTGGCTACATCTACATTACCGAACTTCGGATCCGGCAACACTTCCCGCTTGGGGACTTCGCGACGACGCGGCATGTTTCTTCCTTTACTTTTTCAGTTGGAGCTCTGCTGAGCCCCGCGGCCACCAACTAACCCGATTCATCTCTAACGACTTACCAGCCTGGTCGGGTGACCACTTACTCGACAGCACCGGCGAATCCGGCACCACCGCTATTACCGCCCTTTCAGGCGACCTGAAACCACTTGACCGGCTAATTACTTGCCAGCTTTTGCACGCTTCGCGCCGTACTTCGAGCGAGCCTGCTTACGATCCTTGACGCCCTGGGTATCCAGCGAGCCGCGAACCATGTGGTAACGCACACCCGGCAAGTCCTTGACACGACCGCCGCGAATCAGCACGACCGAGTGTTCCTGCAGGTTGTGGCCTTCACCACCGATGTACGAAATGACTTCGAAGCCGTTCGTCAGGCGCACCTTGGCGACCTTACGAAGTGCCGAGTTCGGCTTCTTCGGCGTCGTGGTGTACACACGGGTGCACACGCCGCGACGCTGGGGGCAGTCCTGCAAGGCCGGGCTCTTGCTCTTCACAGTTTCCGAAGCGCGGCCTTTGCGAACCAGTTGATTGATGGTTGGCATTGTTTATTCCTGAAATTGAACAAAATCGACGCATTCATTCCCGGGCAAAGCAGAAACGTTTGCGAATCGAACTCCGATCCCTTCACGCATGACGCGAACTAACTTTCGCGCACAGGCATTCCAAGAACCGGAACCTAGCATAATATTCCGAAAATGCTAAGGGAGTCAACAGCTTGCGGGGTTCGCCACCGGTTTGCGGACGAAGCCATCAGTCCGCTGCGACCACCTCGAGCAGTTCGTCGCCGAACCTGTCGAGTTTGCGGACGCCCATTCCCGGGATATGTCGCAGATCCTCGATCGTGTCCGGGCTACTCCGGGCAATTTCCGCCAGTGTGGCGTCGTGGAAGATGACGTAGGCCGGCACGCCATCGCTCTTTGCCGTCTCGGTGCGCCAGGCGCGCAGACGCTCCCAGCGCGCGCGCTCGCGCGGACCCATGCGCAGCGTCGGATCGGCGCGCTCGCTCGTTCGCCCCGACGACTGACGCGTGCGCGTCGGTTTCACGTAACGACGCAGCGTGACCTGCTGCTCCCCCTTCAGCACGGCTTTGCTCGCCTCAGTCAGTACGAGAGAGCCATAGCCTTGATGGTCCACGGTCAGAAAGCCAAACGCGACGAGTTGACGGAAAATCGCCCGCCATTCCGGCTCCGACAGCGCCGCACCAATTCCGAAGGTGCTCAACTGCTCGTGGCCGCGCTGCAGGATTTTTTCGCTGCGATTGCCGCGAAGGATGTCGATCAGATGGCCTGCGCCGAAGTGAAACCCGCTCGCCCTCTGCGCCCGGAATACGCAAGACAGCGCCATTTGGGCCTCGCGCGTCGCGTCCCAGGACGCCGGCGGGTCGATGCAGGTGTCGCAGTTGCCGCACGGCTGACTCGACTCGCCAAAGTACGCGAGCAGGCGCACGCGTCGACAGGACGCCGTCTCGCACAGACCCAGCAGCGCGTCGAGCTTCCCTGTCTGCACGCGCTTGTGGGCCTCGTCAGCGTCGGATTCGTCGATCATCTTGCGTTGCTGCACGACGTCGCCGAGGCCATATGCCATCCACGCGTTGGCCGGCATACCGTCGCGGCCGGCGCGACCGGTTTCCTGGTAGTAGCCTTCGACGCTTTTCGGCAGATCCATGTGCGCGACAAAACGCACATCCGGCTTGTCGATGCCCATGCCGAACGCGATGGTCGCGCACATGACTACGCCCTCTTCGCGCTGGAACATCTCCTGATGTTTCTGGCGGATCTCGAACTCCATCCCGGCGTGATACGGCAATGCACGTACGCCCTGCCCCTTGAGCCACTCCGCCGTTTCTTCCACTTTTCGACGCGACAGGCAATACACGACGCCTGCGTCCGTGGTCCCGTCAGTTCTTGAATGTTCGGCTCGGATGAAATCCAGCAACTGCGCGCGCGCATTGTCCTTTTCGGCGATGCGGTAGCGGATGTTCGGCCGGTCGAAACTCGATACGAAAATGCGCGCGTCGTCGAGCGCAAGGTTGTGGACGATTTCGTCGCGCGTGATTGCATCCGCGGTAGCGGTGAGCGCGATACGCGGCACCGTCGGAAAGCGCTCGTGCAGTACGGACAGCTGGATATATTCAGGCCGGAAGTCGTGGCCCCATTGCGATACGCAGTGCGCCTCGTCGATCGCGAACAGGCCGATGCGCGAACGCTCGAGCAGCTCCAGAAAGCGGGGCGTCATCAGGCGCTCTGGAGCGACATACAGAAGGTCGATCTCCCCGTCGCGCAGGGCACGTTCGGTGGCGGACGCCTCGGCGCCGGACAGCGTGGAATTCAGGTACGCCGCGCGAACGCCGACCTCCTTCAACGCAGCAACCTGATCCTGCATCAGCGCTATCAAGGGCGACACAACGATGCCCGCGCCGAAACCCGCCTCGCGGCGAACCAGTGAAGGAATCTGGTAACACAGCGACTTGCCGCCGCCCGTCGGCATCAACACCAGTGAATCGCCGCCGGCAGCGACATGTTCGACGATCTCGCCCTGTTGCCCGCGAAACGCGGGGTAACCAAAAACTTCGTTAAGAATTTCGAGCGAACGGGACATTTAATAGGGCAGAGACAAAGGGCAGAGACAAGAAGGAGACAGCGCGATGCCGGGCGTACGAATTTTACCAACGCATTCGACTCTCGCCCGCGTCTTCCGCCAACGTTAGCCATTCAGCCAGGAAAATGATAAAGGGCGGCCCAAAAGAAACACAAAAAAAAGCCGCTCAGTCGAAACTGAGCGGCTTCGCTGGCTGATAAGCCGGGCGGCTTGCGCCGCCCTGAACTTACTCGCCCGAGTGCTGCTGTTCGGCTGCCGGGGTTTCCGGGGTACCGAATTCGAACGACTCTTCCGCTGCGATCTGGTCGAAACGCTCGCGGTCGGACAGTTCCTTGCTCTTGCGTGCCTTGTGGAACGCGAGACCCGTACCGGCCGGAATCAGACGGCCGACGATCACGTTTTCCTTCAGGCCACGCAGATCGTCGCGCTTGCCCATGATCGCCGCCTCGGTCAGCACGCGAGTCGTTTCCTGGAATGACGCCGCGGAGATGAACGAATCGGTCGACAGCGACGCCTTCGTGATACCGAGCAGCACGTTTTCGTACGTTGCCGGACGCTTGTCTTCCGCAATCATCCGGTCGTTTTCGTCGAGCATGTCCGACCGCTCGACCTGTTCGCCCGGGATGAAACGCGTATCGCCGTTGTCCGAAATCTGCACGCGACGCAGCATCTGACGAACAATCACTTCAATGTGCTTGTCGTTGATCTTCACGCCCTGCAGACGGTACACGTCCTGCACTTCGTCCACGATATAACGCGACAGCGCCTCGATACCCTGCAGACGCAGGATGTCGTGCGGATCCGCCGGCCCGTCGACAATCATTTCGCCCTTGTTGACGACCTGACCATCGTGCACCAGAACCTGCTTTTCCTTCGCGATCAGGAACTCGTGCTGGTTACCCTCGAGGTCCGTGATAACGAGACGTTGCTTGCCCTTCGTGTCCTTACCAAACGATGTCGTGCCGGTGACTTCCGCCAGAATGCCGGCGTCCTTCGGCGAGCGCGCTTCGAACAGTTCGGCCACACGCGGCAGACCACCGGTAATGTCGCGAGTCTTTTGCGATTCAACCGGGATCCGTGCGAGCACTTCACCGACCTGCACCTGCTGACCGTCCTTCACCGTAATCAGCGCGCCGACCTGGAAGCCGATCTGCACCGAATGCTCGGTGTTCGGGATCTTCACTTCCTCGCCGCTTGCGTCGAGCAGTTTCACCTGCGGACGCACGCTCTTGGAAGCCTGCGAACCGCGACGCTTCACGTCGATTACGACCAGGGTCGACAGACCGGTCACATCGTCGATCTGCTTCGCGACCGTCACGCCTTCCTCGACGTTTTCGAACTTCACCGTACCGCCCCACTCGGTGATGATCGGACGCGTCAGCGGATCCCACGTGGCCAGCTGCGTGCCTGCCTTGATCTGCGCGCCGTCGAGCTGCAACAGCGTCGCGCCGTACGGCACCTTGTGACGTTCACGCTCACGACCGTGGTCGTCAGTGATCATCGCTTCGCCCGAACGCGAGATGACGATCTGCTCGCCCTTCGCGTTGGTGACGTAACGCATCGTCGCCGTGAAACGCACCGTACCGTTCGACTTGGCTTCAACCGACGAAGCCACTGCCGCACGCGACGCCGCACCACCGATGTGGAACGTACGCATCGTCAGCTGCGTGCCCGGTTCACCGATCGACTGGGCAGCGATCACACCGACCGCCTCACCGACGTTGACCGACGAGCCGCGACCCAGGTCGCGGCCGTAGCAGGCTGCGCACAGGCCGTAACGCGTTTCGCAGGTCAGCGGCGTGCGCACGCGCACTTCATCTATGCCGAGGCGTTCGATTTCTTCCACTGAATCTTCGTCGAGCAGCGTGCCCGATTCGTACAGCGTTTCCTGCGTTTCCGGATTGACGACGTCCGCCACCGCAACGCGACCCAGAATACGGTCACGCAGCGCTTCGACGACTTCACCGCCTTCAACCAGCGCCTTCATTGCCACGCCGTTCGACGTACCGCAATCGTCTTCGACCACGACGAGATCCTGCGTCACGTCGACGAGACGACGCGTCAGGTAACCCGAGTTCGCCGTCTTCAGTGCCGTATCAGCCAGACCCTTACGTGCACCGTGGGTCGAGATGAAGTACTGCAACACGTTCAGGCCTTCGCGGAAGTTCGCCGTAATCGGCGTCTCGATGATCGAGCCGTCCGGCTTCGCCATCAGGCCACGCATACCGGCCAGCTGACGAATCTGCACCGCGGAACCGCGAGCGCCCGAGTCGGCCATCATGTAGATCGAGTTGAACGATTCCTGGCGCGTCTGGTTACCGTCGCGATCCGTCACCGGTTCCGTCGACAGCTGTTCCATCATCGCCTTGCCGACCGCTTCCGACGTTGCCGACCAGATGTCGACCACGTTGTTGTAGCGTTCCTGCGCGGTGACGAGACCCGACATGTACTGACGGTCGTATTCCTTCACCTTCTTCGCTGCGTCGCCGACGATGGTTTCCTTCTGCGGCGGCACGAGCATGTCGTCGACGCAGATCGAGATACCAGCGCGCGTTGCCAGGCGGAAACCCGACTGCATCAACTGGTCGGCGAAAATCACCGTTTCGCGCAGACCGCACTTGCGGAACGCGGTGTTGATGAGGCGCGAGATTTCCTTCTTCTTCAGCGGCTTGTTCAGCACCGAGAACGGCAGGCCCGGCGGAAGGATTTCCGACAGGATCGAACGGCCGACGGTCGTCGCATACAGCGTGACCTTCGGCACGAACTTCGGCGCGCCTTCCGACGTGTCTTCGTTGTGGACCATTTCCGTGATCCGCACGTTGACGCGCGAGGCCAGCTCGACTTCCTTGTTCTCGTACGCACGCAGCGCTTCCGACACGCCGGTGAACGTCAGGCCTTCGCCCTTGGCATTCACCGCTTCACGCGTCGCGTAGTACAGGCCGAGCACGATATCCTGCGACGGCACGATCGACGGATCGCCGTTGGCCGGGAACAGGACGTTGTTCGACGCCAGCATCAGCGTGCGCGCTTCCATCTGCGCTTCGAGCGACAGCGGAACGTGAACAGCCATCTGGTCACCGTCGAAGTCGGCGTTGAACGCCGCGCAGACGAGCGGGTGCAGCTGGATTGCCTTACCTTCGATCAGCACCGGCTCGAAAGCCTGAATGCCAAGACGGTGAAGCGTCGGCGCACGGTTCAGCATGACCGGATGTTCGCGGATCACCTCTTCGAGGATGTCCCACACCACCGGCGTCTGGTTCTCGACTTCCTTCTTCGCAGCCTTGATGGTCGTCGCGACACCCATCACTTCCAGCTTGTTGAAGATGAACGGCTTGAACAGTTCGAGCGCCATCAGCTTCGGCAGACCGCACTGATGCAGCTTGAGCGTCGGACCGACCACGATGACCGAACGGCCCGAATAGTCGACGCGCTTACCCAGCAGGTTCTGACGGAAACGACCGCCCTTACCCTTGATCATGTCGGCGAGCGACTTCAGCGGACGCTTGTTAGCGCCCGTCATCGCCTTGCCGCGACGACCGTTGTCGAGCAGCGAATCGACGGCTTCCTGCAGCATCCGCTTTTCGTTGCGGACGATGATTTCGGGCGCCTTCAGTTCGAGCAGACGCTTCAACCGGTTGTTACGGTTGATCACGCGGCGATACAGATCGTTCAGGTCCGACGTCGCGAAACGGCCGCCGTCGAGCGGCACGAGCGGACGCAGTTCCGGCGGCAGCACCGGCAGCACTTCGAGCACCATCCAGTCAGGCTTGATGCCCGAACGCTGGAAAGCCTCGAGCACCTTCAGGCGCTTCGCGTACTTCTTGATCTTCGCTTCCGAACCCGTGTTCTTGAGTTCGGTACGGAGCATCTCGACCTGTTCGTCGATGTTGATCGCACGCAGCAGTTCGCGCACGCCTTCCGCGCCCATCTCGGCACGGAATTCGTCACCGTATTCTTCGACCTTGTTGTAGTAATCCTCTTCGGTCATGATCTGCCGCGCTTTCAGCGGCGTCATGCCCGGATCGATCACCACGTATGCTTCGAAGTACAGCACGCGTTCGATATCGCGCAGCGTCATGTCGAGCACCATGCCCAGACGCGACGGCAGCGACTTCAGGAACCAGATGTGCGCAACCGGCGAGGCCAGTTCGATGTGGCCCATCCGTTCGCGACGCACCTTCGCCAGCGTGACTTCAACGCCGCACTTCTCGCAGATCACGCCGCGGTGCTTCAGGCGCTTGTACTTGCCGCACAGGCATTCGTAGTCCTTGATCGGCCCGAAAATCTTCGCGCAGAACAGACCATCGCGTTCCGGCTTGAACGTCCGGTAGTTGATGGTTTCCGGCTTCTTCACTTCACCGAACGACCACGAACGGATCTTGTCTGGCGAGGCCAGACCGATCTTGATCGCGTCAAAAACTTCTTCTTGTTGGACTTGCTTGAATAGATCGAGCAGAGCTTTCATTGCCTTCTCTCCGTAGTCCGATTAGTTGCGGTCGAGGTCGATGTCGATACCGAGCGAGCGGATTTCCTTCACCAGCACGTTGAAGGATTCCGGCATGCCAGCATCGATTACGTGATCGCCCTTGACCAGGTTCTCGTAAACCTTGGTCCGGCCTGTCACGTCATCCGACTTCACCGTCAGCATTTCCTGCAGCACGTACGATGCGCCGTACGCTTCGAGCGCCCACACTTCCATTTCACCGAAACGCTGGCCACCGAACTGCGCCTTACCACCCAGCGGCTGCTGCGTGACGAGCGAGTACGGGCCCGTCGAACGTGCGTGCATCTTGTCGTCGACCAAATGGTGCAGTTTCAGGTAATGCATGTAGCCAACCGTCACCGTACGTTCGAACATTTCGCCCGTGCGGCCGTCGTACAGACGCACCTGATTCTTCGACGGCGTCATGCCGAGGTTCTTCGCGATGTCGTCCGGGAACGCCAGATCCAGCGCGCGCGACATTTCTTCTTCCGTCGCACCGTCGAACACCGGCGTGGCGAACGGCACGCCTTCGCGCAGGTTCTTCGCCAGTTCGACGATTTCGTCGTCCGTGAAGCTGTCCAGCTCTTCGGCGCGGCCCGACTCGTTGTAGATCTTGGTCAGGAATTCGCGCAGTTCAGCGATCTTCGCCTGACGCTGCAGCATTTCGCCGATACGCCAACCAAGACCCTTCGCGGCCCAACCCAGATGCACTTCGAGAACCTGACCCACGTTCATCCGCGACGGCACGCCGAGCGGATTCAGCACGACGTCAGCCGGACGGCCATCGGCCATGTACGGCATGTCTTCGATCGGGACGATCTTCGACACCACACCCTTGTTACCGTGACGGCCGGCCATCTTGTCGCCAGGCTGCAGACGACGCTTCACAGCCAGATACACCTTGACCATCTTCAGCACGCCCGGCGGCAGTTCGTCGCCTTGCGTGAGCTTCTTGCGCTTTTCTTCGAACGCGAGATCGAACTGGTGACGCTTCTGTTCGATCGAGTCCTTGATCGCTTCGAGCTGTGCCGCTGCTTCTTCATCTGCGAGGCGGATGTCGAACCAGTGGTAGTGGTCGAGGTCTTCCAGGTAGGCCTGTTCGATCTTCGTACCCTTCGCGAGCTTCTTCGGACCGCCGTTCGCGACCTTGCCGGTCAGCATACGGGCGAGACGCTGGAACGCGTCGCCTTCCACGATACGCAGCTGGTCGTTCAGGTCGAGGCGATAGCGCTTCAGTTCATCGTCGATGATCTGTTGCGCACGCTTGTCGCGCTGGATGCCTTCACGCGTGAACACTTGAACGTCGATCACCGTGCCGCTCATGCCCGACGGCACGCGCAGCGACGTGTCCTTCACGTCCGAAGCCTTTTCACCGAAGATCGCGCGCAGCAGCTTTTCTTCCGGCGTCAGCTGGGTTTCGCCCTTCGGCGTGACCTTGCCGACCAGCACGTCGCCGGCTTCGACTTCCGCGCCGATGTACACGATGCCCGACTCATCGAGACGGCCGAGTTGCACTTCGGCCAGGTTCGAGATGTCGCGCGTGATTTCTTCCGGTCCGAGCTTCGTATCGCGAGCAACGACGTTCAGTTCTTCGATGTGGATCGACGTGTAGCGATCGTCCGCAACGACTTTCTCCGAGATCAAAATCGAGTCTTCGAAGTTGTAGCCGTTCCACGGCATGAACGCGACCAGCATGTTCTGGCCAAGCGCCAGTTCGCCGAGGTCGGTCGATGCGCCGTCAGCCAGCACGTCACCACGCGACACGATATCGCCGACCTTCACGATCGGGCGCTGGTTGATGTTCGTGTTCTGGTTCGAACGCGTGTACTTGATCAGGTTGTAGATGTCCACGCCGACGTCGCCAGCAACGGCTTCATCGTCGTTCACGCGGATCACCATACGGCCTGCGTCGACGTAGTCCACCACGCCACCGCGGAATGCCTGAACCGTCGTACCCGAGTCGACTGCCACCGTGCGTTCGATACCCGTACCGACCACGGCCTTTTCAGGACGCAGACACGGCACAGCCTGACGTTGCATGTTCGAACCCATCAATGCGCGGTTCGCGTCATCGTGCTCGAGGAACGGAATCAGCGATGCGGCCACCGAGACGATCTGCGACGGCGCCACGTCCATGTACTGGATGCGGTCCGGCGTGACCATCAGTGTTTCGCCGGCTTCACGCGACGAAACCAGTTCGTCGGTCAGCGTGCCGTCTTCAGCCACAGCCGCGTTCGCCTGAGCGATCACGTAACGACCTTCTTCGATCGCCGACAGATAGTCGATCTGATCCGTCACCTTGCTGTCCACGACCTTGCGATACGGCGTTTCGAGGAAGCCGTATTCGTTCAGGTGCGCGTACAGTGCGAGCGAGTTGATCAGGCCGATGTTCGGACCTTCCGGCGTTTCGATCGGGCACACGCGACCATAGTGGGTCGGGTGCACGTCGCGGACTTCAAAGCCAGCGCGCTCACGCGTCAGACCGCCCGGGCCAAGAGCCGAAACACGGCGCTTGTGGGTGATTTCCGACAGCGGGTTGGTCTGGTCCATGAACTGCGACAGCTGCGACGAACCGAAGAACTCGCGAATCGCCGACGAAATCGGCTTCGAGTTGATCAGGTCGTGCGGCATCAGGTTTTCGCTTTCGGCCTGGCCGAGGCGTTCCTTCACAGCACGTTCGACACGCACGAGACCGGCGCGGAACTGGTTCTCCGCCAGTTCGCCGACGCAACGCACGCGACGGTTACCCAAGTGGTCGATGTCGTCGACTTCGCCCTTGCCGTTACGCAGCTCGACGAGAATCTTGATCGTCGCGAGGATGTCGTCGTCCTGCAGCGTCATCGGTCCGATGATTTCATCGCGCCCCACGCGGCGATTGAACTTCATACGGCCGACCTTCGACAGGTCGTACGCGTCTTCGCTATAGAACAGACGGTTGAACAGTGCCTCGACCGCTTCTTCGGTCGGCGGTTCGCCCGGGCGCATCATGCGGTAGATCGCGATGCGTGCGGCCATGCGGTCGGCTGTTTCGTCGATGCGCAGCGTCGACGAAATGTACGGACCTTGATCCAGATCGTTCGTGTAGAGCGTCTGGATGTCCTTCACCTTCGATTCGCGCAGCTTTTCGAGCACGGTTTCGGTGATTTCGTCGTTCGCGTTAGCGATAACTTCACCGGTTTCGCCATCGACAACATTTTTCGCCAGCGTGCGGCCGAGCAGATAGTCTTCGGGAACCGAAATGAACTTCGTCTTCGCGTTTTCGAGGTCGCGAATGTGCTTGGCGTTAATCCGCTTGTCCTTCTGGACAATCACGTTGCCGTCACGATCCGAAATGTCGAAGCGTGCGACTTCACCGCGCAGACGCTCCGGCACGAATTCCATCTGCGCGCCTTCCGGCATCAGCGTGAAATTGTCGAACACGAAGAAGTTCGCGAGGATCTGTTCCGGCGTCAGGCCGATGGCCTTCAGCAGGATCGTGACTGGCATCTTGCGGCGACGGTCGACGCGGAAGTACAGCACGTCCTTCGGGTCGAACTCGAAATCGAGCCACGAGCCACGGTAAGGAATGATACGTGCCGAGAACAGCAGCTTGCCCGAGCTATGCGTCTTGCCCTTGTCGTGTTCGAAGAACACGCCCGGCGAACGGTGCAGCTGCGAAACGATCACGCGCTCCGTGCCGTTGATGACGAACGAACCCGTCGGCGTCATGAGCGGAATTTCGCCCATGTACACTTCCTGTTCCTTCACTTCCTTGACGACCGGCTTGCTCGGCGACTCCTTGTCGAGCAGCACCAGACGCACTTTCGCGCGCAGGGCCGAGCAGTACGTCAAACCGCGCTGCTGACATTCCTTGATGTTGAATGCCGGCGGCGACAGCATGTAGCTGACGAACTCCAGACGAGCGAAACCGTTATGGGAAACAATGGGGAAAACCGACGTGAACGCAGCTTGCAGACCTTCCGGTTTGCGTTGCGTCGACGACGTGTCAGCTTGCAGAAACGTGCTGAATGATTCAAGCTGGGTAGCCAGCAGGAAAGGAACCTGGTGAACGATGGGGCGCTTCGCAAAACTCTTGCGAATACGCTTCTTCTCGGTGAAGGAATATTGCATACGATCTCCGAATCACGGCGGGCATTGTTGTCGAGGCAGGATACCTTGATGAGACAACCCGAGTGTTCACCGACTGAGACCCGATGGCCGTCCGATGATGGCTTGAACGAGCCTGAAAGCTTGGTGGTTGGCCGCTACCAACCGCTGGCTGACGGCAGCGGATGCCTGTGTTGCCCGCTACCCGACCAAACTTGCCTTCTGCAGTCGCTTCAGAAGACAAAGAAAAACGCCGGTCAACGTTACCGAAAGGCGATTTTCTTTGGCTTCTGGGGCCGCGTTCTTACCGGAAACCTCCGGCTCAAACTTTGTCCCCACAAAGCACAAAAAGGCCGGCGGTGGAAAACCGCCAGCCTTCGCACAGCGCGCTGAAACTTACTTGATTTCAGCCTTCGCGCCGGCTTCTTCCAGCTTCTTCTTGGCTTCTTCAGCTGCAGCCTTCGGTACCGCTTCCTTCACAGGCTTCGGTGCACCGTCGACCAGGTCCTTCGCTTCCTTCAGGCCGAGACCCGTCAGTTCGCGAACAGCCTTAATGACCGAAACCTTGTTCGCGCCGACTTCCGTCAGGTTGACCGTGAATTCGGTTTGCTCTTCAGCTGCAGCAGCGCCAGCGCCGCCGCCTGCCGGGCCTGCCACTGCAACAGCAGCTGCCGACACGCCAAACTTTTCTTCGAACGCCTTGACCAGTTCGTTCAGTTCCAGAACCGACATCGAGCTTACGGCTTCGAGGATGTCATCTTTTGCGATTGCCATTTGAAATACTCCTAAATTGAATTCGGATACAGCCAGCGATCAGTTACGCCCAACTGAAATGCGTTAAGCCGCTTCGCCTTGTTTCTTTTCTGCCAGCGCGGCCAGAGCGCGCGCGAAGCCAGAAACAGGTGCTTGCATAACGTACAGCAGCTTGGAGAGCAGTTCTTCGCGGCTCGGGATGTTGGCGAGCGCTTGCACGCCAGCCTTGTCCATTACGTTGCCGTCAAAAGAACCAGCCTTGATGATCAACTTGTCATTGCTCTTCGCGAAGTCATTGACGACCTTCGCAGCAGCAATCGCATCTTCCGAGATGCCGTAGATCAGCGGGCCAGTCATCTGCTCTGCCAGCGGAGCGAACGGGGTACCTTCGACAGCGCGACGCGCCAGCGTGTTTTTCAACACGCGCAGGTACACCTGTTGCTCGCGCGCTTTCGCGCGCAGCTTGGTCAGATCGCCAACCGCAATCCCACGATACTCAGCCAGAACGACGGTCTGGGCTTTCGCGACTTGCGCGGAAACCTCAGCGACGACGGCCTGCTTACTTTCTTTGTTGAGTGGCACGGTTAGCCTCCAGATTCGATACACGTGGCGGTTGCCTTGTGTACCGCGTTCAACAACGGCGTCCGACGTGTCAGGAGTATTTCAGCCAGTTGGGTGTCCGCACCACAGCGGACGACAACCGGCGTCACCACTACAAAACTATTTCGGGTTCGCCATCTGCGTTGGCTTTACATTAAGGGAACGCCTGCCTGCTGCGATCCCGCCAACGGTCTTTGATAACCGGCCGTTCGATGCGCACTGCCATCTCACGACCGCCCAAAGCCCATAAAACCGCTGCAGCTTGCGCCGCAGCGGAAGAATTCTTTACTGCGCTGCGAGCGATGCCTGATCGACGCGGACACCCACGCCCATCGTGCTCGACAGCGCGACCTTACGCAGGTAAACGCCCTTGCTCGTGGCCGGCTTGGCCTTTTGCAGTGCCTCGACAAGCGCGTTCAGGTTGCTGCGCAGAGCCGTCGGCTCGAACGAAGCACGGCCGATCGTCGCGTGGATGATACCGGCCTTGTCGACGCGGAACTGGACTTGACCAGCCTTCGCGTTCTTCACGGCGGTTGCCACGTCCGGCGTCACCGTGCCGACCTTCGGGTTCGGCATGAGGCCACGCGGGCCGAGGATCTGACCGAGCGTACCGACAACGCGCATCGTGTCCGGCGAAGCGATCACGATGTCGAAGTTCAGGTTACCGGCCTTGACCTGCTCAGCCAGGTCTTCCATACCAACGATTTCTGCGCCGGCCGCACGAGCTTGCTCAGCCTTTTCGCCCTGCGCGAATACAGCGACGCGAACCGACTTACCGGTGCCTGCCGGCAGAACCACCGAGCCGCGAACGACCTGGTCCGACTTCTTCGCATCGATACCGAGTTGCACAGCGACGTCGATCGACTCATCGAACTTGGCGCTTGCGCATTCCTTAACGAGCGACAGGGCTTCGTCGATTGCGTACAGCTTCTGACGATCAACCTTGGCTGCAAATGCTTGCAGACGCTTCGAAAGCTTGGCCATTTACACGCCCTCCACGGTGATGCCCATCGAGCGGGCGCTACCAGCGATCGTGCGGACCGCTGCGTCAAGATCAGCTGCCGTAAGATCCGGCATCTTGGTCTTGGCGATGTCTTCAGCTTGAGCACGCGTGATCTTGCCGACCTTGTCGGTGTGCGGCTTGGCCGAACCCTTGTCGATCTTCGCTGCCTTCTTGATCAGAACCGTAGCCGGCGGCGTCTTCAGGACGAACGTGAAGCTCTTGTCCGCGAACGCAGTAATCACGACCGGAATCGGCAGACCCGGTTCCATTGCTTGAGTCTGCGCGTTAAACGCCTTGCAGAACTCCATAATGTTCAGACCACGCTGACCCAGTGCCGGACCGACCGGCGGCGACGGGTTGGCTTTACCTGCAGGAATCTGCAGCTTGATAAAGCCGATGATTTTCTTTGCCATTTTGAAAACCTCGTTGGAACGCGTGAGCGTTCATGTGAGTAGTAGCGCGCTTTCGCCGAAAATCAGGTTACTTGCGCTCCTCAACGGCCATTACGCGGACCGTAAGCGCGAAATACGGACCGCGCCAAATGGCTCGGTCCGCGGAATCTGGATTACAGCTTTTCGACTTGACCGAACTCAAGCTCAACCGGCGTTGCCCGCCCGAAGATCGTGACGGAAACACGGACGCGCGACTTTTCGTAATTCACTTCTTCGACGCTGCCGTTGAAATCTGTGAACGGGCCATCCTTTACACGAACCATCTCGCCGACTTCAAACAGGGTCTTCGGGCGCGGCTTCTCCACACCCTCCTGCATCTGCGACATGATTTTCTCGACTTCCCGCGGGGAAATCGGGCTCGGACGGTTACGTGCGCCACCCACGAAACCGGTCACCTTCGCGGTATTTTTCACCAGATGCCACGTTTCATCGGTCATTTCCATCTCGACGAGCACGTAGCCCGGAAAGAAACGACGCTCGGTCACAGACTTGTGGCCGCCCTTAACTTCAACAACTTCTTCGGTCGGGACCAGGATCTGACCGAATTTGTCCTGCATGCCAGCACGATCGATGCGCTCCTGAAGCGCACGTTGCACGCTCTTTTCCATTCCGGAGTAGGCGTGCACGACGTACCAACGTTTACCACTCGGGGATGCCGGCGTATCGCTCATATCATTTCCAACCCAGAATCACCGAGAAAATCGCCCATTCAATGGATTTATCACTCATCCAGAGAAACAGCGCCATGACGAGCACAAAACCGAAAACCACCAGCGTCGTTTGCGTCGCCTCTTTACGAGTCGGCCAGACGACCTTGCGGACTTCCTTGTACGAGTCCTTGGCGAAGGCGATGAAACCCTTACCGGGGGCAGAGACAAGACCGACTGCGACACCTGCGATAGCGCCAACAGCCAAGGCCGCTCCGCGGATGTACCATTCCTGGCCACTTAGCCAGAAGAACCCCACGAACCCGGCCAAGACCAGCAATACGCCGGCGACCAACATCAGCCTGTCGCCAGAAGTATTTACAGTTTCGACGGAAGGATTCGCCATAACACCTTAATGTGCGCCACACATCGCGCGAGAATTTGGCAGGGGCAGAGGGAATCGAACCCCCAACCTTCGGTTTTGGAGACCGACGCTCTGCCAGTTGAGCTATACCCCTAAACCATTTTGGGGTTGACGGCATCGCCAACCCCGAAAGCAACAGATCAACGAGAACTAGCTGGCTTACTCGAGGATCTTGGCAACGACACCGGCGCCGACGGTACGACCACCTTCACGGATGGCGAAGCGCAGACCTTCTTCCATCGCGATCGGGTTGATCAGCTTCACCGTGATCGACACGTTGTCGCCCGGCATCACCATTTCCTTGTCCTTCGGCAACTCGATCGAACCCGTCACGTCCGTCGTACGGAAGTAGAACTGCGGGCGATAGTTGTTGAAGAACGGCGTATGGCGACCGCCTTCGTCCTTGCTCAGCACGTACACTTCAGCCGTGAAGTGCGTGTGCGGGTTGATCGAACCCGGCTTGGCCAGCACCTGGCCACGCTCCACGTCTTCACGCTTCGTGCCGCGCAGCAGGATACCGACGTTGTCGCCCGCCTGACCCTGGTCAAGCAGCTTGCGGAACATTTCCACGCCCGTGCAGGTCGTCTTCACCGTCGGCTTGATACCGACAATTTCGATTTCCTCACCGACCTTGACCACGCCGCGCTCAACGCGACCCGTCACCACCGTGCCACGACCCGAGATCGAGAACACGTCTTCCACCGGCATCAGGAACGCGCCATCCACCGCACGCTCCGGCGTCGGGATGTACGTATCCAGCGCGTCGGCCAGGTTCATGATCGCCACTTCACCGAGCTCGCCCGTGTCGCCTTCCAGCGCCAGCTTGGCCGAACCCTTGATGATCGGCGTGTCGTCGCCCGGGAAGTCGTACTTCGACAGAAGCTCGCGCACTTCCATTTCCACCAGCTCGAGCAGCTCGGCGTCGTCCACCATGTCGCACTTGTTCAGGAACACGATGATGTACGGCACACCGACCTGGCGCGCCAGCAGGATGTGCTCACGCGTTTGCGGCATCGGGCCGTCGGCTGCCGAGCACACCAGGATCGCACCGTCCATCTGCGCTGCACCCGTGATCATGTTCTTCACATAGTCAGCGTGGCCCGGGCAGTCGACGTGAGCGTAGTGGCGGTTCGCCGTTTCGTATTCCACGTGCGCCGTGTTGATCGTGATACCACGTGCCTTTTCTTCCGGCGCCGCGTCGATCTGGTCATACGCCTTTGCTTCGCCGCCAAACTTCTTGGTCAGCACCGTCGTGATCGCTGCCGTCAGCGTGGTCTTGCCGTGGTCAACGTGACCGATCGTGCCGACGTTCACGTGCGGCTTGGTCCGCTCAAACTTGCCTTTGGCCATTTTCGACTCCTAAGAGGATTTTTCCGTACGTTGCGCCGCGCGCAAACAATCACTGGTTACTGCTGGTGCCCATGGGCAGGATCGAACTGCCGACCTCTCCCTTACCAAGGGAGTGCTCTACCACTGAGCCACATGGGCGCTACTTCGTGCTGGAGCGGGTGAAGGGAATCGAACCCTCGTCGTAAGCTTGGAAGGCTTCTGCTCTACCATTGAGCTACACCCGCACGGGCCCATCGATTCCCTACTGCTTCAACTTGCATTCTGGTGGAGGAGGTTGGATTCGAACCAACGTAGGCGTAAGCCAACAGATTTACAGTCTGCCCCCTTTAGCCACTCGGGCACCCCTCCGCAGAGAACTGATGATTATGGGGGAACAACATCTCAATGTCAAGCTCCGCTTGACTGTTCCAAACCCACTAGCTCTCACTTATAAGTGATTGCGGTAAACGCAGAAACCCCACCTTTGTGGGGTGGGGTTTCTGTTGCTGCTGGGGAGCCTGACGATTACCTACTTTCACACGGGCAATCCGCACT